>JANOWT010000190.1:0-7305 GCA_031418115.1 Gemmatimonadota bacterium
CGATCATCCACTGACGACTCTCGATTCCCATGAGGAAACCAATGAAGAAGGGACTCTATCTCGGCCTGGCCGGTGCGATGCTGTTCGTCGCTGCCTGCAGTGCCGATCCCCTGTCCGTCCCGAACCCGAACTCGCCGACCGTGGCGGGGGCTTCGGTGGACGCCGCCGCACTGCAGCTGCAGGCGACGGGCATCATCCGCCGGCAGCGCGGCGGACTTGGCGCGTACATCACGGACGTCGCGCGCTTCGGCCGCGAGGGGTACATCTACACGCCCAACGAAGGGCGCAACACGTCGCACTACCTCACCGGGCTCTCCGGCGCGAACAAGCTCGATCCATCCGGGTTCGCGACCGGCGTCTGGGGCGGCAACTACGCCAACCTGCGCGACATCTTCAATCTGAAGAACGTCATCAACGGGCAGGCGACGCTCTCGGCGGCGCAGAAGAGCGCCGGCCTCGGGTTCGCCCGGACATTCGAGGCGCTCGAGCTCCTGTACGTGATCTCGACGCGTGACTCGTTGGGCGCGGTCGTGCAGATCAACCAGAACGCCACGGATCTCGCACCGTTCGTCTCACGCGATTCCGTGTACAAGTTCATCCTCGGCACGCTGAACGCCGGAGACGCGGAACTCGCGGCGGGTGGCGCGGCATTCCCGTTCGTGCTGCACGCGGGCTTCGCCGGCTTCAACACGCCGACGACGTTCCGTCAGTTCAACCGCGCGATCGCAGCGCGCGCGGCGGTCTACTACGCCACGCGTGGCGGCGGCGCGACGGCCTGGACTCAGGCACAGACGGCCATCGCGGCGTCGTTCCTGAACCGGACGCCGGCCAATGCGGCGGCGATGAACGTCGGCATCATTCAGGTCTACTCGACCTCGACGGGTGACGCGCAGAACGGCCTCGGCCAGAACGCCGACTACCTGGCCCACCCGAGCTATGCGACGCAGATCACGGCCGGCGACCTGCGTGTGTCCAAGTGGTCGGTCCTTGCCGTACCGCGTAATGCACCGCAGGGTCTCGGCATCACGACTTCGCTGTTGATGAACCGGTTCGCGACGAACACCTCGACGGTGCCGGTCATCCGCAATGAAGAGCTGGTGCTTCTCAGCTCCGAGATCCGTTGGAACACCGGAGACAAGGCCGGGGCCATTGCCGATCTCAACGTCGTCCGGTCGGTGTCGGGCGGCGCAGGAATCGGCGCGAGCGCGGCCACGGCCGCTTCGACCGATGCGGCGTACGTCCAGGCGCTGCTGTACGAGCGTCGGTTCTCCCTGCTCTCCGAGGGGCACCGTTGGGTCGATCATCGCCGCTTCAACCTGCTCGGCTCGCTTCCGATCGACCTCACGACTGGTGTCAACGCGCATTTCATCGCGCGCGTGATGCCGGTGCCGCAGGCCGAGTGCTTGGTCCGCGCGCGGTCGCCAGACCCGCTGTTGGCCGGGCCGGGGTGCTAAGACTGCAGATGTGAGATGGGAGATGGGAGATGGGAGAAGCGGGTCCGGCGAAGTACGCCGGGCCCGCTTTGTTTGCTACTGCTTCTGCTTCCTTCTGCTTCCTTCTGCTTCCTTCTGCTCCCTTCTCTCACTTCTCTGCCTTCTCTGCCTTCTCTCACGTCATTCAGTTCGACTCACAGCGAGTCGATCACAGCGTGCGACTACCGCCGCAGCTCGCGAACGGCGTGTGCGCCCTCGGGCAGGATGATGCGCTCCATGGCCAACTGCACCGCGGCGCGGGAGCCGGGGAGCGAGACGAGCAGTTTGCCCTGCGCGCTGCCGGCCGTTGCGCGCGAGAGGATCGAGGCGGTGCCGACCTGTTCCTGGTAGCTCAACATCCGGAACAGTTCGCCGAATCCGGGCATCTCCTTCTCGAGCAACGGTCGCACGACCTCGATCGTGCGGTCACGCGAACCGAGTCCAGTGCCGCCGGTGAGCACGATCAGGTCCAGGTCGTCGCGGCGCATCCACGCCTGGACCTGAGAGCGCACGCGATCCTCGTCATTGGGCAGGAGTCCGTGGTCGAGCACGGTGTGCCCTGCACCGGTGAGCGCGTCGCGCAGGTATCGGCCCGACTCATCGGTCTCGGCGGTGCGCGAATCGCTCACGGTGAGCACGGCACACCGGAGCACAGTGAACTTTCGCGCGTCGTTGCGATGCGCCTGCGTTCCCTCGGGAACGGTCACGCGCCGAGGCCCTCGGCACGCAAGGTCGAGAGTACGCGCTCGCGCAGGGCCTTGGGGCAGCGCTCCTCCGCGCGCGCGGTCTGCACCACGGCGAGGAAGCGGCGCTCGAAGTCGGCGCGCTCGAAGCAGGGCTTGCACTGTTGTACATGTGCCTTGAGTCGTTCCTCGATCGAGCCGTCGAGTTCACCGTCGAGGAAGTCGAAGAGGCTCTCGAGTGCGGCATTGCAATCCACTGCAGCACCGGTCGTTGGTTTGGCGTGGTCTGGCGTCATGCGGGACTCCCTGAATGGCGCGTCGGCAACAGGCCGGCGTCGCGGGCGTGTTGCGCGAGGCTGTGTTGCAGGAGCTTGCGTCCACGGAAGAGTCGCGAACGCACCGTGCCCACCGGAACACCGAGCACCTCGGCGGCGGCTTCGTACGGTTGGTCCTCGAGGTCCACGAGCACCACGACCGCGCGGAAGTTCTCGGGGAGCTGGGCCAATGCGTCAGTGATGGCGGGGCCGAGGTCGGTGCGGTCGAGGATCGGATCGAGTCCGCCGCGCACCCAGGCTTCTTGCGCTTGCGCCGCGTCGACGACGGCCGACTGTTCGTCGTCGAGCGTGACCTCGCGCTGACCGCGCTCCCTGGAGCGCAGAAAGACATTGCGCGCGATGGTGAAGAGCCAGCGGCGGATGTCGGTGCCGGGCTGGAAGGTGTGCCACGAACGGAAGGCGCGCAGATAGGTGTCCTGCACGACATCCTCGGCGTCGCTCGGGTCTCGGGTGAGTGAGCGCGCGAAACGATAGACGTCGTCCATCGCGGCGATGGCGGCGGCACTGAACTCGGGAGGAGCGGCGGGCCGGGCGGCGGCCTCAGGGGCATCGGTCATCATGGGAACGTCTCACAAATCCCTCCGGGACGCAAAGGTTCCGACGGTGTGAGGACTCTCCCCGCGAAGCATCGGGCGGACGCGGACTTGCCTAGCGGGCACTGCGGGACGGACCTTTCGGCATGAGCATCGCCCATCTCCGAGAGGAGTACCGCCGCGAGCAGCTGGACGAGCGTGACGTCGCCGCCGATCCGCTCGCCCAGTTCCATCGTTGGTTCGCGCAGGCGCGCGAGGCCGAGGCACCCGAGCCCAATGCGATGGCGCTCGCGAGTGCCGATCCAGAGGGCGTGCCGAGCTGTCGGATGGTGCTGCTCAAGGAAGCGGACGAGCGCGGATTCGTCTTCTTCACGGACTATCGGAGCCGGAAGGGCAGCGAGCTCGAGCGGGTCGACGCGCGCGCCGCGCTCTGCTTCTGGTGGGCACCGCTCGAGCGGCAGGTGCGGATAGAAGGGCGTGTCGAGCGTGTCACTGCGAGTGAGTCCGCCGAGTACTTCGAACAGCGACCGCGCGGGAGTCGGCTGGGCGCATGGGCGTCGGCGCAGAGTTCGGTGATCGTGAGTCGCGAAGGGCTCGAGCGGCGGCATGCGGAGCTCGACGCCGAGTACCCAGGAGAGTCCGTGCCGCTGCCGCCGCACTGGGGCGGGTATCGTGTGGTGCCCGACTGCTACGAGTTCTGGCAGGGACGGCAGAGCCGGCTGCATGATCGGTTACGGTATGTGCCGCAGCCCGGCGGATGGCGGTTGGAGAGGCTCAGTCCTTGAGTCTGCATCCTTCATTCAGCACTCGGGAGCGCGACTTACGCTTCATCGCAGAGCGGCCAACGCGTCTTTGGCCGGCTTGAGCTGCGGGTCGAGTGCGAGCGCGCGTTCGTACGACGCTTTGGCATCTGGCTTCTTTCCAGACTTCTCGAGTATCATGCCGAGTCGGTAGTGCACCGCGGCCCTGCTCGGACGCAGGTTCGTCGCCTCCCACTCCGGTTCGGCGATCAGCCCGCGCAGCATCTTCTCCCCGCGCTCGAGTTGTTGGCCGCTCACCGCAGCCAAGCGCCCGATCTGGAAGCGTACGGCGATCTCGGCCGGTCGGCGCGTGAGGAACTCGTCGAGCGTGGTGAACGCGGCCGGAATGCGCCCCCAGTTCGCCTGACTCTGCGCCAACGAAACGACGGTGCGTGCGCTGTCGGGTGCCGCAGTGATCGCGGCGCGGAGTGCGCGTTCGGTGCCGGCCGTGTCCTTGCCGACCCAGGCCACAGTGGCCGCCGAGAGGTGGCCCCTGAACACGTTCCGTTTGGCGATCTCCCGTTGTTGCTCACGTGCCTTCGCCTCACTGCCGCCCATGAAACCGGGCGCCCTGAGATAGAACTGAATGAGCCCGTCGCGCGCATCGAGAAGTTCGGGGTCGAGTGCGACAGCGCGCTCGAACTCGGCCTTGACGCGCCGCGCCATGAACGGCTGCCGAATAGTGCTGGCCGTGGTCGTCTGTTGTCCGACGGCGTTGCCGAGCCAGAGGTGGTAGGTGCCGTTCTTCGGATCGGCGTCGATCGCGCGCTCGAACTGTTTCTCGGCGGCGTCGGCCTTGTTGATGCGCATGAGCCGCAGGCCTTCGTCGAACGCCGCTCTGCCGGCCTGGGCAGAGCTCTGGGTGGCGAGCGACAACAGAAGCGCGAAAGACAGGGTGATCCGCATCATTGGTTCCGTTCGGCGTCGGTGAGTTCACTGCGCAGTTTGAGATAGCTCTCGTAGCGTACCCGGTCGATCGCGCCGAGTGCCAGTGCAGCGCGTACGGCGCAGCCGGGTTCGACGTCGTGCATGCAGTCCTGGAAGCGACACTCACCCAGGTACGGCTTGAACTCGGGGAAGCACTGATCGAGCGACGTCGACGGGAGATTCCACATTCCCACTTCGCGCAGCCCCGGCGTGTCGACGAGATAGCCGCCATCGCCGTCGGGGAGTGGGATGAGCTTGGAGCCGACCGTGGTGTGACGGCCCTTGTTCACAGACTGCGAGACTTCCTGCGTACGCAGTTTGAGATCCGGATAGAGCGCGTTGAGCAACGACGACTTTCCGACGCCGCTTGGGCCGGTGAGCGCAGTGACGCGCCCGTGCAGTACGCTGCGCATCTCCTCGAGACCGTCACCGCGCTTGACGCTCGTGCGATGCACCGGATAACCGGCGGCGAGGTATGGCTTGGCGAGCTCCTCGACGAATGACGGGTCTATGGGGAGATCGATCTTGTTGAGCACGAGATGTGTGCGCAGGTCGTTGGCCTCGCAGATCACCATGAAGCGGTCGATCATGCGCACGTGCGGCTCCGGCTTGGCCACGGAGAAGACCACGAGCACCTGGTCGATGTTCGCCGCGAGGACGCGTTCGCCGTAGCGGCCACCGGGTTCGCGGCGCGCGAGGACGCTCGTGCGTGGCTCGATCGTGCTGATACGCCAGCCGCTGTCGCGCTCGTCGGGCTCCACGATGACGTGATCACCGACGGCGAGCTTGAGGTGCCCCTTCATCTCCTGCTTGAGCCGGCCGGCGAGGCTGGCGTCGCGCTCTTCGCCGTCGGCGGTGCGGACGCGCCAGACGCCGCCGGTGCCCTCGACGATGATGCCGCGCGTGCCGGTCGGCTCTGTCACGCAGGGTCCTCATCGTCGAGCGCTGCGGCGACGCGCTGTGCTTCGCGCGCCGCTGCCTCGCGTTCGACGATCAGCGCATCGAGGTGCCGCTGCACCTCTTCGACGGTCATGGCACCGAGGGCCGTCCTGGCGGTCTCGACGTCGGCGCCGTATGCGAGGAACGGCGACTCGAGATGTCCCTCCACGCCCTGCTCACCGAACCGCTTCCACTGCACGAAGAGGAAGAAGGCGCCGAACTGCGCAGCGCCGAACTGCGCAGCGCCAGACTGCGCGGCAGCGTCGTCACCGCGGTCGGCGAGGATCTCGACGCTGTACGAGAAGCCGTCGCGTCCTTCGAACGCGGCCGGGCGTGCATGGACCGCCGCGTACCCACCGATGGTCCGCTCGTCACCCTTGTCATGATCGGCCGGGAGGAAACGGCTCATCGCAGGTGCGTCGTTGAACGGTGCGCGGTGGTCAGCGAGCCGCCGTGATCGGATCGAGTGCGCGACGCACGGGATGCGACCCACCGACGGTGAGTCGCGCGTCAAGGAAGTTCCAGGTGGTCAGTCCGTCGTCGCTCTGCGGCTCGAGCATGATCGCCGCGACGAGGGCGAGCGCCTGACGGCCACTCACGATCCAGGAGCCCCGCGGGACCGTGAGGCGCGCCTCAGCCCAGCGACCCTCGAGCCGCACTTCGCTGTGACCTTGGAACGGGCGCGCGCCTTTCACGATCGAGTCGACGGTGAACGACTCGCCGCGACCGGTCCAAGCGCGCGTGAGCCGACGCGCTTCGACGCCATGCACACGCAGGCGCTCGACGATCGGCGTCATTGAGGAGTCGAGGATCCAGGCCTCGGGGAGCACGCGCGCGAGCGTCGTCTCGAAGCGATCGAGCACGGGCATCGGCACGGGCACGAAGACGTGCGAACGCTTGAAGCCGCGACGGACTCCGGCTTCATGGCGCACAGTGTCGCCCATGGGAATGAGCGGCTCGACGAGCACCGGCGCCATGAACGGTGCCGTGGTCATGCGGGCGCGGAGCGGCACCGGCGTGGTGACGCCGCGCGCGAAGTCGGCGGCACCGGCGCGCGTACGCGCGACAACCGTGCTGCCCTGTTCTCCGACGTACGAGAGCAACTCACCCACGAACGCGGTGGTCGCCTTCACGCGGCGCTCGAACGGATCGTGCGAGTACGCCTCACTGAGGATGCTCACTCGGCCGCGGAGGCCGAAGTAGTTCGTGCCGAAGCGCGGCTTGTGTTCGTAGGTGAGCCAGCCACCCTTCGCCAGCGACGCACCGTCCTCGCGCGCGCCAGCCGGGCCGGAGAAGTTGCCGTAGTCGAAGATCTCAAAGCCACGCCGAGCGCGCACACGACGGCGCAGCTCGGGGAGGAGCGTGTCACGCGTCCACGGGCCGGCTGGTGCGAGCGCGCTGTTCATCGCCGCGGGGTGCAAGGACGGCGCGTAGGTGAGCGCGTAGCCGTGATACGAGCCGTCGGTGGTGTGCAGATCGACGAAGACGTCGGGGTCCCAGGTGCGGAACATCAGCAACGACGCCAATGTCTCTGGCGCCTCGTTCTTGATGTAGTCACGGTTGAGGTCGAGCTGCGCACCGTTGGGGCGCTGGCCGACCTGCTCGGGCCCGTCCTG
>JANOWT010000191.1:0-20016 GCA_031418115.1 Gemmatimonadota bacterium
GGAGTCGTTGCGATCGACTTCGTCGCGCGCCGCATCGTACGGGAGACGCGAGAGCGAGTCAGCGATCGCCTGCACGGTCGAATCCGCGCGCAGATCGACGTCGGCGATGAACGCGATCCACTTGCCATCGGGTGAGACGACAGGGGAGCGATGCGAGTACGCGGTGGTCGTCAGCTGCACCCGCTTGGCGCCTGGCGTCTGGGTGAAGAGTTGCAGCGGGCGAATGACGCGCGCCTCACGCGGTCCGGGAAGGAAACCCTGGCCGTTGGCCTTGTACCGCGCTTCGGTGATCTGGCGACCGTCGAAGCGAGCCGGATCGACCGGCTTGGTGATCGCACCGAACGGGGGACGCGAGATCGGCTGCATGCGACCGTAGGGGTCGGCATCGCGTGCGCCCGCGGCGCGTGGGCCGGCCATCGACGTGTCGGGAGTCGGCGCCGAGGAGAAGACGGCGAACCTACCGTCGCGCGACCAGGAGCCAGTGGGGTAGTCGGTGAGTTGCGTGGCCTCGCCCGAGGGGACGTCCATGCGGATCGACCACATTGGGCCGGAGCCGCCGGGGCGCTGTGACGAGAAGAGCAGATATTTGCCGTCGAGCGAGAACGACGGATTCGAACTCTCGGTCGCGGGCGCCGTGTAACGCACGGGCTCGCCGCCCGCTGTCGGCACGACCCAGACCTCCTGATGCCGCTTGTTCTCGCGCTCATTCACGGTGGTGACGGTGAACGCGACGACCTTGCCGTCGGGCGACATCGCAGGCTGTGAGAGCGTGGTGAGGCGGTGCCAGTCGTTGGGCTGCATGGCGCGCTGCGCGGGCAACGCGAGAGGCGCGAGGAGCAGAGCGGACAAGAGGATTCGACGCTGCATTGGAACGAGGACTCCGGTTGGGAGGACACCTGCGTGGCGAACTGGCGACGGGCCCGCACCGAGCCAGCGGCGGCCCACTCGCTACTTCTACGGATTGCGCGGCGAACGCGCTGTGAACTGCTCACCCACGCGCGCCGCCGTCATGAGGCCGAGGGCGGCGAAGGTGAGCGTCCCGTTGCAACAACTCGCCGTGACGTTGGTCGGTGCACCGGCGATGAACAGGTTCTCGTGGTCATGCGAGCGACCGTCACGATCGACGACGCTCGTCGCCGGATCATTCCCCATGCGACAGCCGCCGCCCGGATGCTCCTGACCGATGTCACCGGCGGCCGAGGCGCTGGAGATGATCTCGCCGTCGCCGGCGCGCGCCATGCGTTGGAAGAGCTCGCGGATCGTCTGCTCGGTCCAGGCGCGCAACGCGATCGACTCCGGTGCATCGCGGAACTGCAGGCGCGGCATCGGGTCGCCCCAGGCGTTCTTCGCACTCGCGTCGAGCGTGAGTTCGCTCTCGCGAGCCGGGAGCACGTCGTAGTAGGCGCGCACCCTCGCCGTGCCCTTCACGGTACGCGCGCGCCAGTCGTCCATGAGCGCGTCCCCCAGGAGCAGAGTACCCGAGTCGTCGCGCAGGCGCGGCTCCTGACCGAACGACGACTCCCACACTCGCAGATCGTGCCGGATGTACTTGCTCAGCGCGCCCGGCCGCATGAACTGCTTGCTCACGAGCGAATGCTGCGCGTTCACGCCCGGGAAGAGCTTCATGGGCAGGCGGATCTGTGCCCCGACGTTGCGATGGCCGCAGAGGTACTTGCCGACGAGTCCCGAGCGGTTCGCGATGCCCTCTGGGAATGCGCCGCCGGCGGAGAGTAGTAATAGATGTGGAGTCCAGGTGAAGCCGGCGGCGAGGACGAAGCTCTTGGCGCGGATCGTGACCACTTGCTCCGGCTGCTTCGTCGCGTTGGCCGTGGCGTGCGTGATCCGACCGGTGCGCGCGTCAGCATGCAGACGGCGCACGAGCGTGTCGGTGACGAGCCGGATGCGCCCGGCGCGCACGAGTGCATCGAATGAGAAGTCGGGCGAGTACTTCGCGCCGGTCGGACAGATGGGGTAGCAGGTGTCACAGCGCTGACAGGCCGCGCGACCCTGATACGGCACCGAGTTCTTCGCGCTCGGCTGGCTCCACATCGCGATGCCTGCCTTGCCGGTCCATTCGC
Source organism: Gemmatimonadota bacterium (assembly GCA_031418115.1). Taxonomy (GTDB): domain Bacteria; phylum Gemmatimonadota; class Gemmatimonadetes; order Gemmatimonadales; family Gemmatimonadaceae; genus Pseudogemmatithrix. The sequence continues at coordinate 2,079 of JANOWT010000191.1, forward strand.
GGAGTCGCTGGAGGTTCTGGCTCAACGGCAGCGCGGGCATCGGGAACGGCTTGCCGCGAGGGTCCATCTCCGGCGGTCCCTGTTCGCCAGAGATGCCCATCCGCTCCTCCGCCTCCTGATAGAACGGATCGAGATCATCGTAGCTGATCGGCCAGTCGTCGCCCACGCCGTACATCGTTCGCAGCTTGAAGTCCTCGGGCGAATAACGCGGTGTCACGCCGCCCCAATGCAGCGCGAGGCCGCCGACGTTCATCGACGGAGAGAAACCGTAGGCGGTGCCGAGCGCGTTCTGGTCGTCTAGATGGTCGTTGGGCCAGGGCGTCTCGCCGTAGTTCATCCAACGTGCGCGGCGCAATGCGCGCTCGCGTAGCGGCGTGGAGTGGCCGCCGGCTTCGATCACGAGGATCGTGGCACTGCGCTCCGCGGCGAGCTTCTCGGCCATGAGTGCAGCGGTGATGCCGGAGCCGACGATGCAGATGTCGGCCTCGAGGACGCGGGGCGCGGTCATGCCTCCCCCGAGGTCGCGAGCGGCAGCGGTGCGCGCGACGTCTCGGCGAGCACTCGACAGTTCCCCTTCATGATGCGCGCCTGGTACGCGAGGTCGGTCGCTTCGCTCGAGGCGGCCCAGTGTGCGAGGAGTGCGACGGCGACGTGCGATGCGGCGAGCGGATCGGACGGAAGCCGCGAGCCGCTCACGCGGGCGAGTTGTGTGCGCACGATCTCGCGACGGAGCGGAACGCCGAGCCGCGCGAAGCCGCGGCGATGCTTGCGCCGCGCGAGGAGGTCGAGTCCCGAGAGCTGGGCGTTCCAGCCCGGCGCCGGATCACTCGGCGTGTAGGTGATCTCGGCGTCGCCGTAGCCGTGCATCTCCTCCGCGACCGGCGTGTAGCGCGCGAGCCAGGTGGAGAAGCTACCGATGGCGCGCACGCGACCCGCGTCGCCGAGCAGTTCGGGGAGGATGGCGTCGCCGAGCGCGCGGAGCAGCGCCGGATCGAGTGCACGGGGCGAAGGCGGTGCCGCTCCCTGTGGTCCGGAGGTCGGCGCTACCGGCGAGGCAGCTGTTGCGGACGGCTGCGCCGCGCCAGCCTGAGCGAGAACAGGGGAGCCGCCGATACCCGACGCGGTGGCGGCCGCGATCGCGGCGCGCTTGATGAAGTCTCTGCGGTCAGTCGTCACGAAGGGATGGTAACGCGCGCCGGATGCGCGCGCGAGCGCACGCCGGCTGGCCCGCCTGCGACACGGCGAGCAGATTCCCACGCATTCGTCTTCCGAGGTAACGATGAGGATCCGGTCGTATTCCGCACTGCTCGCGCTTCCCCTGGCTCTCGGTGCCGGTGTGCCCGCGCCGACTCGGCCGCCTATGCCAACGAGTGTCACCGCGCGAGCGCGCGAGCCACTCACGATCCGCGCCGGCCTCCTCCTCGACGGCCGCGGCGGCGTGCAGCGTGACGTAGTGATCACCATTGAGGGAACCCGAATCACGCGCATCGTGCCTTGGCGCGCCGGCACCGCGGTCGCGTGGGACCTCTCGGGCCGTACGCTCCTGCCGGGGTTGATCGACACACACGTGCATATCGACGGCCACTTCGGGGCCGACGGCCGCGCCAACACGCGCGGAGAGACGCCGCAACAGCGTCTGCGCGCCGCAATGGAGAACGCGCAGCTCACACTGCGCGCCGGCTTCACCACCGTGCAGAGCCTCGGCGCGGCGATCGACGTCGAACTGCGCACGGCCATCGCTGAGGGACGCGCCGAGGGACCACGCATCCTCACTTCAGTCGCACAGTTCAGCGACACCTCGCGCACGCCGGAGCAGATCCGCGAATGGGCACGCGCCACCGCGGCGCGCGGCGCCGACGTGATCAAGATCTTCGCCTCCAAGAGCATTCGCGACGGAGGCGGCCAGACGCTGAGTGACGCGCAGATCGCCGCGGCCTGCGACGAAGCTCGGCGGCTCGGCCTGCGCAGTTGGGTGCATGCGCACGCGGCGTCGGCGGTGCGGGCTGCCGCCAAAGCCGGCTGTACCGGAGTGACGCACGGCACGCAGGTGACTCCGACCGAGCTGGCACTCATGGCCGAGCGGGGTACGTACTTCGAGCCGAACATCGGCGTCGTGATCCAGAACTATCTCGAGAACCGCGCGCGCTTCCTCGGCACCGGGAACTTCACGGACGAGGGTTTCCGATTCATGGAGGACGTGGTCCCCAAGAACCTCGCCGTCTTTCGAGCGGCGATGAACACGCCCGGCCTCAAGGTCGTGATGGGGACCGACGCCGTCGCCGGCGCGCACGGGCAGAACGCGCGTGAGATCGTGTACCGCGTGCGCGAGGCGGGCCAAGCGAACGCCGATGCGATCCGGGCGGCGACCTCACTCGCGGCCGAAGCGCTCGGGCTCGCTGACAGCATCGGCACGGTCGCGGAGGGCCGAGTCGCGGACCTCGTCGCGGTGGACGGTGACCCGCTGACGGACATCACCGCGTTGCAGCGGGTCGCATTCGTGATGAAAGGCGGCACGGCCGTGCTCGCGCCAGCGCGGCGCGATCGGGCGCGTGGTGGTGCCGTGGGGTGGGCCGCGTACGGCAATGACGCGGGCGGACTCAAGTACTCGCCGCTCAGCGACATCGACCGCACGAACGTGCATGGGCTCCGGGTGGCGTTCAACTGGGACGCGAACGAGCGGCCGATCCCCGCGAGCGAAGGCCAGAAGTCCGCGCGTCCGGGACTCTTCCAGGCGACGCCGCTCGCGATCGGTGATACGCTCTTCTTCCCCACGCCGTACAACCGCGTCGTCGCGCTCGACGCACGCAGTGGGCGCCAACTCTGGTCGTACGACCCACAACCGTGGAAAGGTTATGGCCAGCCGAGCAACGGCACCGGCTTCGTGCACCGCGGCGTCGCGACGTGGACCGACGGTCGCACACGGCGCGTGTTCATCAACTCGCGTTGGCGCCTGATCGCGCTCGACGCGACGACCGGCCAGCCGATCACGTCGTTCGGCGCGGGGGGGGAGATCGACCTCACGGCGGGCCTTTCACGCGAGGTGCGACGCGAGCACTACACCAACACGTCGCCACCGGTGATCTGGGGCGACCTCGTGATCGTCGGCAACGGCGTGGGTGATCGGCTGGTGTATCGCGGCGATCCGCCGGGCGACGTGCAGGCGTTCGATGTACGCACCGGACGGCGGGTGTGGCGATTCAAGACCGTGCCCGAGCCCGGCGACGCGGGCAACGAGACTTGGGAGAACGGATCGTGGCGCCACAAGGGCCACACGAATGTGTGGGCACCGTTCACTGTGGACAGTGCGCGCGGTCTCGTCTTCCTCCCGGTTGGCACGCCGAGCGACGACTGGTATGGAGGCGAACGCAAAGGAGCGAACCTCTTCGGCGAGTCGCTCGTCGCGCTCGACGCGCGGACCGGCCGCCGCGTCTGGCATTTCCAGATCGCACATCACGGACTCTGGGACTACGACCTGCCTGCGCCGCCGAATCTCATGACGGTGATGCACAACGGACGCCGCACCGACATCGTCGTCGTGCCGACCAAGCAGGGGATGCTGTTCGCGTTCGAGCGCGCGACGGGCGTGCCGCTCTGGCCGATCGAGGAGCGCACAGTACCTGTGAGCGACGTGCCGGGCGAAGTCTCTTGGCCTACGCAGCCGTTCCCGACCAAGCCGGCGCCGTTCAGCAAGCAAGGACTCACGCTCGACGACGTCATGAGCTTCACTCCGGCACTGCGGCAGGCGGCCCTCGACGAACTCGCACCGTACCGGCTCGGACCGATCTACACGCCGCCGTCACTCCGAGGCACCGTTGCCATGCCCGGCGTGATCGGCGGTGCCGGCTGGGGCGGCGCGGCGGCGGACCCGAGTACGGGTTGGCTCTTCGTGAAGGGCTCGAACGCGCCGGCGCTCTTCCGCCTGTCGAAGCGTGACCAGACGAGCGACACGGTCGACACGCCGTACATGGTCGACCTGCCGCGGTCTTCGCTCGGAGTGTCGCAGCGCGACAACGCCGAGGGCGGGGATCGATCGGCCGCGCGATTGCCCGTGAACATGCCGCCATACGGCACGCTCACCGCGGTCGACATGAATACCGGTGAGACGATGTGGCAGGTGCCGCTCGGCGACACGCCCGAGGTGCGGCAGCATCCCGCGCTGCGCAACGCGGTGCTGCCGGCGCGACTCGGTGTGTCGGGATCACCGGGTGGGCTCGTGACCGGAGGCGGGCTCGTCTTCGCCTCCGGCGGCGGCCGAGTGCTGCATGCCATCGATACGCGCACCGGAGTCACGCTCTGGGAGCTCGACCTCGGGCAGCAGGCGTACTCGAACCCGATGACCTACCGCACGAGCGACGGGCGTCAGTTCGTCGCGATCGCGACGGGTGGTGGCACCAGCTCTCGCTTGGTGGTACTCAGCCTGGATCAGGACTGACGACACGACGGACGAGACGATGAGGACGCGACCGACCTGCAGCGTCAGGAGATCGCGCGCGTTCAGCGCGTCTGCATTCGCTTGAGCACGCGCCCCGCGCGCACCGCCGCTTCGGCGATGCGCGCGGGACTCGTGACGAAGGAGACGCGGAAGAACCCTTCCCCGCCCGCGCCGAGCGACGAGCCCGCGAGCGCGATCACGCCCTCCTCGGCCATGAGCCGCTCGTGGAACTCGAGCGACTTGATCCCGGCAGACAGCGGCACCCAGAGGTACATCGATGCCTTGGGAGATTCGACGCCCGCGAAGCCGTTCGCGCGGAAAGCCGCCACCGCAGCGTCGCGACGCTCGCGAAAGACCTCGACGTTGCCCGGGACCCAAGTCTCCCACGAGTCGAGCGCGGCGATGCCGGCCTTCTGCACCGCCATGAACTGCCCGGTGTCGAGGAAACTCTTCACTTTGCCGAGCGCACCGACGATCGCCGCGTTGCCGCAGGCCCAGCCGCAGCGCCAGCCGGTCATGTTGTACGTCTTGGAGAGCGAGTGGAACTCGATCGCGACATCGCGTGCGCCAGCGACGTCGAAGATGCTCGGCGCCACGTAGCCATCGAAGGTCATCTCGGAGTAGGCGTTGTCGTACACGAGGATGATCCCGAGCTCCTTGCAGCGGCGCACGACCCGTTCGAGATACTCCATCGGTGCGACGGCGGCCGTGGGATTGTTCGGATAGTTCAGGTAGAGGATCTTCGCGCGCTTGAGCACGTCGGCGGGGATCTCGTCGAGCTCGACGAGGAAGTCGGTGCGCGGCGTGATCGGATACAGGTAGGGCTCTGCCTCGCTGAGCAACGTCCCACCGAGGTACGCGAGATAGCCCGGGTCGGGGATGATCGCGACGTCGCCCTTCTGCAAGTACGCGAACGCCAGATGCGCGATGCCCTCCTTGCTGCCGATGAGCGGCACGACCTCCTTGAGCGGATCGAAGGTGTGGCCGAAGCGCTTCTGCATCCACGCACTCACCGCTTCACGATACGCGGGGAGGCCGAGGCCGAAGCCATAGCGGCTCATGGTCGGATCGTCGGCAGCGGACTTGAGTGCGGCGACGGCCGCCGGTGGCGCTGCCAGGTCCGCGTCGCCGGCGCCCAGGTCGATCACGTCCACACCCTTCGCGATCAGATCACGCTTCTTCTGCGGGATCGTCGCGAGGAGGTAGACGGGGAGGCTTTCGAATCGCTTGGTGAACATGCTCAGAGGCAGGTGGGAGGTGGGAGGTGGGAGGTGGGAGGTGGGAGGTGGGAGGTGGGAGGCACCGCGGCACCTTCTGCGTGATGGCTTTGCCTCTCACATCTCGGAAACTTACGCGGTCGTCGGTGCGCCAGCATGCGGCGCTGTCGCGACTGTGGCCTTACCCTCGTGCGCTGACGGCGCTGTCGTCTTTTTGCCTATTGCGCACTCGCGGAGATAGTTGAATAGTCGTCGTGCAGAGCGAGGGCGACGCCTCCGTGATGCCTTAAGCGGATCGGGCACCTGGTCCCGATTCTCCCTTCCAGGAGGGAGTTCAGCGCCAAGGCTAGCGTGCGTGGACCCGCTGCCCACATCCCGCCGCTGAGCGGGGCGCACGGTCGGGTGGCACCACAACGCACCCGAACCGACACCGACCCGGAAACCGGGAGCCTTCGCGCTCCCCCGGCTTTGCCGCCTAGATCCTCCGGGGACGGCGCAACGAGGGCCAGAGCGATCGTGCTCTGGCCCTCCGTGCGTTCGGGCCTGCGCAGTCGCTGCGTGCGGTCACGGCATGGTCGAGCAGTAGACCGAGCCAGTGCAGTGCTCAGGCACGTACGTCTCGCTCTCCACCGACCAGACGCCATCCCTGACTCGCCACTTCGCGAAGTACCGACCGCCGATCACGACCTTGCCGTCGGCGGCGGTCCATGAGCCGACCCAGGTCCCGGTCTCGCTCGCCATGCGCCAGGGCGCGAAGACTCGCACCGCGTCAGGAGTCCGTCGGTAGACCACATCGGGACGCTCGACGAACCACTCTGCCATCGAGCGCACGTGTGCTTCCCTGCTGTGGTGGTGCGTCGATGTCGACGACACCACGACCACATCCGGCGCGAGGATCGCCGCGAATCCCGCGGTATCGTGCCGCGCGATCGCCGCGTTCGACGATTCGCGGCGTTGCCGGATGAGGTCCGCGTCGACGGTGGACTTGGGCGCGCCGGCGGTCTGGGCGGACGCGGTGCGAGCGGAGAGGCCCACAAGGAGCAACAGCGCAGCGCGAAGGATCGGACGAGGCATCATCGGATCAGTTCCCCATCGTCCGTCGCGGCGCCGGCTTGCCGCCCTGCGCCGTCGTCGGCCGCGGGAGGATCAACATGTTCTGCGCCGTCACGTACGCCCACTCCTGCCGCCCCAGCCGCGCGGCCGGATGCAGTCGCGTCGTGTCGGGAAGCCCGTCCTCGGCGATCAGCGCATCGTCCACATGCAGCACGAGCACCTCGCCGATCACCCAGGTGCTGTGCTGCGGTCCGCTGCCGTGCGGGACGACCTGGAACACTCTGCACTCGAGCTGCGCCATGCTCTCGCCAACGCGCGGAGGCTTCACGACCGTCGATGGCACTCGAGTGAAACCAGCGGCGTCGAACTCGTCGACCTCGAACGGATACGGCGCCGACGCCTGGTTGACGCGCTCGATCATCGACCTTGAGACGACGTTGATGACGAACTCGCCGGTCTCGAGCACGTTGCGCAGCGTGTCCTTGGGGTTGCCGTCGCGATCGGCGACCGGACAGAACGCGATCGACTGCGGATTCTGCCCACCCATGGCAAAGAACGAGAACGGTGCGAGGTTCCCCACACCGCCCGCGCTCAGGGTGCTCACGAGCGCGATCGGTCGCGGGACGATGAGTGGAGTGAGCCACGCATGGCGCTGCGAGGGTTGCAGATCGGCGAGCGTGATCTGCATCAGGACGTCGGCGGCGAGAACCCCTGCCCCGGCTCGATCCACGAGAACATGTACTTCGGGTCCTCGTACGGCAGGATCGCCTTGGCCACCTTGAGCGGGCGGAACGAGTCCATCATCACCGCGAGCTCGTTGGTGTGCGTCATGCCGATGCTCCCCTCATAGCGGCCCGGGTGCGGACCATGCGGGATACCGTCGGGGTGATGCGTGATGCTCCCGTACTCGATTCCTTTACGGCTCATGAACTCGCTCGAGGCATAGAAGAGCACCTCGTCCGAGTCGACGTTGCTGTGGTTGTACGGCGCCGGGATCGCTTCCGGGTGGAAGTCATACGGACGCGGGCAGAACGAGCAGATGACGAACCCGTCGCCCTGGAACGTCTGATGCACCGGCGGTGGCTGGTGAACACGACCGACGATCGGTTCGAAGTCGTGGATGTTGAACGCCCACGGGTAGAACTGCCCGTCCCAGCCGATCACGTCGAGCGGATGATGGTCGAGCACGACCTCGTTGAGCCCGTTGTACTGCTTGATCACGATCGGGAAGTCGCCCCTCTCGTCGTGTGTGCGCAGCTCGCGCGGGACGCGGATGTCGCGTTCGCTGTAGGGCGCGCCCTCGACCATCTGCCCCACATTGTTGAGATACCGCGACGGCGGCCGCACATGACCGCGCGACTCCATCACCAAGAGCTTGGCCGGCTTGGTGAAGCGGTAGCGATGCAGGATATGGCGGTGGATCACCAAGTAGTCGCCGGGCTTGATCGGCAGGTCACCGTACTGCGTCTCGAGCGTCCCTTCACCCTCAGCGACATACACCACCTCGTCGCCCTGCGCGTTGCGATAGAAGTGCTCGTCCTGCTTGTCGGGCGCGACGTAGAGCATCGCGATGTCGTTGTTGAAGAGCATCGGGACACGGTCGAGTGTCGGGCTCCCGCCGCGTGCAATCGGCGCGGTCTTGAAGTGCCGGTGCCGGAGCGCACGGTCGGTGTCCTCCACGTACGGCGTCTCGGCAAGACGACGCACGGACTTCACAGTCGTGGGCGGATAGAGATGGTAGAGCAGTGCCGACGGCCCCGTGAAGCCCTCGATCCCGACGAGCTGTTCGTTGTAGAGGCCGCCGTCCGGCTTCCGGAAGGCGATGTGTCGCTTGCGGGGGATCTGCCCGAGCGTGTGGTAGAACGGCATCAGTTGGCTCCCTGGTTCGTCATCGTCGGTGCGAGCGACTTGGCGCGCTTGAGCGCGCTCGCCACGAGTGTCTTGAGACTCTTCATGTCCACATCGGCGAGCCGCTTCACGTAGAGACAGCCGCCGCCGAGTTTGTGCGGTCCGAGCGCGGCGAGGATCGCCTGGTCATGCGCCCATCCGCCGAGCATGTAGAGCGTCAGCGTGCCCTTCCGTGGCGAGAAGCCGCCGAGGAACCAGTCGCCCGCGCGCCCCGACCGTCCGACGTAGCTGTAGTCGCCGTACCCGACGATGGCGCCGCCCCACATCCGCGCCGACTCCCGCGTGGCCTTGGCGAAGATCCCCTCGAGCACGAGCGCGTCAGCCCGCTGCTGCGCGTCCGCGATCCCGCCGAGGAAGGTCGCGACGCTCGCGTCGGACACGACGGTCTTGAGTTTCGCGGCGAATGCCTTGCGCGGCCGCGGTTTGGCCGCTGCGGCACCGACCGCACGTTTCGTCACTTGCTTCGTCACTTGCTTCGTCACTTGCTTCGACACTTGCTTCGTCACTTGCTTCGTCACTTGCTTCGCCGCGCGCTTCGTCGACTTCCTCGCGACCTTCGGCTTCACCCGCATCAGAGATTCCCCCGCAACGCCTGCTCCCGCTCGATGCTCTCGAAGAGCGCTTTGAAGTTGCCGGCACCGAAGCTCTTGGCGCCCTTGCGCTGGATGATCTCGAAGAAGAGCGTCGGGCGGTCGAAGACCGGCTTGGTGAAGATCTGCAGCAGGTAGCCCTCGTCGTCGCGGTCGACGAGGATCCCGAGCTCGGCGAGCGGCACGATGTCCTCGTCGATCTTGCCGACGCGGTCGAGCACCGTCTCGTAGTACGCCTTGGGGATCGTGAGGAACTCAACGCCGCGCGACTTGAGCTGGCGCACGGTCGTGATGATATCGTCCGTCGCGACGGCGATGTGCTGCACGCCGGGCCCACGATAGAAGTCGAGGTACTCCTCGATCTGCGACTTCTTCTTGCCGGCGGCGGGCTCGTTGATCGGGAACTTGATGCGCCCGTTCCCGTTGGTCATCACCTTCGACATGAGCGCCGAGTACTCGGTGCTGATGGTCTTGTCGTCGAACGAGAGCAGGTTGTAGAACCCGAGGACCTTGGAATAGAAGTCGACCCAGTGGTTCATCTTGCCGAGCTCGACGTTACCGACGCAGTGGTCGACGTACTTGAGCCCGACCGCGGCGGGCATGTACGGCGACTCCGCCTTGCGGAAGCCGGGCATGAAGGGCCCGCGATAGTTCCTGCGCTCGACGATCGAGTGGATGGTGTCGCCGTAGGTGCGGATCCCGGCGATGATCAGCTCGCCGTGGTCGTCCTTCATCACCGTGGGTTCCTGCACCGAGACGGCGCCGCGTTCGATGGCCTTGGCGTATGCGTCGCGCGCATCGTCGACCCAGAAGGCCATGTCGCGCACGCCGTCGCCATGCTTGGCGATGTGCGCCGCCATCTCGCCCTCGGGCCCCATGGGGGTGGTGAGCACGAGCCGGATCTTGCCCTGCTCGAGCAGATAGCTGGCGCGATCACGCACGCCCGTCTCGGGGCCGCGGTAGCCGGTGAGCTGAAAGCCGAACGCCGCGCGATAGAACATCGCGGACTGTTTGGCGTTGCCGACCCAGAACTCGATGTAATCGGTCCCGTTGATCGGGAAGGTATCGTGCGCCGTTTCCTTGGCGGGGGCGGTGACGGTGGCCATTGGAAATCCTTGAACTGCTGAGGTGGGAGGTGGGAGGTGGGAGGTGGAACAGTGAAAGCTCGGTACGGGTGGCGGAGGGGTCACTCACCTCTCGCGTCTGCCCCGTCCGCCTGTCCCCTTCGATCAGGCCCCCCGTGCACCGGTGCGGGCGCTCGTCCACCAGCGACCCCACGTGTCGTTCGCCGCCCAGTCCTCAGTCCGCATCTGCGCTCCCTCGGGTTGGTGCTGCTGTCCTAACTCAAATATACGCTCGAAATCAGCAGAGCCGTCCAGTCGGTCGCAGCGCGCTCCTACCTCACACCTCACACCTCCCACCTCACGGCTGCAGCGCCGCGATCCCCCGGTAGAGTTCCAACGCCGCCGGATTCGCCAGCGCGTCGGTGTTCTTCACCGCGCGCCCATGAATGACGTCTCGCACCGCGATCTCCGAGATCTTGCCACTGATCGTGCGCGGGATATCCGCGACGGCCTCGATCACACGCGGCACATGATGCGGGCTCGTGGCGGCACGGATCACCTGCTTGATGCGCGAGCGCAGCGCATCATCGAGCACCGCGCCCGTACGGAGTCGCACGAAGAGCACGATCCGCACGTCCTTCTCCGCGCCGCTACCGACGTCCTGGCCGACGACGACACTCTCGAGGATCTCCGTCATCTGCTCGACCTGCCGGTAGATCTCCGCTGTGCCGATCCGCACGCCACCCGGATTGAGCGTCGCGTCGCTGCGACCGTGGATCACGAGCCCGTCGTGCGTGGTGATCTCGGCCCAGTCACCATGGCGCCAGACGCCGGGGAAGAAGTCGAAGTAGGCCGCACGGTACTTCGCACCGTCAGCGTCGTTCCAGAACGCGACCGGCATCGACGGGAACGGACGTGTGCAGACCAGCTCACCCGGCACACCGCGGAGCGGCTTGCCTGCATCGTCCCAGACGTCCACCGCCATCCCGAGCCCACGACACTGCAACTCACCGCGCCACACAGGGAGCATCGGGTTGCCCAGCGCGAAGCAGGAGATGAGATCGGTCCCCCCCGAGATGCTCGCGAGATGCACTCCGGGGCGCACGTCGCGATACACGTAGTCGTAGCTGTGCTCGGCGAGTGGGCTGCCGGTGGAGAGGATCACCCGCAGCGACGCGAGATCATGCGTGCGCACCGGTGCCAGGTGCGTCTTCTCCGACATCGCGAGGAACTTGGCACTCGTCCCAAAGACGGAGACCTTCTCGGCGGCCGCGAGATCCCAGAGGATCGCCGGGTTGGACTCCGGGAGCGGCGCACCATCGTAGAGCACGATCGCCGCACCGGCAGCGAGTGCGCTCACGAGCCAGTTCCACATCATCCATCCGCAGGTGGTGAAGTAGAAGACGCGCTGCCCCGGTCCGATGTCGGTATGGAGCTGGTGCTCCTTCAGATGCTGCAGCAACGTGCCCCCTGCCCCGTGCACCATGCACTTGGGCAGGCCGGTCGTGCCCGAGCTGTACATCACATACAGCGGATGATCGAACGGCAACCGTTCGAAGTGCTCAGGGCTCGCGTCGCCGAGTGCAATGAAGTCGTCCCACATCACGGCCTGGGGAACCGCGTGCGCGGTCGCGGTGCGCGCCTCGTCGTCGCCGAGGAACGGGACGATGACCAACTGCTCGATGCTCGGGATGGCCGCCGCGATCTCGCGGGTGCGCTCCAGACAATCGATGCGCTTGCCTGCGTAGCGGTATCCGTCGGCGGCGATCAGCACCTTGGGCGCGATCTGCCCGAAGCGGTCGAGCACGCCGCCGGCGCCGAAGTCCGGTGAGCAGGAGGACCACACCGCGCCGACACTCGCCGCCGCGAGCGCACCGACCACTGCTTCGGGCACGTTGGGCAGGAACCCGACCACGCGATCACCCGGCACCACGCCGGCAGCGCGCAGTGCACCGGCGGTTCGGCGCACCTGCTCCGCGAGCTCAACGAATGAGATCTCGCGACGTCGACCGCTTTCGTCCCGCGCGATGATCGCCGGCGCGGTGCTGCGGTCGCGCAGCAGATTCTCGGCGAAGTTGAGTCGCGCGTCGGGGAACCAGCGCGGGCCGTCCCTAGCCGGCCGATCGCCATGCGCCGCGTCATGCGCCGCGTCATGCGCCGGCGGACCCATGACGTCGCCATGCTCGAGCACACGGCCTGCTGACGGCTTCGCGAACGGCGCCTCATCGGCGATCACGCCGCAGAACTCCCAGACGGCGCTCCAGAACCGTGACGGCTCGCGCACCGACCAGGCGTGCCACTCGGCGTAGTCGGCGCTCGCTACGGGGGCGGTCTCGTCCGAAGCGGCGACTCGCGCGAAGAAGCGCGACATCGCGGTCGCGCGCGCGACGGCAGGGTCGGGAGTCCAGAGCGGAAGCGCAGGGACATCGTTCATGGAGCCGAATTAATAGATGCACGGGCTGCGGGACCAGCCGCGACCGCCTCTGCGCGTGCCCGTTGCCTGCCTGGGTGCGCTCGCTACGGTCCGAATCATGCGATACTCTTTCCCCATGACCGCCCGCCGCATCCTCCACGCCGACGCCGACGCCTTCTTCGTGGCGGTCGCACGCATGGCGGATCCCGACGGCGCTGGCAAGTCGCCGTTACTGATCGTCGGAGGTCGGCCAGGGTCGCGCGGCGTAGTCTGTTCTGCATCGTACGAGACCCGGGTATTCGGCGTGCGCTCGGCGATGCCGATCTCGCAGGCGCTTCGCCTCTGCCCCGACGCGATGTGTGTCCCCGTGCCTCGGCAGGCCTGCGGTGCTACCTCCAAGGCGATCGCCCTGGTCCTCGCCCGCTACACCCCGCTCGTCGAAGGCGCGAGCATTGACGAATGGTACCTCGACCTTTCGGGCACGGAGGCGCTCTACGCCGGTGAGACACTCGAGACGACCGCGCGTCGGATCCGAGAAGCGGTGCACCGCGAGACCGGGATGTGGATCTCGATCGGCGGCGGTAGCTCCAAGCTGATCGCCAAGCTCGCGGCCGAACGGGCGAAGCCGCGCCCGAGCACCGGCGCGACCGGGGTGCGCGTGGTCGCGGAAGGGGGCGAAGGCGAGTTCATGAAGGAGTTCAGTCTCGCTGAGCTTCCGGGCGTCGGGCCCAAGCTGCAAGCGAAGCTCGCCGCACTCGGCATGGAGCGAGTGGTCGACGTTCTGCCGCACGAGCGCGCGACGCTTGCGCGGTGGGTCGGGCGTCGGCCGGCCGAGTGGCTCTGGGGGCGGGTGCGCGGGATCCACGCGACACCGGTCGAGGCGAGAGCACCCGCGAAGCAGATCAGTCGCGAGACGACCTTTGACCGCGACGTGAAGGAGTCAGCCACGATCGGCGGCGTGCTCCGCGCACTCTCGGCCTCGGTCGCCGCGGACATGCGCGGCGACAAGCTCGGCGCGCGCACAGTGACCGTGAAGCTCAAGGACAGCGACTTCACGTCGCGGCACGCGAGCCGGACGGTACCGGAGCCGATCGAGAGCGACCGTGCGGTGGCCGAGATCGCAGTGGCGCTGCTCGCCAAGCTGCGCGCGGCCCGGATGACGCCGGCGCGGCTCGTGGGCGTCGCGCTCGGCAACTTCATGCCGGCGCGTGACGCGGAACAGCTCGGGCTCTTTGGCGCGGCGGGCAGAGCGGCGGGAACAGCGGCGGGAAGGGCGGAGCGAGCCGCGTCGCCAAGCGGCGCGACCCCCGTGACGTCGGTGCCCGCCGAGCGCCCACAGGACCGCGCGGTCTCCCGCGCAGTCGACCGTGTCCGAGAGCGGTTCGGGTCCGAGTCGATCCGAACGGGCGCGGGTCGTCGAGCGTAGGCCGTGGCGGGAGGGCGGTGCGCCGCCCATCTTCTTCCGGTCGCCCCTACCGACTCAGTCGTCCTGATCCTCAACCCACATCACAGATGAAGCCCACTCGTCCGTTCGCATTCGCGATCGGCGTCGCGGTGCTGGCCCTCGCGTGCCAGCCCACGACTCCGTCGACGACTCCCACGCCGACCCCTGCACCGACTGCAGGTGCTCCGGCGCCCGCACCGACTGCACCCCCCGGTGCTCCCGCTGGACAGGCTCCCGCGGGCGCACCCGGCGCTGGCGGCCCCGGAGCAGCGGCCGCTGATCCAGTGCCCCGTCCCTACGCGCAGGTGATCCGCGGTACCGTCTCCACCAAGTCGGGGCTCTTCAAGACGCACATGATCGGGACCTCGCTCTACTACGAGATCCCGGCCGGCGAGCTAGGCAAGGACATGCTGCTCATCACGCAGATCGCGAAGAACAATGACGGCGATGGCTACGGCGGTGAGCCGATCGACAATCGCGTGGTGAAGTGGGAACGCCGCGGCAATCGCGTGCTCCTGCGAAACGTCTCGTTCGCCGTCGTCGCGGACCCGTCGGCGCCGATCGCCGAAGCGGTGCGCAACGCCAACTACGACGCGATCCTCGCGGTCTTCCCGGTGGCCGCGTTCGGCCCCGACTCGGCCGCGGTGATCGACGTGACCCGCCTCTACACGTCGCCGCCCAACGAGATCAGCGCCATTCAGGCGATCCGTGGTCAGCTCGACGCCGCACGCAGCTTCCTCGAGCGCGTCGCCGCCTATCCGCAGAACCTCGAGATCGAGGCCGCCCTCACGATCAACGCGCAGCCCCAGCCGCAGTCGTTCTTCCCCGGCCTGCCCCCGCAGCCGCCCGCCCCCGGCACGCCGACCACGACCAAGTCGGTCGTGGTGCACTGGTCGATGGTGAAGCTGCCCGAGGCGCCGATGATGCCGCGCCTCCGCGATTCGCGCGTCGGCTACTTCTACACCAGCACGATCGACTACAGCCGCGCGGAACAGCGGGCGCAGCAGCGCAACTTCATCGCGCGCTACCGCCTGGAGAAGAAGGACCCGAACGCCGCGATCTCCGAGCCGGTGAAGCCGATCGTCTACTACATCGATCCGGCCACCCCGACCTGGCTGGTGCCGTGGGTGAAGAAGGGAATCGAGGAGTGGCAGGTCGCGTTCGAGGCCGCCGGCTTCCGCAATGCGATCATCGGCAAGGAAGCGCCGAGCAAGCAGGAGGATCCGGATTGGTCGATGGAGGACGCGCGTTACTCGAGCATCCGCTGGCTTCCGTCGACCATCGAGAACGCCAACGGCCCGAGCGACACGGACCCGCGCACCGGCGAGATCCTCAACGCCGACGTGAACATGTACCACAACATCATGAACCTGCAGACCTGGTGGTACTGGACGCAGGTCGGCCCGCTCGATCCGCGCGCGGCCAAGCTGCCCTTCCCCGATTCGTTGCAGGGCCGTCTCGTGCAGTTCGTCGTGGCGCACGAAGTCGGGCACACGCTCGGCCTGCCGCACAACCAGTTCGCGTCGAGCACCTACCCGGCCGACTCGGTGCGCTCGCGCACCTGGGTCGCGCGCATGGGTCACTCGCCGACGATCATGGACTACGCGCGCTTCAACTACGTCGCGCAGCCCGAGGACAACATCCCGCTCGAGAACCTGATCCCCAAGGTCGGCGTGTACGACAAGTACGCGATCCGTTGGGGTTACGCGCCGATCCCCGGTGCACGCACGAGTGACGACGAGCGCCCCGCGCTCGACGCGATCGCCCGCGAGCAGGACGCGACGCCCTGGTACCGCTATGGCATCCCCGACGACTTCGGCGCGATCCCCTTCACGGCGTACTCCGAGGCCGTGGGTGACCAGGATGCGGTGAAGAGCACCGAGTTGGGTCTCCGCAACCTCAAGCGCCTCATCCCGATGCTCGTGCCCGCCACGACGCAGGCGACCGAGGATGTGTCGTACATGAAGGAAGGCTACAACCGCATCATCGGTCAGATGCTGAACGAGCTGCGCCACGTGGCCGCGATCCCCGGCTCATCGACGGGCCAGGAGAAGTTCGGCTCGCAGCCCGGACCGCGCTTCACGCCGATCCCGCGCGAACAGCAGAAGCGGGCAGTGAGGTTCCTGCAGGACAATCTGTTCACCACGCCCACTTGGCTCCTCGATCCGGCGATCCTGCGCCGCCTCGAGCCCGATGGCGCCGTGGCACGCATCAACAACGCCCAGCGCGGCGTGCTCGGGTCGCTCATGACCGAGGACCGGATGGCGCGGCTCGTGGAGTACGAAGCGCTTCCCGGCGCGACCGGGATGTACTCGCTCGGTGAATACCTCAGTGACATCCGCTCGGGGATCTGGAGCGAGTTGAGCGCCGGTGCCGTGCGGGTGGATGCGTACCGCCGCGGTCTGCAGCGCAGCTACGTCGAACTCGTGACGGCGAGACTGAATGCGCCGCCGGCCGCGACTCCGCGCATCTCGAGCAGTGCACAGACAGGTCAGCTCTACACCGCAGCCCCGCGGCCGAGCACGGACATGAAGGCGATGCTCCGCGCAGAACTGCGTACGCTCGATGGTCAGTTGGCGGGCGCACAGGGCAAGGCGACCGATGCGATGACCCGCGCGCATCTCACCGACATGCGGTGGCAGATCAAGCAGGTGCTGGAGCCGAAATGAGGATGTAGGATGAAGGTCGAAGGAAAGAACAACGGCGGGATGCGAGAGGGTTCTCGCATCCCGCCGTTGTCCATTCGCCGCGCATCGTCTCACAGCTTTCGCCCTTCATCGTTCAACCTTCATCTCACGCGCGCGAACTCCACCGGCTGCCCCACCGGCCCGAACTTCATGACCCGGTGCGGCGCGGCCTTCTCGATCCAGTACGTTCCCGGCGCATCACCGCCGGTGAACGACACACGGTAGGTCTCGACCGTGCCGAGCGGGATGGTGATCGTCTCCTCGCCCGTGACCTGATACGTGTTCATGCGCGCGGTGCCCTTCCCTGACGCGAAGATCGAGACGTGCACTGTCACGCCGGGTCCCCACTGGAAGAACGGCAGCAGGCCCTGGATCGCATTGTCGTCGATCGTACCCGGTGGGACCTCGACGCCCGTGTAGTTCACTGGCTGCAAGCCCTGAGCACCTGGCGTCACACCTTCCCCGCTCGCCTTGCCGTCGGCATAGCGCACAGTGAGACGCAGATCGGCACCCTGGAACTTCCCCGTCTGCACGGCGCCGCGCATCGCGAGGTCCGCCCCGAAGCGCACCTCGGTCGACTGCTGGATCACCGTGGCGAGCTGAGACCGTTCCTTGTAGACCCACCCGTCGCCGTCGCGCTCGAGCGACGAGACCTGATACCCGAAGTTCTGCCCCTGCACGAGCACCGCGAACGAATCGGAGGCCGCCGCGATCCGCGCACGATCGATCGCGAGCGCGACGACCTTCGGCGCGAGGTCCTCGACGGTCATCGGTTTGCCGTCCACGTCGACCATGGTCACCGGCGCGATCGCGCGCAGACGCTCGAGGATCTTCGTCGCATCGCCCACGACCACGATGAGCGCACCATCGACCCGCATTCCCATGCGTGCTGCTGCCTGCGCCTGTTCGGCAGTCACGGCCGCGAGGCGCTGTCGATACGTCTGCACATAATCCGTCGCGAGGCCCAAGAGCCGCGCGTTGGCAACCTGCGCTGCCACCGCGTCCGCCGTCTCGACCTGCAGCGGGAACCGACCCACCAACGTCTGCTTCTGCCGATCGAACTCGTCCGCCGGGAATGGCGTGCTGCCGGCCCGTCGCAACTGTGCGAGCAGCTCCACGAGCGCGCTGTC
>JANOWT010000192.1:0-2912 GCA_031418115.1 Gemmatimonadota bacterium
GGCATTGATCCTCGGCTCCAAGGCACGCGCGCTGCTGCAGGGACGCTCGCACGTGGGCTACGAGGACATCCAGGCACTCGCCCGCCCAGTGATGCGCCACCGCCTGATCCTGAACTTCCAGGCGCAGAGCGAGAAGGTCACCGCCGATCAGCTGATCGAGAAACTCGTTGCCGCAGTCCCCACTCCCCGCTCGCAGTTGTAGTCAACTTTCATCCTCCATCCTTCAGCTTTCATCGTAGCGTGAGCGCCCACGAAACCTTCCTGGATCCCGTGCTCCTCGCACGGATCTCCGACCTGCCGCTCCTCGCGCGCACGGTCGTGGACGGCTTCATGCACGGCCTCCATCGATCGGCCAAGAAGGGTCTGAGTCTCGACTTCGCCGAGCACCGGCAGTATCAGCCCGGCGACGACCTGCGACGGATCGACTGGAAGGCATACGCACGCACCGATCGCTTCTATGTGAAGGAGTACGAGGCCGACACCAACGCCGGCGTGCTCTTCGCGCTCGACGTGAGCGGATCGATGGACTACGCGAGCGGCGCGGTGAACAAGTTCGCCTATGCGCGCATGCTCGTCGCGGCGCTCGCGTGGCTCACGCAACGGCAGGGCGATCGCGTGGGTCTCGCGACCTTCAGCGACCGACTCGTCGAGATGATCCCGCCGAGCACGCGGCACTTGCAGTTGCTCCTCCATGCGCTCGGCCGAGCGAAACCCACCGGCGAGGGCAAGCTGCCGCTTGCGATCGACCGCGTCGCCGACGTCGCGACGCGACCCGGCATCGTCGTGCTCGTGACCGATTGCTACGATGAGCCCTCAGCACTCGGTCGTTCCGTCGATGCGCTGCGTGCCCGAGGGCACGATGTGTTGCTCTTCCACGTACTCGACGCGGCGGAGGAGGAGTTCCCGTTCGACGCGGCGGCTGTGTTCGAGGACGGAGAGAGCGGTCTCCGACTGCCGCTGCGTCCGGAAGAGCTCAGGGAGCGCTACCAGAAGATGTGGGGCGCGCACCGCACTGCGCTCGAGAAGCGATTCGCCGCAGCGGGTGTCGACTATATCCCGGTGCGCACCGACGCACCGCTCGACCGCGCGCTCTACGCCTACCTCGACCACCGCCTCTCGCGGAGCCGGGTGCGCTGATGGGACTCGGCTTCCTCGTTCCTGCCTTTCTTGCCGGGCTCGCGGCGATCGCGATCCCGTTGCTCATGCATCTGCGCGACCGCAACGAGGAGACGCCGACGCGGTTCCCCTCGCTGATGTTCCTCGTGCGGCTCCCGATCCGTACGAGCGACCGGCGCAAGGTGACTGATTGGCCCCTGCTGCTTCTGCGCGCGCTCGCGATCGCGGTGCTCGTGTTGGCCTTCTCGCGCCCTTTCTTCGGGCGCAGCGCCGTAGCGACCGCGGAGGCGCGCGTGCGCAACGTGGTGCTCCTGCTCGATCGGTCACTGAGCATGGGCTACGAGGGCAACTGGACCGCCGCACAGGATTCGGCGCGCGCGGTGCTCGCGTCGTTGGGTGCCGACGATCAGGTCGCGCTCGTGCTCTTCGATGAAGAAGCCGAACTCGCGCAGTCATGGACTCGCGACAAGTCCACCGTACGCGCGATCATCGACGCCAGCACGCCGGTGAGCCGGGGCACTCGCTTCGGCGCCGCGCTGCGCGTGGCACGCAGCGCGCTCGTGTCCGCGCCAGCGGGCGCCGCCGAGTTCGTGCTCGTCACCGACCTCCAGCGCAGTGGCCTCACCGGTGTTGCCGGTCTCGAACTCCCTGCAGGGCTCCCGATGCGCTTGTCGCAGGTCGCGGCCGCCACGCGCCCCAACACGTCGCTGCGCGCGGTCGAGGCGCGCCGAGTCGTTGCCGGTGAACGCGTGCAGTTGCAGGTGCTGGCCCGCGTGGTCACGCGCGAACTCGCCGCACCGCGCACCGTTCGGCTCACGCTGCGGGTCGCCGGCCGTGAGGTCGCTGCGCGTACCGCGACGCTGCAGCCTAACGGCGAGCTCGCCGTGGTGTTCGACGCCATCCCTGCGCCGTCCACGGCCGTCGAGGGTGAAGTCACGATCGATACTGACCTTCTCGCCGCTGACGATCGCTTCCACTTCGCGCTGCCGGCCGACGACGGCCTGACGGTTCTCCTCGTGGTCCCCGACGACATCGCGCGCGATGAGACGCTCTATCTGGAACGGGCACTGGCGATCGGACGAGCACCCGCGGTGCGCGTCGAGCGGCGGCGCCCCGGCACGCTCGACGCGGCGACGCTCGACCGGTCGGCGCTCGTCCTGCTCTGGGACGTCGCGCCGCCGACCGGCGCTGGGGGCACCGCGCTCTCGCGCTGGATCGACGCCGGCGGTGGACTCGTGATCGCCGCCGGTCCGCGCCTTGGCGCGCGTCGCATCACCGCGCTTGCCGGTGTCGCTGGCGTGAACGGGATCGCCGACCGTCGAGCCGGCGGAGGCGCGATGCTCGGTGACGTGCGCGAGGAGCATCCGCTCTTCACGCCATTCCGTGCGAGTGCGGCCGCCCTCGTCGCGCCGCGCTTCTATAGGTATCCGCGACTGGAGCCCGCGGTCGGCGCCGATGTCCTCGCACGCTTCGACGATGGCGCGCCCGCGCTGATCGAACGCAGGACGGGTGAAGGCCGCGTGATCCTCCTCGCGATGGCGCTCGACGCGCGCGAAAGTGACCTCCCGCTGCAGCCGGCTTTCTTGCCACTCACGCGTCGGCTCATGCTCTACGGTGCGGGCCACGAGTCCACCCCGCTCTGGCGCACGACCGGTGAGAGCTGGGTCCCGCGCGATGTACGTCGTGAGCCCGTCGTCGCGGCCCCGGACGGCGAGATCATCCGTCCCCAAGGGGCCGTGAACGGCGCCGCGTTGATCCTCCGGCAGGTCGGGGTGTATGCGGCCTATGAGGGGCGC
>JANOWT010000193.1:0-8263 GCA_031418115.1 Gemmatimonadota bacterium
CGGACCATCCGTGATCACGATGGCTCCGTACATCCCCGACAGGATCTGGCGCCGGTCGTTGAGATGCGAGTGGTACGGGAAGGTCCCGGCACGCGGCGGCGTGAATGCGGCGACAAAGGAGTCGCCAGGTGCAATTTGCGAGTAGATGCGGTTGCCGAGCCCGCTCCAGTGCGGCACGCCGTCGGGGAAGCTCTCGATCTCCAGTCCGTGCCAGTGGACCGACGTCGGCTCGTCGAGCTGGTTGCGGACGACCAGGCGGACCGGTTGGCCGCGGCGCAGCTCGAGGATCGGGCCGGGCAGCACCACGGAATCGCGCGCGGGGAGGCCGGCCCCCGACTGCAACGCGAAACCGTAGGCCGGTGCTCCCGTGACGAGGGCATTCGGCCGTTTGCCCACGAAGAGCTGCAGCTCGCGTGCGTTCGCCGTCGACGCGGCCACGTACCCCGGCGCTGGTGCGACCTTGATCCCCACGACGAGCCCGCGCATCGAGTGGCTGGCTGCGTCACGCGGCCCGTGCGCCATGCCCCGCATCGCCGCCGCCTCGGTCGAATCGCGCGGAGACCCGGAGAGCGTCACGGTCTCGTCCGCGTGGAACGCGAAGTGACAATGGAAGAGCCAGTTGCCGGGAGTCGAGGCGAGAAAGCTGAATGTCACCGTCTCGCCCGGTGCGATCAGGTCGGTATTGGAGAGGTGCCGCTGCGCGAGCGGGACCGGAGTGTCGCGACTCACGGTCCCGTGCGACTCGATCTGGTAGAAGAACCCGTGCAGATGCAACGGATGGTAGAGCGGGATCGTGTTGATCACACGAAAGCGCGCCGAGTCACCCTGCTGCAGTGCGATCGTCTCGGTGTGCGGCCAGCCTTTGCCGTTGATCACCGAGACCACTTCGAACGGGCGTCCATCGGCGTAGGGATGGAACCACTCGCTGAGCACCAGGATATGGTCACGTGTCGATCCGCCCGGTGGATCGACGACGATCGCGCCGTTCAACTGACTGTCCTTCCACTCACGTTCGGCCGCCGTGAGTCCGGCGAACGCCCCCCAGTAGTAGAAGGTCCCCGGCGTGTCGAGCGTGTAGCGCAACTCGCGCGTCGCACCGGCGGCGAGTTGCACGGTGTCGTTCGCGGTGATGGCTCCGGGCCGCAACCCGCCGATCACCATCGCGGTGTCGGCGCGATTGCGCAGCGTGAGCAGGATCTCGGTGCCCTGCATGACTCGCACGAGCGGCCCCGGAACCGAGGGCACCTTGCCGGCCTCTGCGAACGCGAGGATCGGCACCTCGGGGTCGTCATTGCCTTCTGGCTTCCAAGCGCTCTCGGTGACGTCGAGCGCGAGGCGTAGCGTGCGGCCGCTGAGCTGCCCCGACGCGATCCGGTTCTGGTGCACCACGGCCTTGACCGCGCTCGGCGCGGGCTTGGGCAGCGGCACGCGCGGGAGCGGTGCGATGACCTGCGCGTTGAGGACGACGCCCAGCAGGGCGGTGATCGGGCTGAGCATCGTGGCGCCTCGGAAGATGACGGCACGAACTTGGCCCTCCGACGATCAGCGCGGCAAGCCCTTCACCACACCGCCGCCCCAGCCGCGCCCGCTAGCGCGATGCTCCCGTTCCGCGCCCGTTCGTCGACCGCCAACGCGACGCGGACGATCCGTTGCGTCCCACCGGAGCCGCGTGTCCCGACTTTCCGATCGCACCGCCGCGACGCGAATCGGCGGCGTCGGGGAGCGTGAACTCTCCGACCATCGCCTGCGTCGCCTGCGACTGCCCGTTGAGCTCCTCGGCTGCGGCCGCTGACTCCTCGGCATGCGCAGCGGTCTGCTGCGTCGAGCTGTTGAGACGCTCGATGCCCTCGGTGAGACTCCGCAGGCCGGTTGCCTGTTCGGCGCTCGCCGCGGCGATCTCCGCCACGGCTCCGTCGAGCTGCTCGACCTGCTGCCCGATGGCGTCGAACCGACGCACCGCGGCGACGGTGAACTGGGTGCCCTGCGCGACGTTCTGCACGCTCGCCTCGATCAGCGCGCCGGTCTGCTTGGCCGCCTCGGCGGCACGCAGCGCGAGCGCGCGAACCTCCTCGGCCACCACTGCGAACCCGCGGCCCGCATCTCCGGCCCGTGCGGCTTCGACGGCGGCATTCAGCGCGAGCAGGTTCGTCTGGAACGCGATCTCGTCGATGGTCTTCACGATCCGCGCCGAGGCCTTGGCCGACTCCTCGATCGCCTTCACGGCACCGGCGAGTCGCTCCATCTCGACGTGACCGTCCTTGCTGCCGGCGCGTGCTTGGGCCGTGATCGTCCGGGCTTCGGCGGCCTGGTCGGCGATCCCACTCGCGGCCGCCGACGTCTCATGGACGCCCGCCGACATCTCTTCGAGTCCGGCCGCCTGCTGCGACGCGGTCTGTGCGAGCGCCTGACTCGCGGTGGCGATCTGTTCCGAGGCCACCGACACCTGCGCGGTCGCGGTCGTCACCTGGCCGAGCGCGTCCGAGAGCGCATCGGCCGCGGAGTTCACCGCCGACTGGATGCGCGCGTGGTCCCCTTCGTAGTGGCCCTCGACGCGAGCGGTCAGGTCCTTGGCGGCGATCCGCTCGAGCGTCTCCGTCGCGATCTGCACCGGGGCGACGACGGCGTCGAGCGTGCCGTTGACGCTCTGGATCATCTCGGCGAATCGTCCCGCGAAGCGCGAGCTGTCGCCGCGGATCGCGAGGTCGCCGTCGCGCGCGGCAGCGGCGAGCCGAGTGGTAGCGGCACAGATGTCGTCGATCGCACCACGGGCCGCGTCGTAGGACACGATCGTCGCATTCGTGCGTTCGATGATCGAGTTCACGGACCGAGCGACCGCGGCGATCTCGTCCTCGCCGTCCACCGGCGCGACGTGGACGTCGGAGCGCACCGCCATGTCGAGCTTGCCGGTCGCGAGTGCCTGCATCGCCTCGCCGAGCGAGCGCACGGCGGTGGTCTCGAGTTGCGCGACGCGCTGCGCGACCGCGGCGGCCGTTCCGGCGATCCGGCTGGCCACGCGCAGCCCGATCACGAGCCCCGTGACCGCAGTCAGCACGCTCATCACCAACAGCCACCACCCGAGTGCGGTGAACCGCGATCCGGCGGCCGCTTCGCTCGCGTCCGCGCTGGCGCCGATCAGGTCTCCGAGCTCTTGCATGTCCTTCTCGAGCGTGAGGAAGTCGGCAAGGAAACCGTCGAGCTGGGTCTCGGCGACGGCGCTTCCGTTGCTCATGGCCTGGAAGATCGATTCGCCGGACTTCAGGTAGACGTCCAACGCCGGGACTGTCTTCACGAGCGCCTGCGCGACATCGCCCGTGGCCCCCTTCTGCATATCGGCGATGTCCTCGCGCATCTGCGCGGTGTGCTCAACAAGGCCGGCGTGCGCCTCCACGAGACCGGCCGTATCGGCCCGTCGCACGGCAAGCAGGCCGACCATCACGTCGCCGCGGATGGCGTCGTGCATCATGTCCGCGCTCATCTGGCCGCGCTGCAGGTGTGACGTCGCGACGACACCTTCAACGCCGGCGCGTCCCCCGCGCAGTCCGACGGCGCCCACGACGGCCACGATCACGGTACCGGCCACGCCGATGAGCGCCAGGCCTACGAGCTTGCGTCGGAGATTCCACTGCATGGGGGCGATCCGGAGAGAGTTGAGGGACGAGAAGACGGGTGGTGTTGCGACGGCATGGACATGAGCTGAGCGCGACACGATCTCGCCGGCCCCTTGACAAGTATCGGACTGAGCTGCGGAGGCTTAAGGGAATCGCCTATGGGTTTTCAGCACAGACCGACCTCACGCGGCCGATCCGCATTCACTTCGAGATCAGAAAGCGATCGCAGTCCTCAGCGTCGCGACCACGGCATTGGCCCGGGTCGGATCACCCGAGGGATGCACCACGTACTGCACGTTCGGTCGCAGCGTGACCGAACCCAGCACGTTGACGCGATAGAAGAACTCGACCGATGTCTCGTCGAGCGGCGTCGCAGCATCCGCGATGCCACTGAGGTCGACGTGCGTGAAGGCGAGGCCGAGCGCGTCGGGGGAACCGCTCCGGAATCCACCATTGAACACGAACCCGGCCATGACGTGCTGCCGAAAGACGGAGAGCATTTCCGGTGCGGCGCCGTACTTGCCGAACAACTGGATCCCTGTCGCCGGCGTGTCATCGCTCGCGTCCTGACCCGAGACGCACTGCTCTGCGGACGCCCACCAACCGTCCGCACCCTTGGTGAATCCACCGTCGAAGCGCGCGGCCATACCGCTATGGTGCCATGCCCCGACGGCCAGCTTGCCGGCGCCGGCGTTCCCCACGTGATCCCAACCGGTCGCGATCTCACCGATGGAGAAGCGATCCTGGACTCTCGTCGCACCCATGGTGCCGGGGTCGAAGGTCCCCGCGAAGGCGCCAGCGGAGATGGTGAGCCACGATGCGGGCGTGATGAACAGATTCACACTCGCCTCGGGGTCGGGGTACGTCGGCAATCCGAGAATGGTGGGGCTGAATCCCGCTGAGGCGTTGATGAACTCGCCCGCCGGTGCGACGACGGCGTACTCGGTGTTCGCGTCCACGCGACCGACCTTGAGCCGGATCGCGCCGTTGGCCGCGACCTGTTCGATCCACGCTTCGTACACATGACCGAACGGGTCCGCGTCGACGTTCGAGAATGACTGGATATCACCGGCGAGATCAGAGCCGTTCGAGCCGCGCATGGCGGCGTAGCTGACGAATGCGGTGGTGCCCTTGAGGTGGGCCTGCGAGAGGTCCACGCTCATCTCCCCCATGAAGAGGCCGCGCGATGCGGACCCGCGGCGTGCACCGCCCGAGAGGACGCTCGAGGCGTCATGCGTATAGGTCGCGCCGAACGTGACGCCGCGGTCCACCAACGAGGTACGCACACCGGACCACTCGCCGGTGAGCGACTCCCACTCGCGGAACGCGGGTGCATCGCTTCTCGGAATTCGTTGCGTGTCCGAAGGAAGCGGACTCGCCGTGCCGGAGTCGGCCACGATGGAGGCCCGTGCGGCGACATCGCTGCTGGCCACCCGTTCCTGGCTGTGCAGGGCGAGCGGACTCATGACGAGGGAGATCAGGGCGATCAACTGGCGCGAGGGCATGGCGAGCGTTCCCGAACACGTGGGGGATTACCGGACATCGTCCAAGTCATTCTCGGATCGCCGCCGTCAGGCTTTAGCGTCGAAGGACCGGCGAACCGGCTCGGGCGGGCCATGCGGGGTCAGCTGCCGCTGGCTAACCCGATGCAGCAGAGGGCTTTCGCGATCGTCCGAGGCCTGCCATGTTCTGCGCGTCACAACTGTGTCAAGGTTCTCACCACCGTGCCGCGTGGGTGCGCGGTGGACGTCCGTCGCGGTTCCGTGCTCTTCGTCAACCGGGGGTAGAGATGCCAAGGTCCGTTACGCGCTGTGCAGTCGGAGTCTTCGTCACGCTGTTGCTGGTCGCTGCGTTCGGTCGACCGCTTGCCGCACAGACTGGTGCGTTGCAGGGCAGGGTCACGGACAGCACGGGAGCGGTCGTCGTGAGTGCGCTGATCACGCTCGATCAGGGTGGTCTCCGTACCACCTCCGACGCCCGTGGTCGGTACTCGTTGGCCGGCGTTCAGGCGGGACGTCGGATCATGCAGATCCGGTCGCTCGGCTACGCGCCGGAGTCGTTGATCGTCAATGCCGTGGCCGGCCAGGTCGTGACCGCCGACGTGAGACTCCGGCGTTCGGCGTACCAGCTCGTTCCCGTGCAGACGCTGGTCGGGTCGCGCGCGAAGCACGCAGCCGCCGAAGAACTCGCCGTCCCGGTCGACGTCTATACCGTCGAGGAGCTCAAGCGCACGGGCTCGACCGAGACCACGCAGATCCTCGCCGCGCTCTCCCCGTCGGTGAACTTCCCCAAGCAGGCCGTCACCGACGCGACCGAGATCGTGCGGCCGTTCACGCTCCGTGGCCTCTCGCCCGACCACTCGCTGGTGATGATCAACGGCCAGCGTCGGCACACCACCGCGCTGCTCAACGTCTTCTCCAATGGATCAGCGCCCGGTTCCAGCGGCGTCGACCTGAACGCCTTCCCGTCGAGCGCGATCGACCGCATCGAAGTGCTGCGTGACGGCGCCTCGACGCAGTACGGCTCCGACGCGATCGCCGGCGTGGTGAACCTCGTGCTCAAGGAAGGACAGTTCGCGCCGTTCATCAACACGAGCACCGGTCAGTATCGTCCGGGCAAGGGATTCGAGAACGACGGCACCACCAACGACATCGGCGGCGGCGTGGGCTTCAAGCTCGGCCGCGGTTCGCTCAGTCTGTTCGGTCAGTACATGAAGCGCGAGGCGACCAATCGCGCTTGCCCGGACGGCAGCTTCCCCGACCTCAATGGTGTTCGCGACTCGGTCGCCAATTGCCAGGTCATCGTGAAGCGCAACGGGGTGCCGCAGCCCAACGTGCACTGGGGCGACGGGATCGAGCGTGACATCCATACGTTCGCGAATCTGCGCCTCCCAGTCGGAACGGCTGGAACGGAGTTGTACGCGTTCGGCGGCTACTCCGATCGCGACGGCACCGGCAACGGGTTCTTCCGCAAGCCGCAGAACGGGCGCAACTGGGCGCAGATCTACCCGCTCGGTTTCCTCCCGGAGTTCCGGCCGAACGTGATCGACTACTCGGCGGCGGGTGGGCTTCGTACCGAGATCGGCGGGTGGGCGACCGACATCGGCATGAACTACGGCTACAACGGCTTTGACTTCAACCTGCGGAATACGCTCAACTCGTCGCTCGGACCGAGCCTCTCCACGCCGACGGCGCCGGGGCCGGACCGAGTGCTCGGCACGTCGGATGATCCGGGCATTCCCAACCAGACGGCGTTCTTCGCCGGCGCGTTGCGTCGCGGTGAGTTCAACCTGAGCGCCAATCTGTCGAAGGCGATGCAGATAGGGCTCGCCAACCCGGTGAACGTTGCGGTCGGTGTCGCGTTCCGCCGTGAGAACTACGAGGTGATCGCTGGCGAGCGGGCGTCGTGGATCCAGGGCTACCACCTGACCAGGGACAGCAGCGGCGTCGCGCAGGGTGGTTCGTCCGTCTTCCAAGGCTTCGCGCCGAGCGACGCGAGCGAGAACAGCCGCACCAACTTCGGCGGCTACGTCGACCTCGAGACCAACCTCTCGCAGTCGGTGCTCGTGAACGCCGCAGGGCGTTTCGAGAGCTACAGTGACTTCGGGCAGGCGTTCACCGGCAAGGCCGCGATGCGGTACCAGCCGAATCGCAAGTTCGTGCTGCGTGGCGCGATGAGCACCGGGTTCCGCGCGCCGGGCCTGCAGCAGAGCTGGTACAGCCACACCACGACCGCGATCCAGAACGGCGTGCTGATCGAGGTCGGCAACTTCCCTGTCACCAACCGCGCCTCACGGATCTTCGGCGCGAAGCCGTTGCAGGAGGAGAAGTCGGTCAACCTGAGCACCGGCTTCGCCTACTCGCCGACCAACAACCTGAACCTGAACGTCGACATCTATCACATCACGATCAAGGATCGCATCCTGCTCGGCGCGACCTTTGACGGCACGTCGGATCCGGTGGTGGCGGACATCCTGCTCGATTCAGGGTTCACGTCGATCGCCGCGGTGCAGTTCCCGACCAATGCACTCGACACCAAGTCGGACGGTATCGACATCGTGGCGAACTACCGCATGCTCGCGGGGAACGGCACTTTCGATTTCTCGTTCGCGGTCAACTTCGCCAAGAACAAGATCACGCGCGTCAGTCCGCTCCCGGACATCCTGCAGGGCACGGCGACGATCTACACGAGCGCGCTCGACATCGTCACGATCAACGCGATCGAGAAGAATCGTCCGGATCGCCGGTCGACCTTCACGACCAACTACTCGTTGGGCCGCTTCCATGCGATGGCGCGCGCGTCGGACTTCGGGAGCTTCGTGGACGGTAGCCTCGATGGCCTCGAGACCTTCGGCGCCAAGATGCTGCTCGATGGCGAACTGGGGTATCGGTTCCAGGCCGTCAACATCTCGATCGGGGCGCGCAACCTGATGAACGTCTACCCCGACGAGGTGAAGGTCTCGGACAACACCAACAACGGGACGTTCATCTATCCCGGGGCGTCGCCGTTCGGCTACAACGGACGCTTCGTCTACATCCGTTCGGAGATCGTGCTCAACCGCTAGTCGCTCTGCGGATGAAGGAAGCGGGGCCCCGGCAGAAACCCCCGCCACCCATCAGTTTCAAAATTACAACGTTAAACCCGCGGCCACCCCC
>JANOWT010000194.1:0-7587 GCA_031418115.1 Gemmatimonadota bacterium
GCCGATCACACCGGGGTGCCACTCCGTCGAATCGAGTACGATGCCCCAGGTCGCGTCGAGATCCATCGCGTCGATCCGGCGCATCGCTTCGTCGAGGATCGCACGATCCATCGCCTGTCGCGCTTCATTGAGTTCCTCGCACTCGCGCGCGATGCTGTTCGCCGTCGCGTCGTCCTCGGCGAGCAATAACTCCACGCCGCGAACGGCGAGCTTCAACCGGCCGAGCGCGTTGAGTCGCGGTGCGAGTGTGAAGCCGATCCGGCCGGCCGTGAGCGGCTTTCCGTCGAGGCGCGCGGCACGGATCAACGCTGCGAGTCCAAGGTTGGGAGACTCCTGCATCCGCTTGAGTCCGAGCCGCACGAACACGCGGTTCTCGCCGCGCAACGGCGCGACATCGGCCACGGTGGCCAGCGCGACCAGATCGAGCATCGCGTGCACCGCCACTTCGTCCCCGTTGAGCCGTCGCGTCACGGCGAGCGCGAGCTTGTACGCCACACCGACCGCCGCCAGGTCCTTGTCCGCCGACGTGCAGTCGTCGCGCCGCGGATTGATGATCGCGAACGCCACCGGCAGCGACGCGCCGGGCAAGTGATGGTCGGAGATGATCAGGTCGATCCCCAGCTCGCGAAGCGCCAACGCCGGCGCCAGTGCCGTCGTGCCGCAATCGCACGTGAGCACCACCCGTGCACCCACGGCCCGCGCGGCCTCGACACCCGCGGCGCTGAGGTCGTACCCGTCCTTCACACGGTCGGGGATGAATGGCGTCACCTTGCCACCGACGAGCCGCAGCGCCCGCGTCATCACCGTGGTGGAGCAGATGCCGTCGACGTCGTAGTCCCCGTGCACGAGGATCATCTCGCCGGCACGCACCGCATGCGCCAGGCGAGCGGCCGCGCGCGGGAGGTCGATCATCGACTCGGGCGACTCCAGATGTTCGAGCGCCGGACGCAGGAACCGTTTGGCCTGTTCCACCGATCGAATACCGCGCGCCGCGAGCAATCGACAGATCGCGAGCGGGACGGCGGCCTGGCCGGCGCGGTCACCACTCGGCTTGAGCGCGGCAGCGAGCTGTTCCGCGACATCAGCGGGCGCGGCGGGAACGCTCTCCCACCGCGCAGGGGGACGTGTGTAGCTCACACCGCCTGGTACATCAGGACGCCACAGACCTCGCAGAGCTCGATCGTCGTGCCCGACATCATCACGTGCCGACGCTGCATCGGGATCGCGGTGTCGCAGGCGCCGCAGGCCATGGCGTTCAGCGGCACGAGTACATGCACGCGCTTCTTGTTTCGGATGCGGTCATAGCGGGTCCGGAGCGCCGGCGGCACCTTCTCAGCCGTCTCCTTCCGCTTGGCATGCGCCCCCGCGAGGTCCCCGTCGATCGCGGCGCGATCGCCAGCCACTTCGGTGCGCGCCGTCGCCTGTTCGGCTTCGCAGGCAGCGAGCTCCGCTTGCAACCTGTGCTGCACGCCACGCAACTCCTCGAGCTTGCGATTGAGGACGAGCAGGTCGCTCTCCTCACCGGCGACGATCTTCTTCGCCTGTTCCATCTGCGACGCGGCCGCCGTCGCCTGCCGCATGGTCTTCACGGCGTCGAGCTGCGCCTGGTTGCGGTCGATCAACCCGCGGTGCTCCTCGATCTTGTCGCGCAGGAACGCCTGCTTCTTCTCCTCTGCTGTCACCAGCGCACTCTGCCGTCCGAGACCGTCGACGATCCGCTGCCGCCGAGTGTCGAGTTCGCGGATCCGCGGTTCGAGCGCCGCGAGGCGCGTCTCGAGTTCGTGGATGACGAGGTCGTCGTTCTGCAGGGCGAGCAGGGACTGGATATCGGACATGATGCTCTGTGATGAGAGATGGGAGATGGGAGACGGGAGTGGAGACCCGCTGACCATCTCTGGATAAACTTGCCTCATTGCGGCCGGAACCTCCACTGCCAACAACAGAAGCGCCCGGCCAGCGCCTCGTGCATCGTCCATCGTTCGGCCCTGATCCGGGCCTCACTTCCGCCGGCGTACCGAGCCCCAGGACTGCACTCCGAGCGCCCGCTTCTCGTCCGTCAATCGCTTGATCGCCACGTTGATCCGGTCCTTTTCATCAGTGCTCGCGAGAGCCAGCAACGACTCGAGCGATCGGATCCGCGCCTCCACCGATCGCCCCCGAATCACACGGATCCCGTCGGCGATGCTCTTCTTGGCGTCCACCACCGCGTCCTTCTCGCCGCGCAGGTCCTCGTACACTCGCACCGCGTGGGGCCAAAGCTCCTCGGCGATGACCTCCGGCGCCGCGTCGGCACCGTGCCGCAACGTCGCGTCGTAGATCGCCCGGTAGATCGGGTCGCGGAGTACACCCGGTGCATCCTCTCCAAGCGCGTCCTGCTCCTCGGAGTCGCCGCCCGGCATCTCGTCGGCTTCGATCTTGCCGAGCTCCTCGATGATCTGATCCTGCCACACCGGCTGTGTGAGGAGCACCCGCAGCAAAGTCTGTTCGGCACCGCCCTGTTCGACGTCGGACTTGTAGGGGCCGGTGGGCACAGGTTCCGTCTCAGGCAGAGGCACGTCGGGCCAGATGTCATCCGGCCCCGCGGCCGCGCGCCCCCCGCCCTGTCGCCCATCCGCCGGTCGCTCCGCCTTTCGGGCAGCCGTCGCGCGCGCCCCGCTGCCGCGTCGCACGGCGTGCAACTCGCTGAGCAACACCTCACGCGCAACGCCGGCAGCCTGCGCCGCGCGCGCGAGGTAGAGATCGCGAGTCACCGGATCGCTCGCCGCACGGATCGTCGGCAGGAGTCGGTCGAGCGCTCTCCGCTTGTGCTGCAGGTCCGCGAACCACCCCGCCCGCTCGAGCAGTTGCACTTTGCGATCGAATACGTCGAGCGCGCCCTCGACCAGTCGATCGACCACCTCGCGACCGTTCTTCCGCACGAAGGTGTCGGGGTCCTCACCCTCCGGGAGCGTCACCACGCGCACCTCGAGCCCCTTCGCGAGCAACACGTCGGCCGCACGGAAGGTCGCCTTCTGCCCCGGCGCGTCCGAATCGTAGAGCAGGAATACGTGTCGTGAGTACTTGGCGATGAGATCGGCCTGCTGCTCGGTGAGCGCGGTGCCCATTGGCGCGACCACGCATTCGATCCCCGCCGCCACGAGCCTGAGCGCGTCGAAGTACCCCTCGACCAGGATCACCCGCTCGTCGCGCCGGATCGGATTCCGCGCGTTCTGCAGGTTGTACAGCAACTTGCCCTTCTGGAAGATCTCGGAGTCTGACGAGTTGAGGTACTTGGGTTCACCCGGGCCGAGCAGCCGCCCGCCGAATCCGACCACATGACCACTCACGTCATGGATCGGGAACATGAGACGGTCGCGGAAGCGCGGTCGCGGCTCCTCACTCTCGTCTCGCTTCACGAGAAGTCCGGCCGCGAGCAGACGCGCGTCGTCATAGCCGAGCCCGTTGAGATGCGCGCGCATCGCACCCACCTCACGCGGCGCGAATCCGAGCCCGAAGCTCTCGGCGACCGGCCGCGTGACGTCACGGCTCGCGAGGTAGTCGCGCGCCGCCGCGCCGCCGGGAGCATCCCACAACACGCGAGAGAAATACTCGCCGACGGTCGCCTGCAACTCCCACATCGGCTCGCGCGGGTCGGGACCTTCGCGCCGCTTCTCGGTCTCCTTCACCTCCACACCGCATTTCTCGCCGACGTACTTCACTGCTTCGGCGAAGCTCATCCCCAGCCGCTTCTGCACGAAGGTGAAAACGGAGCCTTTCTCGCCACACACGAAGCAGGTGTACCCGCCGCGCGGCATGACCGAGAAGTTGGCACTGGTCCCCTGATGGAACGGGCACGGGCCGCGCCACACCGACCCGGTCTTCTTGAGACGCACATGCTCGCCGATGATCGCGACGATGTCCGCCTGCTGCGAGACCAGCTCGACGACTTCGTCGGGGATCACGAGAGCTCCGCGACGGTGACGCCCGCACCACCTTCGTTCCACGCACCGAGCCGGAAGTTCTTCACGCGCTTGTCGGCCTTGAGCATCTGCGTCACGCGCTCGCGCAGCGCCCCGGTGCCTTTCCCGTGAATGATCCGCAGCAGCGCCAAGTCGGCGCGGATGGCGCCGTCGAGCGCCTGCATCACGAGTTCATCGACCTCGTGCACGCGCACGCCTCGCACATCCACCTCGGGCTTCGCGTCGATATCCGGCGCATCGATGCTCGCGACCTCGACGCGCTCCTCGCGCAGGTGCCTCGACGAGAGTCGGCGCAACGTGTCGAACGGCACGGTCATCTTGAGTGAGCCCACGCTCACCACCGCAGCCGAGCCGCGAAGTTCCAGGAGCTTGCCAGCCTTGCCGCCGAGTGTGCCCACCGCCACCGCGTCCCCGGGGGCGAGCACCGCGCCACGCGCCTCGGCCGACCGCGCCTCTCCTGAACGTGCATCACCTGACCGGGCATCGCCCGAGTCCGCGCGCGCACGCGCACGCGCCAACTCCAGCGCCGCCTTTCGATCGGCCTCGTCGAGCTGCTCCAGCGCCTGCTGCTCGGTCGCCGCGCGCGTCTCGAGTCCCCGGCGCGCCTCGACCGCACGCGCGTCGATCGCCGACGCGCCCGCCGCCTTGAGGTCCTTGATGGTGCGCTCGACCTCCTTGCGCGCCTCGAGCACGTAGCGGCGCGTCTCCTTTCGCGATTCGCGCTCGAACGCTCGCTCCTGTTCCTTGAGCGTCCGCTCGCGCACCTCGATGCGGTCGGTCTGCCACTGCAGGTGCTCCTGCGTCTTAGCCACCTCGCGCTCACGCTTGCCCAGACCGTCGGCCCGACGTTCGACGTCGGCGAGCAGCGCGCTCAGGTCGCGCTCCATCTGCGGGACCCGTTCCTCAGCGCGTGCGAGTACCGCCTCGGGCATCTTGAGACGACGCGCGATCGCGATGCCGTACGACCGGCCCGGGATCCCCTTGATCAGGCGGTACGTCGGCGCGAGGCGTTCGGCGTCGAACTGCAATGAGGCGTTGACCACACCGGGAACTTCGCTCGCCAACTCCTTGAGCGCACCCAAGTGGGTCGTCGCAATGGTCGTGGTGCCGCGCCGCGTGAGCTCTTCGAGGATCGCACCGCCCAACGCCGCCCCCTCGAGCGGGTCGGTGCCGGAGCCGAGCTCGTCGACCAGGACGAGCGCGTCGGCCGTGGCACCCTCGAGGATCGCGGTGAGGTGCTTCAGGTGCGCACTGAACGTCGAGAGCGAGGCCTCGAGGCTCTGTTCGTCGCCGATGTCGGCGAACATGTCGTCGAAGCAGGGCACCCGACTCTCAGGCCCCACCGGCGCCGGGATGCCGCTCTGCACCATCAATGAACAGAGCGCGAGCGCCTTGAGCAGCACCGTCTTGCCGCCGGTGTTCGGTCCCGAGACGAGCAGCGTGCGTTCATCGGGATGCATGCCGAGGTCGAACGAGACCACGTTCACGCCCTGCGCCAGCAACAACGGATGCCGCCCCTCGCGCACATGGAAACCGTCGCGCGCGGCGACGAGGTCGGCATCGGTGCACCCGTTCTCGAGCGCGTAGCGGGCGCGCCCATAGAGCGCGTCGAGCGCGATGAGCGCCTCGAGCGCTGCGGCGATCGCGTCACGCTCGGGTCGCAACGTCTCGGTGAGCTCCAGCAGGATCCGCTCGCATTCCGCGACCTCCTCGGCTTCCAACTCGCGAATGCGATTCCCCGCCTCGACCGCGGCCGGCGGTTCCACGAACAGCGTCTGCCCCGACTGCGAGCTATCGTGCACGATACCGCCGAGCGAGCCGCGGCCCTCGCGACGCACCGGGATCACGTAGCGGCCATTGCGAAGCGTGACCGAGCCGTCATCGACGCGATGATGCGACTCGAGCTTCGACATGAGCCGTTCGAGCAGGCGCACCAGGTCGCCCTCGGCACCGCGCATCTCGCGCCGGATCCGGCGCAACTGCGGCGACGCGTCGTCCTTGATCTCGCCGTCCTCGTTGAGCACCTGCTCAATGCGCCGTTCGATCGACTCGCGCGCGATCAGGGCATCGGCGTACCGAGCGAGCGG
Source organism: Gemmatimonadota bacterium (assembly GCA_031418115.1). Lineage (GTDB taxonomy): Bacteria > Gemmatimonadota > Gemmatimonadetes > Gemmatimonadales > Gemmatimonadaceae > Pseudogemmatithrix. The sequence continues at coordinate 6,047 of JANOWT010000194.1, forward strand.
GGCCCGCGCGGCAGGGTGCTTCGCCTCGTCGCGCAGGGCGATCTGCGTGCGCCGTGACGACTGGAGCAACACGCCGGCGCTGCGCAGCTCCTTGCCGGTCCATGAGGTTCCGGAGACGCGCAGCCGCACCAGCGCATCGGTGAGGTCGGGCACGGCCTCAGGGCGCCAGCCGCCTTCGCCGGTGACCAGCGCGCGCATCGCGGCCACGCGTCCATGCTCCGAGCGCAGTGCACCGAGTGCTTCATCACGATCGAGGTGCGTGCCCCCGACACGAAGCGGGCGCAGCGCGCGAATGCGCTCTGCGCCCGGTGTGCTGGAGGCATGACCCGCGACATGATCGAGCAGCCGCGCGAACTCGAGGACCTCGAGGGCGTGCGCCTGGAAGGTCACGTGGGCGGACCGAGTTCCTCGCGCGCGATGCGATTGATCACGGTGCCATCGAGCCGGCCCTTGAAGGCGGGCATCACCTTGCCCATCACGGCGCCGATGTTCTTGGCACCCGCGGCAATGGCGGCGCGGACTGCGGCGCGGACCTCGTCATCCGAGGGCGCCACAGGGAGCCAGACCATGAGTGCCTCGGCTTCCTGTCGTTCCACGGCGGCCAGCTCGTTGCGTCCGGCCTGTTCATACATCTCGACGGACTCCCGCCGACGCTTGATCGCCTTGCGGAGCACCTCGACGACGTCGTCGTCGACGAGGGCCCGCTTCAGCTCGATCTCGCGATTCTTGATCTCCGACAGCACGGTGCCCAGCAACAGGACGCGAGCTTTGTCCTGCGCCTTACGGGCGACATTGAGTTCGCCCTGGAACCGTACGGCCAGCGCCGACATCAGGTGGAGCGCGTGCGACGGTTCTTGCGTTGCGCGGTGTTGAGCTTCCGCTTCCGCTTCTCGCTCGGCTTCTCGTAGTGGCGATGCTTGCGCAGGTCCGAAAGGATCCCTGCCTTCTCGCACTTCTTCTTGAAGCGCTTCAGCGCGCGTTCGAAGTTCTCGTCATCGTGAATGATGATTTCCGACAAACTTGTATTCCCCCCTTCGTGGCGTTTGTGCGCCGGCTGGGGACTGAGTGATGTTAGCCCTCAAAGCTAGGCCGATGCGCGAATTAGGGCAAGCGGACGCGTCCGGCGCCGATTGCGCCAGCGCCGACGGCTCCGTCGCACGTCAACCCGGTGGCCAGCCGAGGCGGCTCCCGCCGAGGACGTGCATATGCAGATGCCCGACGGTCTGAGCGCCGTCCGCCCCGGTGTTGATCACACACCGGTATCCGGTGTCGGCGATCCCCTCCGAACGGGCCACCTGCTGAGCCAGCATCGACATGGCACCCACCACGCTCGCGTCCGGCACCTCGTCGATCGACCCGTAGTGCGTGCGGGGGATGATGAGCACATGCACCGGCGCCTTCGGCGCGATGTCCCGGAAGGCGATGCAATCGGCGGTCTCCGCGACCTTGGCCGACGGGATCTCCCCGCGCACGATACGGCAGAACAGGCAGTCCGTCATCGGTCTCTCCAGTCGAGGTTCTTGACACTCGCGCCCCGATCA
>JANOWT010000195.1:0-5847 GCA_031418115.1 Gemmatimonadota bacterium
CGGCGGAGACGTCGGCCTTGAGCATGTCGGTGGGTACCGTGGGACTGCGGTATGCCTTCCAGGCTGGGCGGCCGGTGACGGGGTCGAGGTCGGACATGTGCTGAATCTGGGCCGCGCCCGCGCGGTCACCTATCGCACGGATGTGCGAAAAGCGGACTAGTTCGCCGGCGGGGTCCGCGACGGCCTGGCACTCGATCCAGGCCACTCGACGAACACGAGGATGAGCCACGCTTCGGGCACATTGATGTTCATCGCGAACAGCACTCCTACGTGGAAGGCCAGCGCCATGGGCACGAGGACGCGCCGCGACGGCCGCCACAACAGCGCGAGCGGCATGCACCACTCGAACATCACCGTCGCTGCGCCGATCGCACCGGCCATCCACCGGAACTGTGCCAGCCAAGGACCGAGTGTCCCGAACACGACCGATTGTGAGTCCTGGTTGAACCAGAGTAGCCAGAGCTGCAGGTGCTCGGCAGATCCCCACGAGAGGCCGGTCCGCTCCAGCTTGCCGATCGCCGAGAAGAGGTAGATCTCCACCACGAGGAGCTGGATCAGGAGAAGTGCCCACCCGTATCGTCGCGAAGGACGCGCACCTCTCCGCCCGCCCGTCCGCGCCGGGCGCCAGAGCGCGAGCGCGTCACCGCAGGGCGCCGCCGCGAGCAGTAGCAGCGCCACCGGTGCGATCGTCAGGCCACGCGCGGTGGGCGCGATGTCATAGATGCCGGATTCGAGGGGCGCCAAGTGATACAGCAGCACTGCCGCGACCGCCGAACAGAGCCGAGGGTACAGACCGAGCATCGCGCCCGCGAGTGCTATGGCGGCGGTTCCCTGCACGAGGTATTCGAGACCGGGATTGCCTGGCGTGAGGAGATACCGCCACTGCAGTGTCGAGGGCGCCGCGCGCCAGAACACCTCGGGCACGCCGGACATGGCGGCGTAGTCGCGCGAGAGGAGTATCCAGAGTGCGTGCGCGGCGATCAGGATGCGGGCGAACGCCAGATTCTCGGCGCGCTCGCGCGGGAACCAGAACCCAGTCCACCTTCGTGCAATCACGCGCGCAGTCACGCGCGCGGTCGGGAGCGTCACTCGAGGAGCCTCTGTAGCGGCGGGAACGCTCATTCGTGGAACTCGTACAGCAGCACTCGCGTGAAGCGTGCGGGGTCGGCCGCGCGCTCCAAGAGGTCCCATCTCTCACCGTACACACGGAGCGCCACGAACGGCGTGGCTGGCACGGTCTCAGGGCTGGTCCACTGGCGAGGATGCATCAAATGAAAGGGAGCGCGGAGCGGACCGAGCCAGCGCCCCTGCGTGCCTGGTGAGTCTCCCGCGCGGACGCGTGTGCGGGCGAGGTTCAGTCGCTCGAGCAGATACCGTGCAGCAAGGTCCTGATCGGCGCGCGCGAGCGTCATGAACGAGTATCGCATCCACGCCATGAGTTCTTCTACCGCGAATGGCTCGAGCGCGCGGTAGTCCACCACGTACTCGTGCCCGGCGTCGTCCACCGCGAGCAGGCGCTGGTACGGCGGCTTCTCGCCCATCTGGCGCGTGGGCGCGCTCGTCATGAGTGCCCACGACGAGAGCGGCCAGAGATTGCGTTGCGTGACACCGGCGAGCAGAGTGCTACCCACGACCCACGCGATGATCATCTGGCGCGCCCGGCGCACCGCGCGCGCTCGGCGGAGCGGGCTCCCGCGGCCCGTTGAATGCGGGCCACCACGACCCTCAGCGACGATCGCGGACAGGATGAGTAGCACGAGCCCGCCGAAGGCGACAGCCGCCACTTGGCTGACGTTCACGGAACTCGAGCGAAGGTGTCACGCGCGCTTGACATGATGCGCTACAATTCTTACTTCGGAACGGAACAATAGCCAGCAGACCTCCTCAATGCTCGAGAGCACGACATGCCCGCTGGAGACGTACTCTCCTTCATTGGTGAGCTGTTCTGGAACCGCCGAGTGGAGTTCGCCTATCTCGCGGGCTATGTGCTGTTCGAGTTCGCCGTGCGTTCCCGCACCGCGCGCAGTCTGCAGATGCCTGGCTACCTGCTCGACCTGCTCTACGGTGCGATCTACCGACTCGGCATCTACACGGTGCTGCTCGATCGTCCGATCAACGACTTCGTCTTCTCGCACCTGTCTGTCCAGCTGATCGCCGAGACGCCCGTGTGGCTCAAGGTGATCGTCTATGTGCTCTTGCTCGACTTCGTGAACTATTGGATCCATCGAGTAGAGCACGCCGTACCTGCGCTTTGGGCCTTTCACCAGGTGCACCACTCGCAGGAACACCTCTCGATCATGACCACGTACCGGAACCACCCGCTCGACGTCTGGATGCGGGGGTTCTTCGCGCCGTTGCTCTGCATGCTCCTCGTCGGCCTGCCGCCCTACATCTGGATCTGGCTCGCGATCCTCTGGGACGTCACCCTCAACCTCTCGCACCTCGACGTGAACTGGACGTATGGTCCGCTGCGCTGGCTCTTCGTGAGCCCGGTCTCGCATGCGATCCATCACTCGGTGGATGACCGGCAGCAGCAGCGGAACTTCGGCGCGAACCTCGCCATTTGGGACCGCCTCTTCGGCACCGCGGACCACGGGACGTCGCGCCCAGTGGCCGTAGGGCTACCCGGTTGGACCGTGAGGAACTCCATTCTGGTGCACCTGTGGGCGCCCGTCCGTGCAGTGGTGCGTCACTATCGCGGGCTTCCCATGGACGACCTGGCCCCGCTCACGCGAAGTGAAGCCGTGCGGAACGCGCCCGGCGCGCCGATCGCATCCGCGCCGCCGCGCGGCGTGACGCCATGACCGGCGGCGGCGTGATCGGCACCGGGACCGAGGTCCATCGCGGCTGGATCGCATCGCCGCGCTTCGACCTGCCGATGTTCGTGCTCTCGCCGCTGGCTGGGATCGTATTCCTGAGCGTCGCCCTGACGGTTCCCACGCAGTTCGCATTCCTGGTGCAGGCTGCGGCCTTCTACTTCGTCGCCGTGCCGCACTACATGTCGACCTACACGTTCTTTCTCGGCGACGACTACCTGAAGCACTACCGATCGCGGCAGCTCGCGTTCTTTGGCGGGCCCGCATTCATCAGCGTGGCTGTGATCCTGCTCTGGGTGCTCAGGTTCCCGCCGGTCATTCAGGCGGTGGTCTTCATATGGAACGTCTGGCACGTCGCGCGGCAGAACGGTGGGATCCTCGCGATGTATCGTCGACTCAACCGAGGCACACGCGCCGAGCATGCGCCAGCGCACACCGCGATACTCGGTGTGAGCGCCGCGATGGCGACCTGGAACATCGAGCGGCATCCGTCAGTGGGGCGCCCGCTCGCGGCGTTGCACCCGAATGCGCCGCACGTGCTGGCGATCGTGTTCCTCGTGATCGGTCTGCTCGCACTCGTGGTCCTCGTGCGCCGGCTGGCGCAACGGGAACATGCGGTGAGTGCGCAGGAGCTCGGGTTCCTCGCGTCGAGCCTGTTGATGTTCCACCCGTATCTCTGGGTGGTCGACTACACGCTCGCCACACTCGGCATGCTCATGGGCCACTTCGTGCAGTATCTTGCGATCGTCTGGCTGTTGCACCATCGCAAGTACGAGGCGGTGCCAGCCGGCTCCGGTGCGCAGCGTGTGCTCTCGCGCATCAGCGCACGCAACGGACTGATCGCGGCGTTCATCGTGGGGTCGGGGCTCTTCTTCTGGGTCGCCAATCATGCGACCGCGGCAGCGGGCGTCCCCTCGATCTACACCGTGTCATGGTTCGCCTTCACCTTCATCCATTTCTACTTGGATGGTCTGATCTGGGCGTTCCGAGATCCGTTCGTGCGCGACTCGGTGGGGCAGTACCTCATGCCGGCGGAGCGGGTGGTCGCGTAGCTCTGGTCGAGTTGTGCGCTATGTTGCTCGCACGCTCGGAACGATGCACTCAGCTCCCTACCTCGCTCGCCGGACGGATCGCCGATGCCCGGACGCAACGACCCCTGCCCCTGCGGTTCGGGCAAGAAGTACAAGCACTGCCATCAGCGCGAGGACGAGGCCGCGCCGCGCGCAGTGCGGCTCGTACACGGCCCCGCCGGAGCCGGGGGCCGATCGAGCACTTCCGCATTGGCTCTGCCGCTCGGCGCCGTTGTGCCGACCGACCTCTGGGAGGTCGACCTCATGCCGTTCGCGGCGGAGCTCGCGGACGACCCCACAGTTCGCATGACGGTGCTCATGGTCGGCGCGGGAGAACACGTGCTGAGCGCCGAGGTACTGAGTCATGCACCGGGCGAGGCGAGTGCGGTGGCAGGGCTGATGGCGGACGCACTCGCTGCCGCCTGCGTTGCGGCGGGCGTGCGCCCCGCAACGGTGCTCGTCCGACTCGACGTCCTGCAGGACGAACTCGCCGAGCGGTTGGGCGAGCCGGAGCATGCGGCGCATGGCACTCTGGTGCGCGTGTCACCGACCCTCGCGCGGCTCGACCACGCACTGGCGGATCTCGAGCGGCGGGCGGGTGTTCCGCCAGCCGAACCCGGTGCGTTGCTGCTATCGCATCCGCAGACGTGGGCCGCGTGGGGATTCGCACCCGATGAGACAGCGCGGTTCTTCGCGGCCTGCGATGCCTACTACCGCGCCGCTCCCTGGGAAGTGCTCTGGGCCGATGACGCGTTCATGCTGCGCTTGCGTGACGGCGGCGCATGGGAAGGGGCAGTGCTCGGCTCAGACGGCGAACAGCTCGGGTTCTCGCTCTGCGCGGACCCCAAGGACCTCGATCGCATGCTGGAGGGACCCGAGACCGAGGAGAACGCCGCGCTGGGTTGGCGACAGATCCGTGGCGTGGTACTCTCGCTGACCTTCGAGTCGCGCGAGTTCATCATGAAGCCCATGCGCGACGAGATCAAGAAGGCCAGGTGGCCGGTCGCGAGTCCAGACGCGTATCCATTGATCACGGCGGTGAATACGCCGGGTGGCGGCATCTCCTCGCGGCAATTGCAAGCGCTCACCACGGCGCTGCTCGCGATGCCGGGGTTCGTGGAGCAGCATGCGGCGGCGATCCGCGGCGAGGTCGATGCACGGTTCCCGCTCCGGTACACGGACAGGTCGACGGGCGCATCGATCGAGTTGCCTGACGTGCAGTGATCGCGCGGCCGCGCGCTGTCCGCGCGCGGCGCGCCGGTTCCGATCACTTGAAGCGGATGCCGTTCGGCGCGATAACGCCACTGCTCGGCACGAACGGCTTTGGTGCAGGCTTTGGTGCAGGCTTTGGTGCAGGCTTTGGTGCAGGCTTGGGTGCAGGCTTTGGTGCAGGCTTTGGTGCAGGCTTTGGTGCAGGCTTCGGTGCAGGCTTCGGTGCAGGCTTCGGTGCCAGCTTGGGTGAAAGCGCGTGTGCCGGCTTCTGTCCGGGCTTCGCCGCCGCGGCACCGCTATCGCTCTTCATGCTCAACGCGATCCGTCCGCGCGCGAGATCGACATTCTGCACCGTGACCCGCACCTTCTGCCCGACCTTCACCGCCTCGTTGGGATCGCGGATATAGCGATCGGCCAGCTGACTCACATGCACGAGCCCGTCCTGGTGCACGCCGACGTCGACGAACGCGCCGAACGCGACGATGTTGGTCACCACGCCCTCGAGCACCATGCCGGGCAGCAGGTCGCTCGGCTTCTGCAGGTCGTCACGGAAGGCTGGCGGCTCGAACGCGGCGCGCGGATCGCGGCCGGGCTTCTTCAACTCCGCCACGATGTCGCGCAGCGTGGGCAGGCCGACGTCGTCGCTCACATAGTTCGCAAGCACGACGGAGTCGACCAGCAGGTCGTTCCCCACGAGATCGGCGACACCTGAGCCGATGTCCTTCGCCATGCGCTCCACGAGCTTATAG
>JANOWT010000196.1:0-1914 GCA_031418115.1 Gemmatimonadota bacterium
CGGCGGAGACGTCGGCCTTGAGCATGTCGGTGGGTACCGTGGGACTGCGGTATGCCTTCCAGGCTGGGCGGCCGGTGACGGGGTCGAGGTCGGACATGTGCTGAATCTGGGCCGCGCCCGCGCGGTCACCTATCGCACGGAGGTGCGAAATCCGGACTAGTCCCTGGAGCACCGGGGTGCGAGCGCGGAAATGTCGAGCGATCCTACTCACTACATTCACGTGGTGGCGCGCCGGCAACGCCGAGACTGGACGCGCGACTGAATGGGAGACCGCATGCCTGGACGCAACGACCCCTGCCCCTGTGGCTCGGGCAAGAAGTACAAGCACTGTCACCAGCGCGAGGACGACGCCGCGCCGCGCGGTCTGCGGCTGCTCCAGGGTGGGCAGGGCGCCGGTGGCAGGTCAGGCGCGCGCAAGATCCTGCTCCCGCCGGGCACGACGCTGCCGACTGACGTCTGGGAGGTCGACCTCGTGCCGTTCGCAGCCGAGATCGGTGACGATCCCGCCGCGCGACCGACCATCCTCATGGTTGGTGCGGGGGATTTCGCGCTGCGTGCGGACATCATCTCGCACCCGCCGAGCGAGGCGAGCGAGGTCGCGGAGTTGTTGGCGGACGTCGTGGGCGAGGTGAGCGTCGAGTCGGGCAAGCGGCCGGAGGTGGTGCTCGTACGACTCGAGGTACTCAGGGACGAAGTCGCCGAACGACTCGGTGAACCGGATCACCCCACGCATGGTGCGCGCGTCGAGGTGTCGCGGCTGTTGCCGCGCGTCGACGACGTGCTGATGCAGATGGAACAGCATGCAGGGGTGTCGCCTGCGGAACCGGGCTCGCCGCACGTCTCGCATCCGCGCACGTGGGCGGGGTGGGGGTTCGCGCCCGACGACACGGGAAAGCTGTTCGAGGCCGCGGCGGCCTACTACCGCGCCGCTCCGTGGGAAGTGCTCGAGAACGACGACGTGCTCACCCTGCGCCTGCGCGATGGCACGGTCTGGGCGCTCGCCGTGCTCGGTTCTGCGGGAGAGTTCATCGGGCTCGCGCTCCATGCCGACGTGGACGATCTGTTGCAGATCCTCGACGGGCCGGAGACCGAGGATCAGGTGGAGGAGGGTTTCCCGCCACTGCGCGGCGCGGTGCTCTCGTTCGGGTTCGACTCGCGCGAGTTCGTGCCGAAGTCCATGCGTGACGAGATCAAGAAGGCCAAGTGGCCGATCGCGAGTCCGGCGGCGTATCCCTCGCTCACGGCACTGAACACGCCGGGGGCGGGGATCACCGCGCGACAACTCCACGCGGTCACGGCGGCGTTGCTCGCGGCGCCGGGGTTCGTCGAGAAGCACTCCGAGGCGATCCTCGGCATCACCGATGCCCGGTTCCCCCTGCGGTACACGGACAAGGCGACCGGTGCGAGCCTCGAGATGTCGGACCTTATCTGACGCGGATCCCGTTCCGCGCGCCCGCACCGCCGTCGCTCTTCATGCTCAACGCGATCCGTCCGCGCGCGAGATCGACATTCTGCACGGTGACCCGCACCTTCTGCCCGACCTTCACCGCCTCGTTGGGATCGCGGATATACCGATCGGCCAGCTGACTCACATGCACGAGCCCGTCCTGGTGCACGCCGACGTCAACGAACGCGCCGAACGCGACGATGTTCGTCACCACGCCCTCGAGCACCATGCCGGGCATCAGGTCGCTCGGCTTCTGCAGGTCGTCACGGAAGGCTGGCGGCTCGAACGCGGCGCGCGGATCGCGGCCCGGCTTCTTCAACTCCGCTACGATGTCGCGCAGCGTGGGCAGGCCGACGTCGTCGCTCACATAGTTCGCAAGCACGACGGAGTCGACCAGCAGGTCGTTCCCCACGAGATCGGCGACACCTGAGCCGATGTCCTTCGCCATGCGCTCCACGAGCTTATAG
>JANOWT010000197.1:0-8581 GCA_031418115.1 Gemmatimonadota bacterium
GGTTCGAGAAGGAAGTCGAGAAGCGGCTCGCCTGGTGGCGGGCCCTGCGTGAACAACAGGAACAGCAGTCACAACAGGAGAACTGATGCGTCGCTGGATGATCGGAGTCTCGTTGGTCGCCGTTGCCGCGGTGTCAGGCTGTGCGACGCTCGCGCGCCAGGCGTTCGCCAACCCCGTCGTCACCGTGAGGGACGTGAAGGTGAAGGGGGTCGGCATGCAGGGCGGGTCGCTCGACCTGATCCTCGACGTCTACAACCCGAACGAGTACCGGCTCGACGCGAGCCGGATCACGTACGTGGTGTGGGTCGACTCGAGTCAGATCGCGACCGGTGAGATCGAGAAGCTCCTGACGCTCACCGACAAGGGGAACTCGGAAGTGATCGTGCCGGTGAACTTCTCGTTCGCGTCAGTGCAACGCGCGCTGGTGCACTACGCGCAGCGCGGCACTGTCGACTATCGCGTGACCGGCGAGTTCACCATGAAGACGCCGTTCGGCAGCGTCACGCGGCCGTACTCAGGGGCGGGGCGGCTCGACACCTTCCGGTGATGTGAGGCTGGGGGATCAGGGTGGAAGGCTGAAGGATGGCGGAGGGCGGGCCTCGGACGCTTACATTCCCTGAGCCCGCTCTTCCCGTTCGACCATCTCCCTTCAGCCTTCCTCCCGATTCGTACCATCATCGAGCTCCACGCGCACCAAGAGCGCGCGATCCTCGTCGGGGCGCCGATCAAGCGCTCCAACGCGCGGCACCTCGTCAACGAGCACCTCGAGGAGCTCGAGCGGCTCGCCGATACTGCCGGCGGTGTCGTCGTGGGTACGTTGACGCAGCAGCTCGACCGCCCGGACCCGGCCACGTACATCGGCCGTGGCAAGGTGGAGGAGCTGAAGGTGATGCTCGCGGAGAAGGACGCGACGCTCGTGATCTTCGACGATGAACTCTCGCCCGCGCAGGGCAAGAACCTCGAAGGGGATCTCGGCAAGCGTGTGATCGACCGCGCCGAGCTGATCCTCGACATCTTCGCTACGCGCGCCCGGTCGGCGGAGGCGCGCATGCAGGTGGAGCTCGCCCAGCTCGAATACTCGCTGCCGCGACTCACGCGCATGTGGACCCACCTCGAGAAGTTCCGAGGCGGCATCGGCGTGCGCGGTCCCGGCGAGACGCAGCTCGAGACCGACCGACGGCTCGTCGGTCAGCGGATCAAGCTGCTCAAGGACCGGCTCGAGGAAGTCACCAGGGCGCGTGTCGTACAGCGCGCGGGGCGTGCGGGGAGCTTCCGCGCCTCACTCGTGGGTTACACGAACGCGGGCAAGAGTTCGATCCTTCGTGGGATCTCCGGCGAACGCGAGATCTTCGTCGAGGACCGCCTCTTCGCGACGCTCGACCCACTCACGCGCGAGATCGAGCTCGGGGAGCATCAGTCGGTGTTGCTCACCGACACGGTGGGCTTCATCCGCAAGCTGCCACACCATCTCGTCGCGAGTTTCCGGGCGACACTCGAGGAGGTCTCAGAAGCGGACCTGCTCCTGCACGTGATCGACGCGAGTCACCCGAGCTGGGAGGAGCAGCGCCTCGTCGTGGACGACGTGCTCGCTGAGCTCGGGGTCGCCGGTGTGCCGATGGTCTATGTGTTCAACAAGATGGATCGTCTCGCGCCCGACCTGCAGCAGGCGCTCAAGGACCGCATGGAGAATCTCGCGCCGGGCTCGATCTACACCTCGGCGAACGACGCCGCCGGACTCGATCCGCTGCGTGAACTCCTTCGAGAACGGCTCCGCGACCGCCGTCCCGAGGTGACACTGCTGATCCCGATGACCGACGGGCGTCTGCTCGCCGAGGCGCACCGGAGCGGCGAGAACGTCGAGACCGAGACCGATGAGGATGCCGGCGTCATGCGCGTTCGCGGCCGCTTCGACGCGGGCTCCCTCGGCCGTCTTGAGCGCGGCGGCGCGGTCCGCGCGTGAGCGTCGCGGACCACCGACTCACGCGGCTGCGGCAATCGCTCGTCGCGAGCGGCCTGGACGCCATGCTCGTGAGCGCGCTACCCAACGTCCGCTACCTCACCGGTTTCTCGGGCTCCAACGCGCTCGTCGTGGTGACGCAGTCGGCCTGCCTGCTCCTGACCGATTTCCGTTACGCGACGCAGGTCAAGCATGAGGTCGTCGACGGCGTGCGGACCGTGATCGAGTCGTCGTCGCTCTGGATCCGCCTCTGGACCGAGCTGCAGGCGCTCCCCGGAACCAAGGTGATCGCGTTCGAGTCCGCGCATGTGACGCACCTCGATGCCGCGCGGTTCCTCGACGCAAGCAGCGACGGTTCGCGTTGGCTCTGGAGGCCCTCGGTCAACTTGGTCGAAGTGCTGCGCGAGTCGAAGGACGAGGGCGAACTCGGACTGATCCGCGAGGCGGTGCGAATCGCCGAGCACGCACTCGCCGCGACGTTACCGCATGTGGGACCGGGGATGACCGAGCTGGAGGTCGCGGGCCGGCTCGAACACGCCTTGCGTTCTGCAGGGAGCGAGGGCTTCCCGTTCGAGACGATCATCGCCGCCGGCGCGCGGTCGGCGCTCCCGCATGCGCGCGCGTCGCGACAGACGATCGAGCGCGGCGACCTGCTTCTCGTCGACTTCGGCGCGGTCCACGCCGGCTACTGCAGCGACATCACGCGGACCTTCGTCGTAGGTGCGCCACCGACGACTCGGCAACTGGAGATCCACACCGCGGTTCGGGAAGCCAACGGGAGCGCTTCGGCGCTCGTTCGGGCAGGAATGCGCGGACGGGATGGCGACGCGCTCGCCAGGGACTACATTCACCGCCTCGGCTATGGGGAAGCGTTCGGCCATTCGCTCGGGCATGGGATCGGGTTGGAGATCCACGAAGCGCCCCGGTTGGCCAAGACCGCTGACGCTCCGTTGCCGGCGGGAGCGGTGGTCACCATCGAGCCCGGTATCTATTTGGAGGGGTGGGGAGGGGTACGGGTCGAGGACGATGTGTTCCTCAGCAGCGAAGGCCCCGAGGTCCTCACGAGCTTTGCGCGGGAGCTGTTGCAGTTGTAGTCAGGCCGTCGTCGCGTCGGGTGCGTCCTTCTGCCTCTCACCTACCACCAGTCCCACTGATGATCGACCTCCGATACGTGAAGAAGTTGCTTGAGATGCTCGACGAGTCCGCCGTCGACTCGATGGAGATCTCCTCCGACAAGGGAATGCGGATCCGTCTGAGCAAGACGCCGACCGCTCGCGGCGTGATGCAGTACGCCGCTGCGCCTCAGGCGCCACCGGCGGCGCCCACGCCCGTCCTCGCCGCGCCGGCAGCGCCCGCCCCCGTGGCCGCTGCGCCTGCAGCCGCGACGAACACCACCGACGTGAAGTCGCCCATGGTCGGCACCTATTACGGTGCGCCCGAACCCGGTGCCAAGCCCTACCTCACCGTTGGGCAGCAGATCAAGAAGGGGCAGGTACTCTGCATCATCGAGGCCATGAAGATCATGAACGAGATCGAGTCCGAGGTCACGGGCACGGTGGTCGAGATGAATGCCACCGACGCGCATCCGGTCGAGTACGGCCAGGTGCTCTTCCGCGTCGCGACCAATGGCTGAGGCCCGCAAGCCATTTGCGGCCGCCTCCTCGACGGCCGCAGCCGCAGCCGCAGCCGCGGGTACCCCAGCTGCAGCGGCGCCAGCTGCAGCCGCGCCTGCTGCGGCCGCACCGTCTTACAACTTCAAGCTCGTGCTGCAGACCATGGCGCAGCAGGGTGGGTCGGACTTGCATCTCAAGATCGGCCGCCCGCCGACCATGCGACTGAATGGAGAGCTGGTGCCGATGGAGCTCCCTTCACTGCGGCCCGAGGACCTCCGGTCGATCGGTGAACAGATCATCCCGCCCAAGCAGCGTCGTGAGTTCGACGAGTCCAAGGACGCCGACTTCGCGATCGGCGTACCGGGCGTCGGACGATTCCGCGTGAACGTCTACCAGCAGCGCGGCTCGCTCGCGTACGCGTTCCGTGCGATCGCGTTCCAGGCTCTCTCCATGGAGGAGCTCAACCTCCCCGTCGTGCTCAAGGAGATCGCACTGCGGCCGCGCGGCCTCGTGCTCGTCACCGGCATCACCGGCTCGGGCAAGTCGACTGCGCTCGCGTCGATGATCCAGTATGTGAACGAGAACCGACACGCGAATGTGATCACGATCGAGGACCCGATCGAGTTCCTGCATCGCGACATCAAGTGCCATATCAATCAGCGCGAGGTCGGCACCGACACCACGAGCTTCGGACAGGCGCTGCGCCGCGTGCTCCGTCAGGACCCCGACATCATCATGATCGGCGAGATCCGCGACCTCGAGACGCTAGAGATCGCGCTCAAGGCCGCCGACACGGGGCACATGGTGTTCTCGACGCTCCACACGACCGACGCCACGCAGACGATCAACCGTATCCTCTCGTTCTACCCGCCGCACGAACAGGCCGACATCCGATTCCAGCTGTCGGCGGCGCTCCAGGCGGTCATCTGCCTGCGACTCGTGCCGCGCAAGGACAAGGCGGGGCGCATCCCCGCGACCGAGATCCTCGTGAACAGCGCGGCCGTCGCCGAGAACATCCGCGACGCGACCAAGGCGCTCTCGATCCCCGATCTCATCCGTGAGGGCACGATCCAGTACGGCATGCAGTCGTTCGACCAGTCGCTCCTCAACTGGTACAAGCAGGGCGTCATCTCCTACGAGGCGGCTCTCGAAGCCTCGACGAGTCCGAGTGAGTTCGCGCTGCGCACGCAAGGCATCGCCGGGGCGTCGGAAGGTGATTGGAGCGCGGTCAACCAGGGCGCACGCTAAGTGTTCAAGAAAGTCCTGATCGCCAACCGAGGCGAGATCGCACTACGCGTCATCCGAGCCTGTCGCGAACTCGGCGTCGAGACCGTCGCGGTGTATTCCGAGGCCGACCGGGAATCGCTTCATGTTCGCTTCGCCGACGACGACGTCTGCATCGGTCCGGCGCCGGCGCGTGATTCGTATCTGCGCATTCCGCGTCTCATCGCGGCGGCCGAGATCACGGGTGCCGACGCCATCCACCCCGGCTACGGCTTCCTCGCCGAGAACGCCGAGTTCGCCGAGACGTGCGCGGCGAGCGGCATCACCTTCATCGGTCCGACGCCGCATCAGATCCGCACCATGGGCGACAAGTCCGCCGCCCGCGCGGCGATGATCGCCAACGGCGTCCCCGTGGTCCCGGGATCGCCGGGCCCGATCGAGGACGTCGACGAAGCGCTCGGGTGGGCCGAGAAGATGGGATTCCCGGTGATCATCAAGGCGTCGGCCGGCGGTGGTGGCAAGGGGATGCGCGTCGCGCGCGACGTCGACGACTTCGCTCGGTCGTTCCAGCTCGCACGCTCCGAGGCGCTCTCGGCGTTCGGCAATGGCAGTGTCTACGTCGAGAAGTACCTCAATCGTTCCCGCCACGTCGAGTTCCAGATCCTCGGCGATACCCACGGCAACGTCATTCATCTCGGTGAGCGCGACTGCTCGGTGCAGCGTCGCCACCAGAAACTCGTCGAGGAGTCCCCCTGCCCGGTGATGACGCCCGACCTGCGCAAGCGGATGGGCGACGCCGCGGTGAAGGGAGCGAAGGCGATCGACTACGTCGGCGCCGGCACGATGGAGATGCTGCTCGACGAGGACGGGTCGTTCTACTTCATGGAGATGAACACCCGCATCCAGGTGGAGCATCCGGTCACCGAGATGATCACCGGGGTGGACCTCGTGAAGGAGCAGATCCGCGTCGCGGCAGGTGAGAGGATGTCGGTCACCGAGACGCCCGAGATGCGCGGCCACGTGATCGAGTGCCGCGTCAACGCCGAGGACCCCGCGCGCAACTTCCAGCCGAGCCCGGGGAAGATCGACGTCTTCCACATGCCCGGTGGGAACGGCATCCGCGTCGACACGCACGTCTACGCCGGCTACACGGTGCCCCCGTTCTACGACTCGATGATCGCTAAGCTCATCGTGCATGGGCGCGACCGGCCCGAGGCGCTCGCCAAGATGCGCCTCGCCCTCGAGACGTTCATCATTCAGGGCGTGACCACCACCATCCCGTTCCTCGGGACACTGATGGATCACCCGAACTTCATCAGTGGCGACATCCACACCAAGTTCCTGGAGCAGGAAGGGGCCAATCTCTTCAACTGATCGCGGAGCCGCGTGAATACCGGGACCTACACTTCGTCGGGCACTGAACCACTCATCGACCGGCTACGCCGCGCGGTGATCGGGCGCTACGACGTCTACGCCGAGCTCGGCTCGGGTGGCATGGCGAGTGTCTTCCTCGCGCTCGATCTCGCGCTCGAGCGTAAGGTCGCGATCAAGGTGATGTCCCCCGCGCTCGCCAACTCGGCCGACAACGTCGAGCGATTCAAGCGCGAGGCGAAGGTCGCCGCCGCGCTCAACCATCCGAACATCATCGGGATCCTCGCCGTCGGTGACGACCCGGAACTCGCCTACTTCGTGATGAAGTACGTCGAGGGACGTTCGCTCGACTCCGTGATCCGCGACGAAGGGCCGCAGCCGGTGACGCTCGTGCAGAGCGTGATCGCCGCCGCGGGCAAGGCGCTCTACTACGCGCACACGCGCGGCGTGATCCATCGTGACGTGAAGCCCGCGAACTTCATGCTCGATCAGGACGGCTGGCTCGTCGTGACCGACTTCGGCATCGCCAAGCAGGCCGACATGAAGGGACTGACGATGACCGGCTCGCTCATCGGCACGCCCTACTACATGTCGCCCGAGCAGTATCACGGGAAGCCGGTGTCGCCGTCGGCGGACCAATACGCCCTTGGTATCGTCGCCTACGAGCTCCTCACCGGTCGGCAGCCGTATACCGGGGACACGGTCGCCGAGGTGATGCGCGGGCATCTGTTCGACGACGTGCCGAACGTGCGCGATGTGCGCCCCGACGTGTCGCCGGAGCTCGAAGCCTGCGTCTCACGGATGATGGCGAAGGAGCCGGAGCACAGATTCCCGACGCTCGAGGAGGCGGTCATCGCCTTCGGTGCGATCTCGGCGACGCAGGAGGTGGTCGTCCGCACGCAGATCATCGAGCTCGCGAAGATCGGGGCGATGCGGCAGCCCGAGATGAAGGTGCCGCTCAGTCCGATCCCGCTGCAGCGTCCTCCCGCGAATACCGCGTTCAACGCCGCGTCCATGGCGGCGACGACTCCGATCCCGCCGGTGCGGCCAAAGCTGGCCGAGGATCGTGCGGCATGGGTTCCCACTGCGACTACGGCTGCGACCGCGGCCTCGACCGCGGCCTCGACCGCCGCTGCCGCGCCGGCGCGCCGGTCGCGAGCGCCGCTGTACGCGGGGCTCATGCTCGCGCTTGGCGTCGGCGGAGTCTTGGCGGCGCCCGCCTTGGTGAGGGCCGTGCGAGGGTCACCCGCGACCATCGACGTACCACCCGTCGAGGTGGAGGCAGCGCTTCCTGTTCCCGCTTCGATCGACTCCGCTGAGATGCGCGCGGCGCTCGAGAGTGAGCGGCTCGCGGCCGTCGCCGTCGCGGATTCCCTTGCACGCGCCGATGCGAGCGCCCGCGCTGATTCGACCGTGCGCGCCGAGCTCGCCGCACGGGCCGTCTCTGCCGCGCGAACGGATTCATTGGCCCGCGCCGCGCGCCGCGCTGCCGCGGCGATCGCACGGCGGAACAACGCCCCAGCAGCGACGACGGCGCCCACGCGCGTCGCGCCGCGCTTTCGCGTTCGCAAGGACGGCCAGCGGGTCCTGATTCCCCCGGATGCCGCAGCAGGTGCGGCGGCACGCCGCCGCCCCCCCTGATCCGCACCTATCTCCGCTGGCAGGACGTTCCTTCGGGAGCGGTACGCGGTCAGGTCGCCGTCGTCATCGACGTCCTACGCTGGTCGAGCGTCGTTGTCACGGCGCTCGCGAATGGGGCGGAATGGGTCGAGGCATTCGAGTCCCCCAGCGATGCCACGGCGCGCGCGACGCAGCTCGGGCGTGAGCACACGATCCTCGGCGGCGAGCGTGGTAACGTCGCGCTCCCCGACTTCGATGTAGGCAACTCACCGCTCGAGTACACCGCCGCGCGGTTGCGTGGTCGCGCCGTGATCACCACGACCACGAACGGAACGCAGGCGATCGCCGCAGCTCGCGACGCGTCGGAGCTTTATGTCGGAGCGTTCCTCAACCTCGATGCACTTGTGCGTCTTCTCAAAGGACGCTTGGGCCCGCTGACACTGATCTGCGCCGGGCAGGCCGGGGTAGAGTCCTTCGAGGACTCCGCCTGCGCTGGAGCGATCGCGGAGGCGCTCGGGAAGTCGGGCCGCGATCAGGGCACCGATCACCGCACCGATCTGGGCATCGACGAAGGCACCGCCCACGCGATGCGAACGTGGCAGGCCGCCGGGCGCGACGCCACACGCGCGCTCACGATGGCGCCGCACGGAAAGACACTCGCCGCGGCTGGCTTCCAAGCCGACCTCGCCTTCGCCGCTCGTGGTTCGCAGTTCGACCTCGTGCCCGCACGCGATCCAGCCCGGTCGGGAACGAGCTCGAGACTCGTTGCGCGTTTCCCGAATGCCGCCCGAATCGT
>JANOWT010000198.1:0-13006 GCA_031418115.1 Gemmatimonadota bacterium
CGCGCCGGGACCTTGGTGCCGTCCTCGCCGTCGAGCATCACGATCGGCGGCACCTTCCAGGCATACGAGCGGAACTCCGCGGTCGTCGACGTGGTGAGCTGTGTCATCGCCACCTGGCCCGCGCGCGCGAGGAAGAGCTCGGGCGGTGTGTTGGGCGTCGAGTAGACCGTCGCCATGAGGTTGGCATCGACCGGCGAGAGCACCGGCGCGTGGCCGCCATCACCGGTGGTGAGCCGCGTGCGCGCGCCGCCGGTCATCGCCATGCGGTACGCCTGTCGAGTGAATGGCGACGGCTCGCTCGTCACGAGATCGAAGTTCACGCCGTCATTCGAGCGATCGACCTGGAGTACTTCCCAGTTGCCGCTCGTGAGTGACTGCTTGCCGCTGCCGTCAGCGTTGGCTGAGTAAAGGTGCGAGTAGCCACTCTCTTCGGAGACGAACCACGCCTTCCCAGCGGGCGTCCAGCCCATGCAGCCGAAGCAGGGGCCGTTGACCCACGCCTCGTCGCGCAGCTGGTCGACCATCATCGTGGTGCCGCCCGCGCTCGCGACCGACCAGAGCCAACGATGCTTGAAGTCCGCCGAGGTGACGAAGAGGAGCGCGTACTTGCCATCGTCGCTCCACTCGCCGAGCTGTGCGCCGCCGGCCACGCTCGAGTCGGGGGAGAGCTTGAGCCAAGTGAGCTTGCCGGTCGCGAGGTCGAGGTGAGCGACCTTCTGCACCCCCTGCGCGTCGCCGACCTTGGTGCGGCCGGGGATCATGCGCGGATAACCGTCCGGATTGATGTAGTCGGGGACGTCCGAGCTCTTGGTGCCAGTGGCCGGCGTCACCGTCGTGATGATCGCGCTCGTGCCGTCCGGCGATGCAGAGACATTGGCGATGCGCTCAGCGGCGGCGATCCAAACGATCGGAAGCTCACGTGCCTGGCGCGCGCGACGAGCGGCGGCCTGCATGGAGTCGGCGCGCAGTTCGTCACGGATCACTTCCAACAGCAACCGCTGCTGTTCGGCGAGCGCACCCCGCTGGCCCGCGGGGCGCTCGGCGTCGCGCGGGGCCGTGCCGCTGCGGATGTCGGTCAGCTGGCGGACGAGACCTGTGGCGAGTTCAAGCGTATAGACGTTGCTCTCGCGGATGAACAGCACCTCGCGTTCATCCAGAGCGAACTTGGCGTCCGACTCGAGGGCGTTCGTCTGCGTGAGTCGCCGCACGGCGACGGTGCTTGCCCCGCGCACGGGAGCGCTGCGCGTGCGGAGGAACAGGTCGCCGACCGTGGAGACGATCTCGCGGCGCCCGTCACGCGCGCGGCGACCGCCGGCGAGCATCGGCATCACTGAGTCCATGTGCGCTTCGGCCACGACCTCGGGCATCGCCCCCGCGCGCGCGGCCACGCGGTAGGGCCTCAGCTCGTCGTTCCACGGCGCGCCGGGCGGGAGCCAGCGGAAGTAGATCCACTGACCGTCAGCCGTGAAGCGCACCTGGCTCGGTTCGCGCCCGTACAGCTCCGGTCCCCGCATGATGTTGCGGACGGAGAGGTCGAACGACTGCTGGGCGCCGAGGGTCGATCCGGCGAAGAGGGAGAGGGCGATAGCGAGGCGTCGCATGCTGGGGCGGGCTTGGGTGGGACGGGTCTGGCAGTCTTTGGAAACTACGCGCGCCGCGCGGGAGTCGCTTGTGGGATCAACGGATTTCACCACAGGGGCACAGGGGGCACAGGGAACTGCGTGTCCACGCCCTGCCTGGGTGCTCCTCCAATCACGATCAGAGGTAAAGGCGAACCCCGGTGAGGTCATGCGGCCGTTCCCCTGTGTCCCCTGTGCCCCTGTGGTGAAAGCAGTTCGCCGTAACGAACTCACAGATGCCGCAGAAACCTCTCCGGCGCCCGCAGGAAATCCCGCGTCACCCGCACATGCTCCACCTCGTCATACGCGATCGCCCGCGGCGGCCGCTCGTCGAACGACCAGATCGTCGCGCCCGGCAACGCCAGCAGGATCGGCGAATGCGTCGCGATGACGAACTGCCCCGCATCCCGCACCATGTCCTGCAACATCGCCAGCAACGCGAGCTGCGACGTCGGCGAGAGCGCTGCCTCGGGCTCGTCCATCAAGTAGAGCCCGTCGGTCACGAACCGATTGCGGAAGAGACTCAGGAAGCTCTCCCCATGCGACTGCGCATCGAAGTCCTCACCATAGCGCGCCTTGATGTCCTCCAGCGATCCGATCAGCGGTCCGAGCTTGAGCGCCTTCGACATCGCGCTCCGGCCCTCGTACTCGGCCTCCACGTCGGCGATCTCCCGCTCGAGCGCTGCGCGCTGCACCGCGAGCGACCGTGTGAACCCGAAGAAGTCCTCGGCGCGCAGGAAGAACCCGCGGTGCGCGCGTCCCTGTGAGCTCCACGAGAGCTGCATCGCACTCGCGAGCATGCGGGCAGGGCCGAGCGAATCGTCCTGCTCGACGCTCGTGCTGCCCACGGTCGGGAGATGCACCTTGGCCGCGAGCCCTTCGAGCAACGTCGACTTTCCCGAGCCATTCTCGCCGACGAAGAAGGTGACCGGCGTATCGAAGTCCAGCACGCGCGTCTCGCGCACCGCCGGCACACTGAACGGATATCGCGACGCCCCGTCCTTGGGCGCCGCGATCGTCAGTCGTCGCAGCCGGTTCACGCCGCTACGCGCGCCGTGTACGGCTCTTCGCTCGACACCATCGCCTTGCGCCCGCTGAGCACCGCCCACCACTCGCGGATGGAGTCGGCGAGGATCACGATCACCGAGATCATGAAGAACCCCGCAACCGCCGCGTCGAGTCGGTCATTGAAGATCAGTCGAGCCGCACCCGCGGCGTCAGCGACACCGGCCGGCAGCTCCCCGGCGGCGAGCTTCTCCGCCACCCAGCGCGCATGCGCGAGGAAGCCGAGCTTCGGATTCGGATCGAAGAGCTTGAGCCAACCCGCCGTCATGGTGACGACCACCAGCCACGTCATGGGCAGTATCGTCATCCAGGCGTACTTCGCCTTGCCCATCTTGATGATCACCGTCGTCCCCACGCAGAGTGCGATCGTCGCGAGCAGTTGGTTGGCGATCCCGAACAGCGGCCAGAGCGAGTTGATGCCGCCGAGTGGGTCGGTCACGCCCTGGTAGAGGAAGAAACCCCAGCAGGCAACGAACATCGCGCTCGAGAGCACCACCGCTGGGTACCACGACACGCGGCCGAACGGCGCCCAGATGTGCTTGCCGAGGTCTTGGAGCATGAAGCGGCCCACGCGCGTGCCGGCGTCGAGCGTGGTGAGGATGAACAACGCCTCGAACATGAGCGCGAAGTGGTACCAGAGCGCCATCGAGGTCGTGCCGCCGAGCAGGTCGGAGAAGATCTTCGCCATGCCCACGGCGAGTGACGGAGCGCCGCCGGTGCGCGAGAGAAGACTGCTCTCCTGCACCTGCGCCGCGAGCGTCGTGAGCTCGCTCGGACTCAACGTGAAGCCCCACGTCGCGATCATCGCCGCCGCGCTCTCGGCGGTCGTGCCGATCACGCCGGCCGGCGCGTTGATCGCGAAGTACACGCCAGGGGTGAGCACGCAGGCGGCGATGAGTGCCATGATCGCGACGAGCGACTCGGTGAGCATCGCGCCGTAGCCGATGAAGCGCGCGTCGGCCTCGTTCTCGAGGATCTTGGGCGTGGTGCCCGACGCGAACAGTGCGTGAAAGCCGCTGATCGCGCCGCAGGCGATCGTGATGAAGACGAACGGGAAGACCTTCCCGGCGAAGACCGGTCCCGTACCGTCGATGAACGGCGTGATCGCCGGCATCTGCAGCGGCGGCAGCACGAGAATGATCCCCACACCGAGCGCGAGCACCACGCCGATCTTCACGAACGCCGAGAGGTAGTCGCGCGGCGCGAGCAGCAACCAGACAGGGATGACCGACGCGGCGAAGCCATAGACCATGAGCGAGTAGGCGAGCGTGACGCCGTCGAGCGTGAACATCGGGCCGAACACGGGATGTTCGCCGGCCCACCGGCCCGCGTAGAGCGAGAGGATGAGCATCACGATGCCGATCGCGCTCACCTCGAGCACGCGGCCGGGCCGCAGGTACTTGAGGTAGACACCCATGAACATCGCGATCGGCACCGTGAGGCCGATCGTCACCGTGCCCCAAGGACTCGACTTGAGCGCATTCACCACGATCAGCGCCAGCA
The DNA here is from genome assembly GCA_031418115.1 of Gemmatimonadota bacterium. Lineage (GTDB taxonomy): Bacteria > Gemmatimonadota > Gemmatimonadetes > Gemmatimonadales > Gemmatimonadaceae > Pseudogemmatithrix. The sequence goes on from JANOWT010000198.1 coordinate 4,188, forward strand.
CCGAGATCAGGATGATCATGATCCCCAGCACCGCGACGAGTGCGGTGTAGCCGGCGATCGGACCGATCTCCTCCTTGGCCATCTGCCCGAGCGACTTGCCGTTGCGGCGCACCGACGAGCAGAGGATCACACAATCCTGTACCGCGCCGCCCAGCACCACGCCGACGATGATCCAGAGCGCGCCGGGGAGGAATCCGAACTGCGCCGCGAGCGTCGGTCCCACGAGCGGTCCCGGCCCCGCGATCGCCGCGAAGTGGTGCCCGAAGACGATCCACCGGTTGGTCGGATGATAATCGCGACCATCGGCGAGTCGTTCGGCCGGCGTCGCGCGGGTGGCGTCGAGTGCGAAGATCTTCGCCGCGATGATCTTGCTATAGAAACGGTACCCGATCGCGTAGGTGCAGACGGCCGCCACGAGCAGCCAGGCCGCGTTGATCGTCTCGCCCCGCTGGAGCGCGATGAACCCGATCGAGCCTGCACCGGTCAGGGAGATGGCGGCCCAGATGAGGGCCGAGAGCCAACGGGGCATCGGAAGTCCGAGTTCGGGGAAGGCGACGGGACGATTCTACGCCTTACGCGGCGAGGGCGGGAGGGGTTGGCCGTGAAGTGCCATCCGCACCTTCCGCCCTCAGGTTGCCGCTACGCCTCGAGCCCTTCGTGCTCGACAGCCGTCTTCGCCTACGCCGGCGGCGGCAGTTGCTGTTCCAGTTGCGCGACGAGCGATTCGAGCGGATGTCGGAGCGCGTCGAGACTCTCATCGATCGCCGCGCGCGGCTGGTGCTCCCTGATCGCGGTCTCGAGGCCATGCGCCAGTTGCTGCACCACGGTGGCACCGATGCTGCTGGAGGATCCCTTCAGGGTGTGGGCGATCCGCTCCGCGCTGTCCCAGTCGTCGTTCGCCAGCGCCTTCGCTACGTCCGCCGTTGCGGATCGCTGTCCGGCGATGAACATGCGCAGCAGCGACAGATAGAGCGGCTTCTTGCCGAGCACGCGGCGCAGGGCGTTGGTGACGTCGAGCCCGTCGATGCCGGAGGGCAGGTCGTCCGGCGCAGCTGACGGCGACTGCGCCGTCCCCGCGACGGCGGTCGTGTGCCTGGGCGGGATCCATTTCAGCAGCGCCTTCCACAGGTCCTCGGGTTCGATCGGCTTGGCCACGTGGTCGTTCATGCCCGCTGCCATGCAACGGTCGCGATCGCTCTGCATCGCGTTGGCGGTCATCGCCACCACCGGAAGATCCCTGAAGCGCGCCTCCTTGCGGATCTCCTGCGTCGCCGTCACGCCGTCCATCACCGGCATCTGCATGTCCATCAGCACGATGTCGTACGCGGCGGCCCTGACGTTGTCGAGCGCCACCCGGCCGTTCGCGGCCAAGTCGACGACGAAGCCCGCGTCCTGCAGCAGTTCGGTCGCCACCTCCTGGTTGAGTGCGTTGTCCTCCACCAGCAGGATCCGGGCACCTTTGATGGTGGCGAGTCGCTCCGCGCTGTCGCTCGGCGCCTCACTGGTGGTGCGCGGGCGATCGACGACGCCTCCCAGGATGCGCACCACGGTGTCGAACAGCGTCGAGGCACCGACCGGCTTGCTCAGCACGGCCTCGATGCCCGTATCGCCCGCGCCCTTGATGACCTCATCGCGTCCGTAAGCGGTCACCATCAACAGGTGCGGCATGTTGCCAAGCGGAAGCTCCCAGATCCGCCTGGCCGTCTCATTCCCATCCATGCCCGGCATCTGCCAGTCGAGGAACACGATCTCGTAGGGCATGCCTTGCGCGTCGGCACGCCCCACCGCGCCGATCGCCGCCCGGCCCGACTCCGCCCGGTCCACCTTGAAGCTCATGGCGTCGAGCAGGTCCGAGAGTACCAGGCGAGCGCTCTCATTGTCGTCCACCACCAGCACGCGCTTCCCCTGCAGGTCGCCCGACAACACCAGTCGGCGTTGCGCGCCGGCGCGCTTCCCCAGGCGCGCCGTGAACCAGAAGGTGCTGCCCTTTCCCAGCTCGCTCTCCACGCCCACCTCGCCGCCCATCAGTTCGGCCAGTTCCTTGGAGATGACCAGACCCAGTCCGGTTCCGCCGAACTCGCGCGTGATCGAGGTGTCGGCCTGCGAGAACTTCTGGAACAGCCGCGCCATCTGCTCCGCGGTCAGGCCGATGCCGGTATCGCGCACCGCGCAGTGGAGCAATACCTCGTTGTCGGTCTGCTCCTTCACGCGAATGACGATGGCGATCTCGCCCTTTTCGGTGAACTTCACAGCGTTGTTGCTGAAGTTGATCAGGATCTGCCCCAGCCGCAGCGCATCGCCGATCAGGTTGAGTGGGACGTGCTTGTCGACGTCGCACACCAGCTCCAGCCCTTTGGCGGAGGTCTTCTCGGCGATCAGATTGGTCACATTCTCGAGTACCATCTCCAGCTCGAACTCGGCGTGCTCGACCGTCAGCTTCCCCGCCTCGATCTTCGAGAAGTCGAGGACATCGTTGATGATGCTGAGCAGATGCCGGCTGGACCCCTGGATCTTCCGTAGGTAGTCGCGCTGGCGCGGGGTCAGCTCGGTGTTCAGCGCCAAGTGGGACATGCCGATGATGGCGTTCATCGGCGTGCGGATCTCGTGGCTCATGTTGGAGAGGAAATCCGACTTTGCGCGGTTGGCCGCGTCCGCCATGGACCGGGCGCTGTGCAGCTCGCGGTTCTTCTCCTGCAGCGCCTGATCCAGCCGTTTGCGCTCCGTGACGTCGCGCGCGGCGGCGAATACACCGAGGACGTTGCCCTTGTCGTCCTTGTAGACGGCGGCATTGTAGAGCACGTCTATGATCCGGCCCGTCGTGTGGCGAATGGCGAGCGGATAGTCGCGCACGAAGCCGTCGGAGAACACCTTCCGATAGCCGGTGCGGGCCTCGTTCGGTTCGGTGAAATAGTCGCTGAAGTCGGTGCCGATGAGTTGTTCGCGCGCGACGCCGGTCGCCTGCACCGAGGCGTCGTTCACGTCGGTGATCTTGCCGTCGGCGCTGATGGTGACGAGCGGGTCAGGCGACGCTTCGATCAGCGAGCGCGCGTATTGCGACGCCTGCTTCTGTTCCGTGACGTCGCGCGCGGCGGCGAACACGCCGAGGACGTTGCCCTTGTCGTCCTTGTAGACGGCGGCGTTGTAGAGCACGTCCATGATCCGGCCCGTGGTGTGGCGGATCGCGAGCGGGTAGTCACGCACGAAGCCTTCGGAGAACACCTGCTGATAGCCGGCCCGCGCCTTCGCCGGGTCGGTGAAGTAATCCGAGAAGTCGCGCCCGATGAGCTGCTCGCGCGCGACGCCGGTCGCCTGCGCAGAGGCGGCGTTCACGTCGGTGATCTTGCCGTCGGCGCTGATGGTGACGAGCGGGTCGGGTGACGCCTCGATCAGCGAGCGGGCGTACTGCGATGCCTGCTTCTGTTCGGTGACGTCGCGCGCCGCGGCGAACACACCCTGCAGCTTCCGGTCACGACCGTAGAAGGTGGCCGCGTTGTAGGACACGACGGTCTCCGTACCATCCATGGCGCGCGCGGTGAGCTCGTAGTCGGTCACCTTCTTCTCGGCGAGCACTCGCTTGATGCCCGCTTCGGCCCGTGCCGGATCGGTGAAGTAGTCCTTGAACGGCGCGCCGATCAGCTCGTCGCGCGTACAGCCGGTGAGCGCCTCCATCTGCTTGTTGACGTCGGTGATGATGCCGGAGGGATCGGTCGTCATCAGGGCGTCGATGTTGGATTCGATCAGCGAACGCGTGTAGAACTGCTGGTCGCGCAGCCGTTGATCGAGCTTCGTCTGCTCCTCTTCGATCTGCTTGCGCGCGGTATTGTCGGTGCCGATCAGGTGGTAGCCGATGATGGCACCCTGACCGTCACGCAGCGCTGTGACCGAGACCAACGCGGGGACGCGGCTGCCGTCCTTGCGGATATACGTCAGCTCGTAGTTGTCCTCGATGCCGCGCGAGGCCTTGCACGCCAGCGCCTCGAAGCCCGGCGTGATCGGGGTGCCCAGTTCGACGCTCATCGCCGTGGCGCGCGCGATCAATTGCTGCGAGTCAGAGATCTCGGCCGCGGTGCTTTTGTCCACCACGTCGGCGGCGGCATAGCCGAGCATGCGCTCGGCACCGACGTTGAAGATCCGGATCACGCCCTGCGTGTCCGTGGCGATACTGGCGAAGTCGGCGCTGTTGAAGATCGCGTCCTGCAGAGCACCCGCCCTCAGCAGCGTCCGCTCACGGTGGATGTCCGCCTGGCCGTCCGGTTCACGCGGCGTTCCGCCCGCGCCATCACCCTTGCCGGCCTTCGCGGCCGCCTTCTTCTTGCGCACGACCATTGGACCACCTCTCCGCTGACGATCCAGATGACGCGCTCTTTGGATGCGTTCATCGCGAAGGCACGGCTCAATGATCGCCCTCCAGGGGAGAGTGAGCTATCGCACGTTCGGAGTAGACCCGGGAACGCGCGGGTTGGTGCCCAGTCGCATCCCCCCACCAGAACCGCAGACCAGTCGGCCCGCGAAGCGAGTCAGCGGGGCGGAGATCACGCCGCTGCCCTGCTGCACGTCCAGCCGCTCGGCCGTCGTCATGTCAGCCAGCCCCAGCTAGTGACGCGGACGGTGGAGCGGCATCGGGCTCCCGACTAGCTTTATCACTTCAGGTGTTAGGGGGTAGGTGGTAGGTGGCTTGCCAACTCCCCAGACTCCTACCACCTACCTCCTACCACCTGGCCTTGCGTCCTTCGAGCATACTCAGACTCGCCGCCATCATGCTCTCCCTGCGCGCGGCCGCAGACCTCGGCGCACAGGAGAAGCAATCGCCGGTGGTCGGCCCGCCGCTCTCGCCCTTCGCGGCGATGCGCGTGGCGATCGTTCCCGCCCAGCTCTGGCACGGTGATTCGCTCGGCTGGAGCCAGAGCGTCTCGTGGGCGAGCACTCGTCTGGCGCTCGACTCCGCCATCGCCGCCGTGTTGCAGGAACGTGGACTCGGCCGAAAGTGGGCCTACGCCGGCGACGTCGTACGCAGTGCCAAGCGGAACCCCACGTACGCCGCTGATCCCTATGCGCTCGGTGTGACGCGGCTTCGCGGCGTCGAGCTCAAGAGCGGGACCGAGATCCCCCAACTCCTCGCCGACAATCTCCGCACCGTCACCGCCCTCGGCGACACACGCTTCGCCCTCATCCCGGTGGAGCTGCGCGCCCAGGGCGACGGTGTCGTGCTACGCCTCGTGATGGTCGATACTCGGACACGTAACCTCGTTTGGGCCGGTGACCTCCTCGCGCCTGGTGGCGCGGCGATGATCGCGGGCCTCGCCACGCGTGTCGCCGACCTCATCATCGAACCCTGACGCCGCTTCTCGCGGCCTCGTCCAGCTGGAGCGCACCCCATGAACACCCCCCGCGAAGTGACCCCATGAGCACACCCCGTGAAGTGACCCTGATCCCCGGCGACGGGATCGGCCCCGCCATCACCGAAGCGACCCTGCGACTGCTCGATGCCGCCGGTGCCGAGTTCAAGTGGGACCGCCAGCTCGCCGGCATGGCCGCCGTCACGGCGCATGGCGATCCGCTGCCCGAGGCCACGCTCGACTCGATCCGTCGCACCAAGCTCGCGCTCAAGGGGCCGCTCGAGACGCCGGTCGGCAAGGGTTTCCGCTCGATCAACGTCGCACTGCGCAAGGAGTTCGATCTCTACGCGAATCTGCGTCCCGCCAAGACGGTGCTCACCAACTCGCGATTCGAGAACGTCGACATCATCCTCGTGCGTGAGAACACCGAGGGGCTCTACGTCGGTGCCGAGAGCTACATCAAGGTCGGCAACGACCCGCAGGCGGTCGCGCAGTCCGTGGCGGTCATCACGCGGATCGGCGCCGAACGGATCGTGCGGTATGCCTTCGAGTACGCGCTCACGCACGGTCGCAAGCGCGTCACGGTGGTGCACAAGGCGAACATCCTCAAGTACTCGCAGGGCCTCTTCCTCGAGATGGGCCGCAAGATCGCCGCCGAGTATGCGGGGCGCGTCGCGAGTGACGACAAGATCGTCGACGCCTGCGCGATGGAACTCGTGATGAAGCCCGAGAAGTACGATGTGATCGTCACCACCAACCTGTTCGGCGACATCCTCTCGGACCTCACGTCGGGGCTCGTCGGCGGGCTGGGGCTCACGCCGGGCGCGAACATCGGCTACGACTGCGGGATCTTCGAGGCGGTGCACGGCACTGCGCCCGACATCGCGGGCAAGGGCATCGCGAACCCGACGGCCGTGATGCTCGCGGCCTGCCAGATGCTCGATCACCTGGGCGACGTACCGCGGGCGAATCGCATTCGCGTTGCCATCCAGTCGACGCTGCGCGATCACAAGGTCGTCACCGGCGACGTGGGTGGAACGGCGACCACCGATCAGTACACCGACGCAGTGATCGCTCGGCTCACGAGCTGAGCGCACACCGCTCGGTGCGCATCTTCCAGATCTCCGACGTCCACTTCGGGCGCCATGCGGTGGTCGCCTACTTGGCGGCCGTCGCGCGCCGCATCGCCGAGCGGCGGTACGATGTCGTGGTGGTCGCGGGGGATCTCACGCAGCGCAACTTCCGCGCGCAGTTCCGCGCCGCGCGGTCGTTCCTCGACGCGGCGGCGGCGCTCTCGAAGGTCCTCGTGGTGCCGGGCAATCACGACGTCGCCTGGTGGTGGAAGCCCGTGGGACTCGGGCCGCGCGGGCCGCTGCTGCGCGGCTATCGTAAGTGGATCTCACCCGACGTCGAGCCCACGCTGCAGTTGCCCGGCGTGACGATCGTCGGACTCAACTCCTGCCATGGTGTGCAGCCGTACACGCTCACCACGCGACTGCGCGACCTGAGTGTGGTCGGTGCCGTCCGCCCGGAACAGTGGGAGCGCGCCCGCGCGGCCTTTGCGGGTGCGCCCGCTGGTGATCTCAAGGTGCTGGTCTTCCATCACAATCTCCTGCGCGGCGATCTCTCCAATAGATGGGGCCTGGTGAATCGCGCCGCGGGGATCACCGAGGCGCTCGGTACCGGCGCCGATCTCGTGCTCAACGGCCACGATCACCAGACGCGGATCGATGCGGTCGAAGTCGGCGCGCGGCGCATGGTCGTCTCGCATAGCACCACGCTCTGCGACCGCACGCGCGGCGGATTGCCGGCCGCCTTTCAGGAAATCGAGGTCACGCCCGAAGCACTCACCGTGCGCGCCTGTACCTGGGACCGCGAGGTAGGGGACTTCACGCCGCGGCAGGACCGAGTGTTCGCCCGATGACCGCGCGCGCGGAGGATCAGTTCCAACTTGGATTCGGCCTGAGCTTCGCCGAGGGCCCCGACCTGGTGGCCGAGGCTGAAGAGCTCGCCGAGGAAGTGGAGGAGCTCGCAGACGCCGAGCGTGCCGCCGAGAAGCTCTTCAACAAGCTCATCTCGCTGGGTCTCGCGCATGTGCGGCGCGTGGTGCTCACGCGCAATCGCAGCATCCTCGTGGGCGTGAAGGGTTTCGATCTGCGGGTGCACGAGGGCTTTGTGGTCGCACCGACGGAGATGCAGGTGCAGATCGTGCGGTTCGTCATGGCGCGTCGCAAATGGGAACGACAGGCCGCGCGTGACGCGATCGTCGCGTACCCACTGCCGCGCAACACCAAGCCGGCGCGCGCGCCCGAGAAGACGCACCCCGACGACGAGCCGCTCGCGGAGCGACTCGCCGAGTGGCACACGCGGCTCAATGGCGAGCGGTTCGGTGCGCAGCTCAAGCCGGTGCCGATCCGCGTTTCGCGGCGCATGCTGCGTCGGCTCGGGCACTACGCGCCTGGTGTGGAGGGCGGGGGACCTGAGATCGCGCTCTCGGCGCGGCATTGTCATCGCGATGGGTTCGCGTCGGCGCTCGAGACGTTGCTGCACGAGATGGTGCACCAGTGGCAGCACGAGAATGCGCTGCCGATCGATCATGGGGCGGACTTCCGGCGAAAGTGCCGTGAGGTGGGGGCGGTGCCGAGTGCCAAGCGCGCGGTCTGCTGAGCGCTCGGCGGGACCTGCCCGCGTCGGGCACGGGTCTCGTCAGCTCTCCGTCGTCAGTGGATCGCGCGCGCCTCCCCGGCCCGCCACCAGCTCGGTGAGCATCGCGATCTGTCGCTCCTGCAGTTGCACGAGTTCCGCCCACCGCGCCTCGCGCAACTCGTCGAACTTCTCGTGCAGGTGCCTGATCTCGATCTCGGCCTTGAGGTTCACCTCGTAGTCCGCCGCGGCGTGCGCGCGGTCGAGCATCGCCTGCCGGTTCTGCGACATCATGATGACGGGCGCCTGCAGGGCCGCGATCATCGAGAGGAGCAGGTTGAGGAAGATGAACGGATACGGGTCGAACACCCGGCGGGCGCCCGCGAGGATGCTGCTGTTCACGCCCATCCAGACGACCAGGATCGCGAGGAACAGGAGAATGAAGGTCCACGACCCACCAAACTTTGCGATGAGATCGGAGGCCCGTTCTCCAAACGTACGACGATTCGCGAACTCTTGATTGGGATTGCGAGGGACGCTGATACGGTGCAGAACCCCTTCGATCACTTCGCGTTCATGGGCGCTCAATTGCTCCCACTCTGCGCGGAAGATTTGCTTGGCGGTAGATTTTGAGCTCACTTTGGACCTTCCTTTTCAAGCCGGTCGAGTTTCGGACCGATCCCGTTTTCAACGAAGCGAAAGGATTCAACGAACAGTAAGGCGAACCCGACGAGGAGAATCAAGACACCGGCGGCCATCCACCACGTCCGCACGCGTGCTGCGTACGTCCAAGGACAATAGCCAATGAGTGCCAGCGTGCTGGCAACAACGACGATGGCA
>JANOWT010000199.1:0-1613 GCA_031418115.1 Gemmatimonadota bacterium
ACGAGCCGAAGTCGCGCTTGAGCGTCTGGTCGATCGTGCGTTCGACCATCGTCGTGCAGGTGAAGAGTCGCAACCAGAGGCGCAGTGCCTCGTGGTCGTCACCCTGCAGGCGTGTCTCGGGGTCGAGCGCCGGCGCGGTCACGCGACGGTCTCGCCCATCACCATCGTGGTCTCACCCGTCACCGTGCAGCTCGGCAGCGCGAATGCGAGCGTTGCCTCGGCGACCTCGTCCGTGGTGGCGAGGCGATGCTGGCCGCTGTCCTTGAGGATCGTCGCCACGGCCGCCTCAGTGGCGATCCCCGTCTTGGCGACGATCTTCGTCACGGCCCCGCTGACCATCTCGGTGTCGGTGTAACCGGGGCAGACGGCGTTCACGAGCACACCCTTGCTGCGGTACTCGATCGCGAGCGCGCGAGTGAGTCCGACCATCGCGTGCTTCGCTGCGGTGTAGGCCGTGATGTAGGGTCCGCCGGCGAGTCCCGCGACGCTCGCGATGTTGACGATCCGTCCGCGGCCGCGCTCGACCATCGAGGGGAGCACTGCCTGCGTCGCGTGCACCGGTGCCATGAGGTGCACGCCGATCATCCGTGCGAACAGCGCGTCATCGCTGCGATGGAACGGCACCGTCTCAGCTGTGCCCGCATTGTTGACGAGCACGTCCACCGGCCCGAGTGCCGCCACGGCCTCGCCGATCGCGCGCGCGAGCGCCGGCGCATCGGTCACGTCGGCCCCGACGATGACGGCACGCACGCCGAGTGCTTCGATCTCACGCCGGAGCGGCTCGGCGTTCGCTGGGGTGCGCACGAGCAGCGACACGTTGGCGCCCGCTGCGGCGAGATGGCGCGCGATCGCGGCCCCGATCCCACGGTTGGCCCCGGTGACGAGGGCATGCTGACCGGCGAGCGGCTTCACGTGAGTTCTCCCTTTGGTGGTGCAGGCGCGGCCGCGGCGATCGCCGCGCGCTCCCGTTCCATGAGACGTTCGAGTTGGACCTTCGCGGCCCGGTACTGTGGTGGCCAGAGCGCGCCCGTGCCCCCGAAGCCGAGCCGAGCGGACTCCGCGAGCAACCAGGCCGGATTCGCGAGATGCGGACGGCCGATCGCCACCAGGTCCGCCCGCCCGGACGCGATGATCCCGTTCGCCTGATCGGCGTCGCTGATCGCGCCCACCGCGATGACAGGCACGGGTGCCGTCTGACGCACGAGGTCCGCGAGCGGCGTCTGCCACATGCGGCCGTAGACGGGCTTCTCCTCCTTCACCACCTGGCCCGCCGAGACGTCGATCAGGTCGGCGCCGGCTTCATGGAACAGGCGTGCGATGAGAACAGCGTCCTCGCCGGTGTTGCCGCCGGGCGTCCAGTCATGCGCCGAGATGCGCACCGACATCGGTCGCTCGGCAGGCCACGCGTCGCGCATCGCGCGAAAGACCTCGAGCGGGAAGCGCGCGCGTCGCTCGGCCGAGCCGCCGTATTCGTCGTCGCGCCGATTGGTGAGCGGCGAGAGGAAGGCCGAGAGCAGGTAGCCGTGCGCGCAGTGGAGCTCGAGCCAGTCGAAGCCCGCTGATGCTCCCAAGCGCGTGGCGTGCACGAACTCGTCGCGTACACGGTCCATGTC
>JANOWT010000200.1:0-2280 GCA_031418115.1 Gemmatimonadota bacterium
TCGGGTCGCGTTGGCTCGCGTCAGTTCGCGTCAGACGGGCGCGTTAGATCACGTGGGGTTGTGACGTGCTCCGCCGCGTTTCGCCGCGTCTTCCTTGAGCGGTCGACCTCTCCTAGGTGGCTGGTGCCCAACCGCGAAGCGCGGTTGAGCACCAGCCACGGTTCGCACGACGAACCGTGAAGGGGACGGGTGACCATGGGTGATCCCACGTTGCCCTATGTGATCCCACGCGAATCGGGTTGCTCGCGGATCGGGGGTCTGGCGAAATGCCGTTATGAGCCTGGGACGCGCGCCGACACACGAGGACCTCTTCCGTTCGACCCGAGAGCTGTGCGAGTCGCGCCTGCCGGAGCGGTCGATCTTCCGCCTCCTTGCCGCGAAGGCGCACGAGCTGTTCCCAGATGACGCGTTCGCCGATCTCTATGTCGCCAACGGCAGGCCCTCCATCGCGCCGCGTGTCGTCTCGGTCGTGATGGTGCTCCAGCGCTACTCGGGGATGAGCGATCGCGAGGCCGTCGATGCCTTCGCGTTCGACGCACGCTGGAAGTACGCCGCGGGTGCGCTCGACTACGACTTCCCAGGCTTCGTGCACACGGTGCTCGTGGAGATGCGCGAGCGGCTTCGCCGGTCCGAGCATCCCAATCGCATCTTCGAGGCGGTGATCGGTGCCGCGCGTGAGGCGGGACTCATCGGTCGCAAGCGCGTTCTCGACTCCACCGCGCTCTACGACGCCGTGGCGACTCAGGACACCGTAACGCTCGTACGCTCGGCGCTCGTGGGGCTCCTCGCTGTCGTCGATCGAGAGGTTGCAGACGAGATCCGCAGCGGGCTCGAGCGCGACGACGACTATCGCAAGCCGGGCAAGCCCTCGTGCGATTGGGACGATGCAAAGGCCCGCGAGGTCCTGGTCGATGCGCTGGCGCTCGACGGCAGCGCCGCTCTCGCCGTTCTGCATGGCCGCTCCCTCGACCCGCGCGAGCGTCAGGCGGCGAAGTTGCTCGCGACCGTTCTCGGACAGGACCTCGATCAGGGCGACGACTCCGTCTTTCGCATCGCACGACGCGTCGCTGAAGATCGCGTCATTTCCACCGTCGACCCCGAAGCGCGTCACGGTCACAAGACCGCAGCGCGCGGCTTCGATGGCTACAAGGGCCACATCTCGATCGACCCGGACTCAGAGCTCATCGTCACCACCGAGGTGACCGCAGGCAACGTCGGCGATGCCGTACCCGCGGCGGCGATGCTCGAAGAGGTGCTCGCCACCGCCAAGAGCTCGCCTGCGGAGGAGCCCGTCGAGATCTACGGCGATAGCTCCTACGGCACCGCCGCTCTGGTCGAGCACATCGAAGGGGCGGGCGCCGAGGCCAACGTGAAGGTGCAGCCTCCGTCCGCTGCGAAAGGCCATTTCACCCAGGATGCCTTCGTCATCGACGTCGATGCGAAGACCGTCACCTGCCCCAACGGCCAGCTCGTGCAGCTACGACTTCAGAAGGATGGCTCGGGCATCGCAGACTTCGGAGTGGCCTGCCTATCGTGCCCATTACGTGCACAATGCACCGACTCGCTCTCCGGCCGCACCGTACGGACGCATCCGAAGCACAAGACGCTTACGCGCAGCCGTGCGACGCAGCGCGATCCCGAGTGGAAGAAGCGTTATCGCGCCGTCCGCCCCAAGGTCGAGCGGAAGATCGGCCATCTCATGCGACGCAAGCACGGCGGACGCCGAGCGCGTGTACGCGGTCGTATCCGCGTCGCGCAGGACTTCGCGTTGCTCGCCGCCGCCGTGAACCTTGCCCGCTTGGCTGCTCTGGGACTCGACCGTGTCGAGCCGGCCAGCTAGCAGCGACCGCAGCCCCGGGAAAGGCGCCTCCTCCAGCGCGCCGTCCTCCCCAGCGCCAGGAAAGGCTCTCGCCACGTCGACCGGCGTGTCGACCGGGCGCTCTTACCAGCCGCCCCCCCGCAACCACCGTCCCTGCGATTTTTCGTGGCTGGTGGGCAGCCGCGCTTCGCGGTTGCCCACCAGCCACCTAGAGCTCTCGTGCGCGACTCTTCCACCTGACGACTCTTCGATCCGCGGGGCTATCGCTCCGCGTGAAACCGGATGTCGTGCCAGCGGACGCTGGCTGGCCTTTTGGAGCCCAGGCTGTAACCGGAGTTGACGTCTCGCCAGGAACGGCTTTGATGAGTGGGTGGCAACAAGGCCCCATTCTGGGCTCGGGCGCGCGGCGTTGTCACCGGAGTTGACACCGGTCTTCGTCGGCCGTTGGCAGCTCATCGGGA
>JANOWT010000201.1:0-6616 GCA_031418115.1 Gemmatimonadota bacterium
CGTGTGCACCACCCTCCGTGGGAATGAGGCGAAGCGCTCGTATACGAAGTCGTACACCGTGGTAACGATCTTCGCGCCGCGCGTCGACGGGAGTCGGTAGTATGTAGAGTGGAACAGCTCAGCGCCCACGCCGAAGTCAGCGCTCCGGTAGCGCTCCAATCGCCGCGGTGCGCGAGACTCGTAGTTCACGTGCTCAAGCGCGCTGGGCGGGTCATCGCTGAATCCGACGAGTTGGCAGGACGCTCGAGGTAGACGCGAGATGATCTCTTTGAAGAGCACGGAGATCCCGCCAGTCCTCTGCAAGTTGAAGACGATTCCGTCGTAGATAATCATTGCGATCAAGGGAGGCGGGAAGTGGTCGCGAACTGGCGCCCGCTGACCCGCTCAGCGCGTGAGCACCACGATCGTCGCCAGCGACGCCAGTATCTGCGTCACCACACTCAACGTCGCAATCGGCCCCCCATTGTCACGCTGCTCACCGCGGGACGGCACAACGACCGTCGCGCCAGGCATCGGCTTGGGATCGATCGTGATCAACCCGAGAAAGCGCGACCGACTCTGGATCTTCCCATTCGGCTGGATCACGTACGCGCGACTCGTCCGCGCACGTTCCGTGGACCCGCCAGCCGCGCCGATGTAGTAGCCGAGCCGACGGTCTGCGTGCGCCAGCGCCGTGGGAGCGTTCACCGCTCCACGGACCGCGACAGTCTGCAACTGCCTCGGCACGTGGATCGAGTCGCCGTCCAGGAGCACCAGGTTGTCGGACTGGCGGCGGCCTCGCAGCGCATCGGGCAGGTCAACCCCGACGCGGATGCGTGTGCCGGGCGGCGAGAGCGTAGTGCCACCATCCGCTCGACGTGTCTCGACCGCCACGAACTCGCTGACCCTCGACGTGTCCTCGAGCCGAGCGAAATAGGTGCCATTCGCGTCGGCCTCGGGCGTGAGCCCCCCTGCGCGAGCGATCACGTCGGAGAGCCGGTCCTGCTTGGTCTTCAGCGTGTACCGCGCGGGAAAGCGCACCTCCCCAGTGAGGATGACCGACCTCGGGTCGGTCCATGAGGGATCGCGGAACAACAACACGTTGTCGTACGGCTCGAGCATCGCATCGGCTCGGATCCCGGCTACGACCGACTGGTCGAAGCGATAGGAACTGTCGATCGGCACGCGGACGGTGATCGCCGTGGCGAGCGTGTCACCTCCGACTGAGATGCGCGCGATCTCCGCCTCGCGCAGGAACGCCCACTCTTGCACGCCTCCGGCGGTCAGCACCAGATCGCGGATCGTCATCCCCTGCTTCCACGGGAAGCGACCGCTATTGCGCACGGATCCACTCACGGACACGTACCGATCCGGGCGCATCGAAGTCAGGCTGTAAACGGTGATCTCGTCGTCGTCGGAGAGCAGGAACGGCTCCAGCGTTGCTCCGGTCGTGTCACGCAAGATCGCGCGGAGCTGCATGCGCGTGCTGTCTGCGTTAAGCCGCGAGACGAGTACCGTCCCTACGTAGCCGTCGGGCTTGAGTCCACCTGCGCGCCGAAGCGCCTGCTCAAGGGTGAGGCCGGGTGCGAAGCCCTGTCGTCCTTCCGTCCACACGTGACCACGCACCGCGATCGAACCGCGGATGCGGTCGGAGATGGTCGCAACGCGGACGACGTCCCCGTCCTCGATACGGATCGCCGGCACGGCGCTCGCAGGCTCGAGCGCGACCTCGATTACGCCACGATCGCGACCGGCGGACCGTTCCGCGGCGGGCAGGATGCGCTCGATGATCAATCGCCTGCTGTTCGCCTGTGCCGTGAGTCCTCCGGCGGCCTTCACGAGATCCGTGAGCGTCTCGCCGTCCTTCAACTCGTAGATCGCGGGGCGCGTCACTTGACCGTCAACGCGCGCCCGGCGCTGGTGCGCGGCCACGAAGACAACGTCGCCCTGCTGGAGTCGCACGTCGCGCGATCCATCGCCGCGCAGCAGATAATCATAGACGTCGAGCGTGGAGACCAACGCGCCACCGCGTCGGACTTCGACGCGGCGCAACGAGCCATCGTCCGAGGGTCCGCCCGCGGCGTAGAGCGCGGTGAGTGCGGTACCCGCACTGGTCACGCGGTACGACCCCGGCATCATGACGTCGCCGGCCACGAATATCTGATTCGACCGCAGTCGGGAGACCGAAAGACTGAACCGGGTGGTGGCGTCGGCGCCACGGCGGACGCCGCTGTAGGCGCGTCCGAGCCGCGTGTACAGCAGGTCTTCGAGCTGGCCGAGCGTTAGGTTCGCCACGCCGATCTGTCCCACCTGCGGAATGACGATGAAGCCTTCGCGGGTCACTTCGAGCGTATGTGCGAGTTCGACGTCACCGGTGAGGATCAAGACCAGTTGGTCGCCGGGTCCAAGACGATAGCCGGCGTCGACCGGGCCATCGAGGTTCGGGAGAAAGAGCGAGTTGGCCTGCCGGAACAACGCAAGGCCGAAGATCTCGGGAGCGCGCTCGGACGCAGGCGCTTCGACGACTCCGCGCAGCGCGGCAGTCGCACGGTCGGGCTGGCCGGTGCGGGCACTCAACGTCGACGGCGAGCGGTCGGCCAATCGCAGCAGTTCCGCGTAGTCCTGCTCGTCCACGAGCCCAAGTGCGCGCACGGCCGAGAAGACATCATCCGACGGCATCCCGGCATCCCCTGAGGAGCGCTGGCCGTTCATGTACTGGTCTAGCAGCGACTCCGGATACCCCTCGGCCCTCAGGCGAGCGCGGATCTGCTCAGGTGAAAGGCCAGATCCAGCAAGCCGCGCCTGCAGTTGCGAGACGAGTTCCGGCCGCGCCTTCAGCACAGCCTCCGCTTGCGATGCGGTGGGCCGTGCCTGCGCGGCCGCGGGGCGCACCGGCAACAGGGCGAGAGCGAGGAACCCGAGTGGAATGAGACGAGAGAAACGCAAGGCGGCCGTCGTGTTTGGAGTGTGCGGAATGTACCTGGCCGAGCGCACCCCGACAACGCGCCCGACCACGCGCCATGCGACTGATACGGGCAGAAACGGCGGCAGGGCGCCGACCCGGATCGGTCGACGCCCCGCCATTAGAACATGAAGTCGTTTCGACGATGGGCGCGGAGGGGCTCGAACCCCCGACCTCTGCTGTGTGAAAGCAGCGCTCTAACCAGCTGAGCTACGCGCCCGGAGAACCCCGAATCTATCCGAACACAGAGGGCGGTTCAAGTGAGCCCCATCTTCCATCCTTCATCCTCCATCCTCGATCCTGGAATGGGCCCAGCAGGATTCGAACCTGCGCACTTCGGATTATGAGTCCGCCGCTCTAACCGCTGAGCTATGGGCCCGACTGGCGAACCGCTACCCGCCTCGGGTGGCTCGGGTAGTTCGCAAGTCTAGTTGGTCCAGCACGTCCGAGCCAACCGGCAATATTGGCGATCAACCGCCCCGACTCCTGAAGTCTCAACTCGCGATGTAGCTTGTACCCATGTCGACCAAGACGACCTCATGCGCTGCTCCTCCGAGGCGCCATTTGGCGGCGTCGTTGGCTCGCCGCTCGCGACGCAGGCGACCTTCGCCACCGACGGTGCATGCGTAGACGCCCAAGGACATTGCTACGGATCGTGGCGCTCTGGTGGGTGAGCGGCTTCGCCGTGTGTAGCGTGGCCGGACTGGCCTACCTCACCCTGGGTCGCCTTGCGTTCATGGGAGCGGGTCAGTTGCAGTGGGCGCACACCGTCACGGCCATGGGGCTTTCTTTCCTCGGAACAGGCTCCCTCCAGCTTCTGGGCCTGAGCGTCTTGGGGGGATTGGGACAGTGGCTCGCCTCGGGCCCGCAAGACCGCACGGTCGCTCACGATGCGCTCGTCGCGATGTTCCTCCTATGGTGTTTCAACGCGTGGTTGTTGGTCGGGCATCCCGGGGGACTGCCACTGGTCCCAGTTCTGTCCCGCTTGCCGGTCGCCATTGAGCTACTGGTCATCGTGGCAGCGCCGCTGGTCGCGATACCCATCTTGCTCAGGCGCCAGGATTCGCGGATTCGGGTCCTCGCGCTCATCGCGATCCCAATCGTGCTGGTGTCGATCCCTCATCGTGGCCTGCGCTGGTTCTTCGAAGCCGCGCAACCACGCGAGACGGCAGCTTCGCCCAAGGTCATGGTGCTCGCTGTGGATGAACTCGGCTGGCGACCGTTCCTCGAAGCTACGCAAGACTTGTGCGGACCTCTCGGAATGCTGGATGCGGCGGTGCCCGGTCTGTCGCATTACGGCTCGACCCGCAAAGAGTGGCGACTGCTGCTGACGGGCGATTCCGCAGGGGTCGAGCGGGAGCTGTTCGTGCCGCCTCTGGCAACGCGGACTACCCCGGAATCGCGACTCCTTCTCGTCGCGCGCCAGCGGCAGTGGCGCGTGACGTTCGCCATCGACAACGCGATCACCGCGAGCGAGCAGAGCCTTCGTGTGGATTTTCTGCGGTTCGTTGCGCCTCAAGCGGGCGCGGCCGACCTCCTCCGAATGCAGATCGGTCGAACCGTGCCCATGATGGGGTGGCTCGCTAACGTCATGGGGCCGATCGAGGCGCAGAACCCCTACTCGCGGCTCAGGGACCTGCTGCGGGATTTCGAATCCGAGCTCGACCGTACCGATCTTGCTCTATTCCACACGACGTACCTCGCGAACGACTTGACCTCGTATGCCGAGATGCGAGCTCTCGAAGGGCCTAGCTGGATGTGGAAACGAGGCATGCAGTTCAGGCTCAGAGGAAACGAGTCCCGTTGCCCCGACGGAGAGTGTGCCGATGCGCAGGCCCTGTACATGATCAAGGCCCGCGTCTTGATGAGCGTCCTACTGCCTTGGGCCGAGGACTTGGTGCAGCGCGGACGCGTGACCTCGGGATTGATCTTCGCCGATCACGGCCAGGATTTTCTGGAGGCTCCGGCTGGTGAGGTGCATACCGCGGGGTACCATGGCTGGTACATGTCGTCCGATGTGCTGCGAGTTCCATTCATTCCCCTCGGGACCACCCGGATCACCGGTACCGGATCCGCGACCTCTTGGTTGGAGGTCGGGAGCGCACTAGATCAGCTGATTCGTGGCGAATCGCAGACCCTCGAGATCGCGCGAGTTGCCACTCCTCGGACGGTGCGAAGCCACTTCATTCGTCCGACTGGCGCCGCACCGAACGTGGAGGAGCCGGACCCAGCGGTCCTCACGAGTCAACTGATCGCGCAAGGGGTCGACTTCGGCCTCCTCGGCGGCTGGTTCCTCTCGCCCAGCCCTCGATGGGCCACGGCCCCGCTGAGTGTGGCGACGATCACCGGTGATGTCATGCGCATCTCCAATCCGGAGCGCGTCGGCCGAGTCCCAATGGAGATCGTGGACAGCGCGCAGGTGCGGCCTCGTAGGTCGCCAACGAGCTGCAGTGCGGCGAATCTCAACTCTCGTTGAGCGACGCGGCGGTGCTTTTACAGCTGGCCTACCTGCGGGCGCGACACTCCCGTCGCCGTCGCCAAGGGGCGCGCGATATCTTCACAACATGCTCCACCCCCGCGCGCCCCGCGAACTGCTCAGCCACGCGACCGACAGTGCACCACGCATCGCCGTCGTCGTCGACTGGCTCGCCAACCCCGGCGGCGCCGAGCTCGTCATCCGAGAGATCCTCGCCGCCTTCCCGCAGGCGACCCTCTTCGCCCTCTTCGACGTCATGTCCCCGGCCGACCGCGCGGCGATCACCGACCGCCCGGCCCACACGAGCTTCATGCAACACATCCCCGGCATCGCTCGCCGCTATCGCTCGCTCCTGCCGGTCATGCCATTTGCCATCCGTTCGCTCGACCTGAGCGCATTCGACGTCATCATCTCGAGCAACCACGCCGTCGCAAAGGGCGTGCGCGTGCGCCCGGGTCAGTTCCATCTCTGCTACTGCCACTCCCCCATGCGCTACGCCTGGGACATGCGCGACGAGTATCTCGCGGACCACCGCATCTCGGGGCTCAAGGCGATCGCCGCGCGAACGCTGCTGAAATGGATCCGCGACTGGGACCGCGCCGCGGCCGCCGGCGTCGATCGCTTCGTCGTCAACTCGCAGTTCGTCCGCGAGCGCGTGCGCCGCAACTACGGCCGCGAGAGCATCGTGCTGCACCCGCCGGTCGACATCGGCTTCTTCACTCCCGCCGGGCCGAGCGACCCAGATCTCTACGTGACCGCCAGCCGTCAGGTCGCGTACAAAAAGATCGATCGGATCGTCGAGGCGTTCCGCACGCTCCCGGACCGACGCCTCGTGGTACTCGGTGATGGCCCGGAGCACGATCGCATCCGCGCGGCGGCGGCGGGGGCGCCGAACATCTCGCTGCTCGGTTCAGTGCCTCGCGTTGAACTCCTGGGTTGGCTCCGCAAGGCACGCGCCTTCGTCTTTGCCGCCGAAGAGGACTTCGGCATCGTCCCGCTCGAAGCGCAGGCCTGCGGAACGCCTGTGATCGCGCTGGGGCGGGGCGGGGCACTTGAGACGGTTCGCGGCGAGGCCGGCACTGATCGCACGGGACTCTTCTTCCCCGACGATTCGGCCGCGAGCATCGCGCAGGCTGTCCGGGACTTCGAGTCGCTCACGGTCGCGCCGAGCGCGTCAGCCTGCCGCGCAAACGCCGAGC
>JANOWT010000202.1:0-9578 GCA_031418115.1 Gemmatimonadota bacterium
CCGTGTTGGCTCGCACGATCGAGCAGCGCATCCTGCTCGTGCGCGGCTCTCGCGTGATGCTCGACCGCGACCTCGCGGAACTCTATGGCGTCTCGACCGGGGCGCTCAATCAGGCGGTGGCGAGGAACCTGGCCCGTTTCCCTGCAGACTTCGCCTTCACGCTGACTCGGAATGAAGCCGCGGACTTGATATCACAATCTGTGATATCAAGTTCGCATGGCGGCCGGCGGAAGACTCCTCGCGTGTTCACGGAACAGGGCGTTGCGATGCTTTCCAGCGTGCTCCGCAGTCGACGCGCGTACGACGTCAACGTCGCGATCATGAGGGCCTTCGTGCACGTACGCGAGCTGCCGCGCCCGACGATCGGGTTCATCCGGTAACAGGCGAACGAGTCGTCGTCGCGTGCTGGCCGAAACCGCTGACAGGTCGTACTGTCACCGATTCGGACTCGCAGCAGGGAGGCAGGACCGTGGACAAGGTGACTGTTGGGATCTTGCTCTTCGACGGGGTCGAGGTGCTCGACTTCGCTGGGCCCTACGAAGTGTTCTCTCGTACGCGATTGAGTCCTGGCATCGAGTCGCGTCGCACTGAAGAGTCGGCGCCGTTCCGCGTCTTCACCATCGCAGTCGGCGGTGCTCTGGTGACGGCGACCGGCGGACTTCGAGTTCTTCCCGACTTCGACACCAGTGCGGCCCCGCCGATCGATGTGCTCGTCGTTCCGGGAGGCTTCGGCACTCGAGCCCTCCTGCACGATGTCGCGACCCTCAGTTGGATCCGACACGTCGCCGCGAGCGCCCGACAGGTGACATCGGTGTGCACCGGCGCGCTGTTGCTTGCCAGTGCCGGGCTGCTCGCCGGTCGACGCGCCACCACGCACTGGGGCGCCCTGGCTCTTCTGGGAGAAATGGACCCGACGATCCAGGTCGAAGCCCACTCACGAGTGGTCGAAGACGGGATCGTCACGTCGGCGGGCGTGTCGGCCGGGATCGACATGGCGTTCGCGATCGTTGAAGCGATGCACGGTCGTGCGGTCGCCGACGAGACCGCACGCTACATGGACTATGTGCGCCAGGACCGACTGCTGCCTTAGCTGGGCCTCAGCCCCTGAACGTCTGCACCACCGTCATCCTGATCGGCCGGCAGCCCTGCTCGGCCGCCCGGAATCGGGCGCGCGGGAGCGCCGCGCGGATCGCGTCGACCAGTTCGCGATCCGACGAGTCGAGGACCTCGACGCTCGACGGGTCGACCTGACCGTTCTCGCTCACATCGTACTTGATCGTCGCGAAGCGCTGCGACGCGGGTAGCGTACTCGGGGTCCGTGGCGCGTTGAACTCGAAGCTGCCCGGCACCAGTTCCAGGCGCCGCTGTGCGACCGCGAACCGTATACGTCCCGTCGGTGCCGAATCAGGCGCGCTGCCGAGGTGCACGGTGAGCACGAGGGAATCCGCGGCGAGCGAGGCAGGGAAGGGCGGGAGCTCCGGTGATGCAGGGAGCGGGTCGGTCGCCATGAGCCGCAGACTGCGGTCGAAGAGATCGTCACCACTGGCGATCGAGGGATCGAGCGTTCGGATCCGTCCGCGGCGCGGGATCACGATCGTGAACTCGGCGCGCAGTCCCTCGGCGGGTGCCCAATCGTCGGCCCACCGGGGCTCGGGCGGCAGCGTGCGCTTCCGGACCCGGCGCCAGTTGGTGTAGGTCTCGCGTCGACGGCTGGGGACCGGCCAGCGATACGCGAGCGAGTGCGCAGCGGCCTGGAGGTAGCCGGAGTCGGCGGCGGTGAGCATCGGCGACGAGACGGCGAGGAGATAGCCGTCGGCAACGCAGGATTGGCCGGCTGATACCCTTGGCGCGGCGACGATCGCGGCGGATGCGACGACCTGGAGTGCGATGCGGAGCGGGCTCATGCGTAGCCGACACGGTGCGGTCCGGACCGTCGATGCGCAATAGGGGCATCGTAGGGATCGGCGGATCGAGTGGACTCCGCAGAGCCGCAAGGTCGATCAGCTTCCTCGGCCTGCCGTGCGCATCAGCAGGGACAGCTCGACGATCACGAGCGCACGATCGCCGAGAACACCGAGCAGTTGAAGCGATTCTGGATCACTCCCGGCAAGCGGAGACGCCTGCGCGATGAGATCGCGCACTCGCGGTCGATGATCCGCGGCCTGACGCGGATGCGGCCCGCGGTCGGGGACTTGAAGAACCATGGGAGTGAGCCGAACTGAGGATCACTTCCTCACAAGAGCGCATCCGCAGGTCTCACGCGGTGCGCCGCGCCTTGCGCCCCGAACCGATCTCGGCGAATGCCCGCCCGATGGTGGCGCCAGAGGTGCCCGAGGCGATGAGCGTACGCACGAGCAGGTCGATTGAAACGGAACTGTCCGCCGCCTCCATCTTGGCGACCCGCGATTGGCTGGAGCGGATGAGTCGAGCCAACTGCGCCTGAGTCAACGCTCGGTCGGTGCGCATATCGCGCAGGAGCTTGGCGAGGCCTGCGCGCACGGCGACGATCGCGGCTTCCTCGGCACTGAGTCCCAGGAACTCGGTGGCGGTGCCGACCTTCCAGCCGGCGGCTTCGAGTCGAGCCTGCTTCGCCTTTCGCATCGGAGCTTCCTCGAAGGTCAGAGACTGTCGTAGCGCTTCACACTTCGCCGTGAAGCCGGACGAGCGGTTCGTCGTGAGGAGACATCGAAGAGTGCCAGGCCGGGGAGCTGATGTCAATGCTGACATACATCCCCGATCCTGCGCTCGATGGCCGACGTGCCGGCGGCACGAGGGCAGCGGGACGAGGGTCGAGTAGCCGCGCGACGATCCATCGACCAACTTCTGCCGATGAGCCGCCGCCGCGCAGCCCCCAGGACGGACGACAACCGCCCGCCCCTCGCCCGTCTTCGCACGCTCGTCCTCGAGCCCGCGAGAGCGCGGTCGGGGCGGATGATGAATCGCATCCGGACGGAGCTGGATGACACGCGGGATCCCGGGCCGTGGATCACGGCGGCGCGGACGCTGGCCGCGGAGGGCGTCATCTCGGCCGATGCGGTCTACTACTTCGTCGAGATCCTGCTCGAGTGCATCACCCTCCACTCAGCGGCCCACGATGGCGAGATGCTCCGCTTGTCGCACGAGATGGACGAGCTGAAGCGGGCACACGGACTGCGTGACGGCGAGGAGTGGTACGTGGACGAGGGTCCGCCGGAGTGGACCTCGCTCAATGACGCGTGGAATAAACGCGATCGCGAGATCCGCGTGTCGACGCTGCGCACGCTCGGCCACGGCGACATCGCGGACCTGCTCGAGCACGATCCGGGCGAGTTCCGGAGTCGGGAAGCCTCGGGCCACTTCGACGTGTGGGGACCCGACGATGCGGAGTAGAGCGCGTGTTCAGTATCGCTCGATCCCGACGAATGTCGGGCACCCTCGTCACGCCACGCGGTTCCTTGTACCGCCGGGCTTCGGTGATAGTGGTGTTGGGTACGATGCGAACGGCGATGAGTGAGCCGTCACGAAGCGGCCGCCTTCTGCTTGTGCAGGCAATGCGGAAAGTCCGTGCACCCCAAGAAGGCCCCATGCGGCCCGCTTCGCGGCAAGAGGGGGCGAGGCGATAAGCGCAAGGTAGCCGGCTCCCGGCCTTGCGGTTCTATTTCGACGTCGGCGGTCGACTCCACGCAGGGAACGGGAGATCTACCGCGCCTCCTCATCCCGTGGAGTCCAAGCAGTTGGCCAAGACAACGACCGCCAAGAAGATTGCGTCGGCCGCAACCGACACCTCCGCCAACGTCGGCTACCAAGCTCAGCTCTGGCAGATGGCCGATGTGCTCCGCGGCAGCATGGACCTGGTGGCCGCGACGCTGGATGCGGCGATCGCCGCAAACCTGAAGGAGCCTGGGTATGGCGAATGAGTTGATTCCCGGCAATCCGGGAGAGTTCCTGTTCTACCAGACCGAAGATGGGCGGACCCGTGTTGAGGTGCGCGTTGAGCAGGAGACGGTCTGGCTGACACAGAAGCAGATGGCCGAACTGTTCCAGAAGGATGTGCGCACGATCAACGAGCATATCGGCAACCTCTTCGAGGAGGCCGAGTTACGGTCCGATTCAGTTATCCGGAATTTCCGGATAACTGCCGCCGACGGCAAGATGTATGACACCCAGCACTACAGCCTCGACGTGATCATTTCCGTCGGGTACCGGGTCAAGTCGCTCCGCGGCACGCAGTTTCGCATGTGGGCCACGCAGCGACTGCGCGAATACATCGTGAAGGGTTTCACGATGGACGATGCGCGTCTCAAGGCGGCTGGCGGCGGGAACTACTTCGATGAACTACTCAGCCGCATCCGCGACATCCGCTCCTCGGAGCGCGTGTTCTGGCGCAAGGTGCTCGACATCTACGCCACGAGCATTGACTACGATCCGAGCGCGGGGGCGTCGACGCTGTTCTTCCAGACCGTGCAGAACAAGATGCACTGGGCGATCGTCGGGCAGACGGCCGCGGAGATCATCCACACCCGTGCCGACGCCGACAAGCCGCAGATGGGGCTGACCAACTGGACGGGCGATCGTCCGCGGAAGGCGGATGTCGGTATCGCCAAGAATTACTTGAATCCGGAAGAACTACGGGCGCTCAACCTGATTGTTGCGGCGTATCTCGACTTTGCCGAGTTGCAGGCGGTCACTCGCAGGCCAATGATGATGGCAGAGTGGATCGCGAAGCTCGACGATTTCATCCGCATCAGCGATCGAGATATTCTGGTCCATGCGGGGAAGGTGTCGCATGACGATGCGCTGCAGAAAGCGGAGACGGAGTTGGGCAAGTTCCGTGCGACCCAGGACGCGTTGTCGCAGCCGGTGGATCAACATTTCGCTGCGGCGATCGAGGAGCTCAAGCAGGTCGAAGGTCAGGCGAAGCGACCGACTGGCGGTAAGAAGAGCGGAGGTCACGAATGATTGGCGACTGGTGCGAACGACGGGGCGATGCCGCGATCGCCCACTACGCGCTTGTGGCGTTTCCACAGCGACTGGAGGGTGGCGCCCATCACGTCCCCGCGGGGGGCGACCAGAAGCGCAACGCCGAATACCTCGAACCGCTCCGCTTCCGTCGCAAGTTCGTCGAAGCTGACGACCCCCGCCGGATGGAAGCGCAGGTCAGTGTCACCGCGCCGCAGTCGAACGCGAGCCCCTCCGGCGCGCCGTCCGTGTAGACCCGTGCATCGAGCGCGCCGATCAGCCCTCAGCCACGTTTGACCGCCAGCGTGGTGAGCGCGGAGAGGTTGGCGACCTCGAGCAGGCGAGCTTCCGGCGAGAGGGCCCGGATCCGGTCGACGTCGGCAAGCCACTCGGGCGCGATCACGTCCTGCGGCTCGGCGATGAGATGCGGGACCGTACCCGCGGCGATGAGCAGGCGAGCCAGTGTCTCCCACGTCGGGCTCGTCTGCCCCGATTCGATCCTGGCGACCACCGACTGCGACGTCTCTGCGCGCACCGCGAGCTCGCGCTGGCTGAGGGCGGCTGCCTCGCGGACACGACGCAGGAGGTCCTGCGGGAGCTCGTAGCGCATGTTGTATGATCGCATCGATCGGCTGGCCATGTTCTTCCTCACCGGCGTGGCGGTGCCACCGCCAGTCGACCATCTTCCTCGAATGTTCCGTCGCCCCGACGTCACGCGATCCGACGACGCGCGTCCTCCGCTCGTACGCCTTCGCTCGCTCTTGGTCGAGCCGGAGGCGGAGCGAGCGCGGCGGATCTGGAGTCGCATCCTGGAGGAGCTGGAGGAGACGCCAGAGCCGGGCCCTTGGATCGCGGCGGCACGGACGCTCGCGGCGGAGGGACTCATCTCGGACGATGCGATCCATTACTTCGTCGAGATCCTGCTCCAGTGCATCACGGGTCACGCCGCGAGTCACGACCCGGAGATGCTCCGCCTGTATGCCGAGATCGACAAGGTGAAGCGCGCCCATGGGCTGGGTGACGACGAGGACTGGTACATCGACGAGGCTCCGGCGGAGTGGCTGGTGCTCAACGCGGCGTGGGATGCACGCGACCGCCAGCTCCGAGTCGCGACGTTGCGTGCGCTCGGCCACCATGACATCGCCGACCTGCTGGAACACGATCCGGACGAGTTCCGGCGCCGTGAAGAGTCGGGGTACGTCGATGTGTGGGGAGTGGATGGAGGGGCGGAGTAGGGGCAGACCCAGGCGCAGGATGCCCACGCTCCTATGGAGCCTCCGGCGATCCCGGGGCGATTCAGTGCGCGCTCCACGCAATCGCGGCCCGTTGTCACTGTGCCGATCTCAGCGCCAGCAGTCCTTGAACCAAGGGGCATCGACTCGAATGAAGGCGTTGGCCACGGCGGCAAGCTGCGCCCCTCGACTCGGCGCGGCGATATAGACCTTCTTTCCCAGTGCTCTGACTTCGCGGACCGCCGGCGTGAGATCGCCGTCTGCAGAGAGCAGGTATGCCGCGTCGAAGGCGTTCTGCTGAGCCATGATCACCATATCGACTGCGATCTGGACGTCGACAGCCTTCTCAACCTTGACCGTGACTCGGCGGTGACGGTGGGCCAATGCAATCAGGTCCTTGTACACGCGAATGTCGATTCGAACTGGAAGCGCGTTGAGCGTCTTGAGCAGCTCTTCGGCGGCCTCATTCTCGACCACGCGAGTCTCAAGTCGCCCGAGGTGGTGAGTGATCCGCGCGTCGGTCGCGGAGAGGTCGGCAAAGAAGCGACGCTGGGCCGCGTACTGATCGGCAGCTTCAGCCTGGTTCACTTGGCCGACGTAGTATCGGGTGCCTTCCCAGAGGCGAGACGCTCCGGCGAGCTTCAGAGAGATCTTCGCGTAATCGAGTCGGCCGAGATCGGTGAGGCCGAGCCCTCGCAGGCCATGATACCAGTTGTTCCCGTCGATGAACACGATGGCACGCTCGGACATCAGATCACTCCTGAGGGAAAAAAAGAACCCCGGTGTGTGGCTTTCGCCAGACACCGGGGGCATAAACACCCGATATCCCGTGGGACTCGAGTCTTCGTAACATCGCTGCACTTCAACGATTGTCAAGGACCGGAGTAACGCCGCTGGGGTCCGTTCATTGCCGCCCGCTGCTTGTGCAGGCAATGCGGAACGTTCGTGCACCCGAAGAACGCCCCATGCGGCCCACTCCGCGGCACGAGCCGCCCGTCCCGGCATCCGGGGCAAGAAGGAAGTCGCGACTCGGCTCGCAGATCGACCACCTCGACCCACCGCGCGTACTCGCTCCCGCACAGCTCCCGGGTGAACACCGAATCCGGCCGGTCGTTAGCCAAGACGACCACCAGCCGCCGCGGCCGCGTCAGCGCCACGTACAGCAGCCGCCGCTCCTCCGCATCGGGATACGCATCGCTCTCCCCCAGGATCAGCTGCATGATCGGATCGTCCTGGACCCCCGACGGGAACCCGCGCGTCCCGCCCTTCATGTTCAGCAGGATCACCACATCCGCCTCAGCCCCCTTGGCGCGGTGGATGGTGCTGAAGGTGATGGCCAGCTCGGCGTGCTGGCGCTGGAGATCGGCCAAGGTCGCCGGTTCGTCGTTCCGGTAGCGCCCGAGCAGCAGGACGCTCGTCCGCCCGCCGGTCGCCCGTGCGTCACCCTGCGCGAGCTCGAGCGCGCGCCGCAGGCCCGTGGCGGCCGCGGCAGCATCGGTGCGGATGAGGGTGATGGGCCTCTCGACGTCCGACGGACGCCCACGCACCGTCTTCCGGATCTGCCCCGGATTCTTGAGGACGAACCACCCCGACGCATCGGCGAGTGCCGCCGAGAAGCGGTGGGTGAGGGAGAGGGGCAGGCGGCGATGATGGCCGAAGTAGTGACCCAAGTCGGTCATGATCCGGATCTGCGAACCGGCGAAGCGGTAGATGGACTGGAAGTCGTCGCCGACGGCGAAGATGGTGGCACGGGCATCGGCGCTCTGGAACGCGCGAACGAAGTGCGCGCGGAGTGGGGAGATGTCCTGGAACTCGTCGACGAGGACGTGGGTGAATGGCGAGCGCCAATCCCCGTTCGCGACGGCGCGGGCACTCCTGCCGATCATGTCCTCGAAGTCGGTCTCGCCGTTCGCGGTGAGCTCGTGCTCGTAGGCCAAGAGCACCCGGGCGAAGATGCGCAGGAAGAGCTGCGGGGGTCGGTCCCCGCGCCGGGTTGCGGGCGTGGCGCCGATGCTCGAGAATCCGGTCGATCACCGCGCGATGCGCTGTGAAGGCGACGATCCGCATCGCGGCCCTTCACGCGATTGGCGTACTCAACTACACGTTCAGTGAACCACTCTGTAGCGGCGGTTGCGGTCGTCAGGAAACCGAAAAGGCGCGCCGCCCCCTGAGTGCCAGGAGACGGCGCGCCCTTCCGATCTCTCGTCCTTACTTCTTCATCCGATCCGCCGCCTGCGTCAGCACTGACGCCGCGAGCATCCGCAGTTGCCGCGGCGTGCCCTTGCCGGTGCGCAGCACCTTCGCCGCCACGCTGGCGACGCGCGGCGAGGTCTTCTCGTTCTTGGCCATCTGAGCCTCCTTGGAGTTGTTGTGAACGCTTCGCGTTGATCCGAACTCGTGCGCGTGCTTATGCGGCGAGCCTGACGTGGTCACACCGGCCGATGCTCCGAGCCAGCTCCAGCGCCCGCGTGTGCTGGCGCTCGGCCACCGGGAGGTCACGCAGCACGGAGCGCTCCCGGCGACTGGGGCACCGGCTGGGATACCGGCTGGCTCGCCGACTGGGTCGCCGACTGGGTCGCCGGCGCCGTCTGCTGACCCTCACTCCCGGCGCGAGTACGCCCGGTCACCACGCGCACGGCCCCGCGCCACTGCGTGAGCATCGACTCCGGCAGCTCACGCGTGGCGTTCACCAGGGCGTTCAGCACTTGCACGGTGCGGCGCGCCTGATCGATCGCCTCCACCAGCCCCTTCTGCGATCCCGATGCGGTCGTGCGGTGCACGCCCTTGCTCAGCATCGTCGCCGCCAGCCGATCGGCCGCGGCCCGGGCGTCGTCGAGGAAGGTCGCGGGCATGCCCGCTTCGACGAACAGGCCGGTGTGCGGCTCTGCCGCGGCCATCAAGGCGCGCCCCACCTCCAGCAGGCGCGTCTTGTTGGAACGCCGGTGCGGCAGCCGGAACGCCATGAGGCTCGGGTCATCCACGACATTGGCCCGTGCCACCCGCACGATCGGGCCGAGGTGGTAGCGAACGTAGTCGCGCGCCAACTGCTGTTCGGTGCTCAGGGCCGCGCGGGAGGCGGTGCGGTTCGCGGTGCTCGAGGTTGCGAGTGACTCGATCCGTGCGACCACCTCGTCCAGGCGCGTTCGCGCCCGCGAGCCGTTGACCGCAACGAGCGCGGCCGCCTCCACCGTCAGGATCTCCTGCGCCAGGCGCAACGCGCCCAGGAACTGCATGTGTCGCTTCTGCATGTCGTGCTCCTCCATATAGGATGTTCGGACGCCCCTCCGGAATCGCGCGCATGGCGTCCGTCACGCGCGCGGCATTCTTGCGGATTCTTCTTGTGATCGCGGCGGAACGACGCGTGTCAGCGCCGGAACCACACTTGGCGGGCGCGTACGGCGATGTCGC
>JANOWT010000203.1:0-13581 GCA_031418115.1 Gemmatimonadota bacterium
CGCGTCACGCGGGTCGCCGGCACCACGACGAGCTGGCCGGCGAAGTTGTAGGACTGCGGGAAGTATACGGCGACGTCGTGTGGGAGCCCGAGGGCGCTGAGCGACGCCTGCGTGGTGAATCCCAGCGTGCGCACCGCACCGTCGGCGGACAACTGCACGAGCACCGGCGTGTCGAAGCGCCGCTTCTCGCCGACGAACGCGCTCAGCAGGTCCTTCGTCGACGAATAGAGCAGGCGCACGAACGGCAACCTTTCGAGCAGACTCTCGAGCCAGCGCTCCGCCTGTGTCCAGAGGAACGATGTGCCGACGAAGCCCACCAGCGTGATCCCCGCGATCGTGATCGCGAATCCCGCGCCAGGGATCGGAAGCCCCAGCCAACCGTCCACGCGTGTGAGCACCACCCAGCAGACCGCGATCGTGACCACCAGCGGCACCGTGAGGATCAGGCCGCGCAGGAAGTACGTGAGGAACCGCTTCATCACTCGGGCTCGCAACGTGTGAGGAGGAACAGGCGTAACTTGGGGAGTCGCAGCAGAAGATAACCCCGAGCCCATCGACCCGATGTCCCGCACCCGCCACGAGTCCTCCACCGTGATCGATCGCATCGCCGTAGTCGCCCGGCGCACCGCGATCCTCGCGATCACCGTCATCCTCTGGCTCGCAGCGGCCACGCCGAGCGCGCTGCGCGCGCAAGCCGCGAAGTTGCCGCTCACTCAGGACACCTACGACATCTGGCGGTCGATCCTGCAGCCCGCGCTCTCGCCTGATGGCCGATGGGCCGTCTACACCCTCACTCCGACCGTCGGCGACGGCGACCTCGTCGCGCGCGCGACCGGCAGCACGACCGAGTATCGTGTTCCACGCGGCTGGACCGGACGCCCGCTGATGAGTGTGACCGGGACGCCGTTCACCGCACAGGCCGCCCAGGTGACCGCCGACTCGCGCTATGTCGTTGCCCTCAAGTATCCCACCAAGGCCGCCATGGACTCGGCGCGTGCGCGTCGGGGACGTCCCGCCGCCCAACCCAAGACCGCACTCGCGATCCTCACCCTCGCCGACGGCAAGGTCACCGAGATCCCGAGCGTGCGCGGATTCCAGCTTGCGCGCGACGGTGGGCGGTTCGTCGCCTACCAGATCGATGCCGACACGACCGCTGCGGCCGCTGCGCCCGCGCGCGCTGACTCCACGCGGCCGGCTGCCCGACGCAAGGACGCCGGCACCGCACTGGTGCTGCGCGAGCTCGCGACCGGCACCGAGGTGCGCGTAGAGCGCGTCTCCAACTACACGATCGACTTCAACGAGCGATTCCTCGTCTACAGCACCACCGGCGCCGATTCGCTCAACGCTGACGGCGCATTCGTCCGCAACCTCGCCACGGGCGTCGTCACGCCGCTACTCGTCGCCACGGGCAACTATCGCAGCCTCGCGATCGACGAAGCCGGCACGCAGGTCGCGTTCGTCACCGACGCCGACGAGTGGAAGTCAGAGAAGCCGCGCATGACGCTGTATCACGCGTCGCTCACGGGCACGCGCCAGCGCCCCGGCGTCCAGCCCGCGACGGTCGCAGTGGCCGCAGCCGCCGTCGGGGAGGGCATGAGGATCGCTGATCGCGGTGCGATCGACTTCGTGCGCACCGGTGCAGTGCTCCGCTTCGGCATCGCGCATGTGCAACCCGATTCCATCCCCGCCGATTCGCTCGCGGACAAGGCGATCGTCGATCTCTGGCACTGGCGTGACACGCGCCCGCAGCCGATGCAGCGCCTGCAGGTCGGGCAGGACCGCAACCGGAGCTACAGCGCCGTCTTCCATGTCGCGACGCGGCAGTTCAGGCGCCTCGCGAACGACTCGATCCCCACGGTGCAGTTGTCCGAGGACGGGAAGGTCGCCGTCGCAAGTACCGGCGTCCCCTACGAGATCGACGCGATCGCCGGCGACGACGGCAACGACATTCACGTCTTCAATACGGTGACAGGCGAATCGCGTCGCGTCGCCACCAAAGTGCCAGGGAACGGTCAGCTCTCGTCTGCCGCGCGATTCGTCGTCTGGTGGGAGAAGGGCGCCTGGCGCGCCCACGACATCGTCGCCAACCGCACGCGCGATCTCACCGGCGCGATCGCCAACGCGCGGTTCGACCAGGAGACGCACGACACGCCGGGGGAACCGTCGCCTTGGGGAGTCGGCGGCTGGACCAAGGACGACGCGCGCGTGCTCATCTACGACCGCTACGATATCTGGGAGATCGATCCGCTCGGCGCCGTGGCTCCGCGCAACCTCACCGATGGCGTCGGTCGTCGTGATTCCCTCACGTTCCGCCTCGTCGACCTCGATCTCGAGGAGCGCTTCTACGATCCGGCGCAGCCACTGCTGCTCCGCACCTTCGACAACGTCACCAAGTTCGCGGGGCTCTACCGCGACCGTGTCGGTGTCGCCGCGCAGCCGGAGCGCATCATCATGGCGGCGAAGTCGTGGCCGCTGCTCGTCAAGGCGCGCGGCGCCGAGCAGTACCTGCTCACGCGCGCTGACTACCGTGAGTTCCCCGACCTCTGGACCGGCGCGTCGTTCGACCGGCTCGAGCGCATCTCGAACGCCATGCCCGAGCAGTCACGGTATCTCTGGGGCAACGTCGAACTCGTGAAGTGGATGAACAGCGACGGCGTCCCGCTCGAAGGCTTGCTCTACAAGCCCGAGGGGTTCGACGAGACCAGGAAGTATCCGATGCTCACGTACTTCTATGAGCAGCTCTCCGACGGCCTCTACAACTACAATCGTCCGGCCGGACGCAACACGATCAATCCGATCGTCTACACCTCGCTCGGCTATCTCGTCTTCATGCCGAACATCCACTACACGCCCGGCTACCCCGGCCCCAGCGCCGTGAAGTCGATCGTGCCCGGCGTCCAGGCGTTGATCGCGCGAGGGATCGCCGATCCCCGCAAGCTCGGCATCGGCGGGCAGTCGTGGGGCGGCTACCAGACGGCGTACATCATCACGGCGACCAACCTGTTCTCGGCGGCTGTGCCCAACGCGACCGTGGTCAACATGACGTCGGCGTACGGTGGCATCCGGTGGGAATCGGGTGTCGAGCGCGCGATCGTCAACTATGAGCAGGGGCAGAGCCGCATCGGTGGATCGATCTGGCAGTATCCGGAGCGGTACTTCGAGAACTCACCGCTCTTCCGCCTCGACCGCGTGACCACGCCAGTGCTCTTCATGGCCAACGACGCCGACGGCGCGGTGCCTTGGTACCAAGGGATCGAGTTCTTCGTCGCCATGCGCCGGCTCGGCAAGGAGGCCTACATGGTCAACTACAACGGCGACGCGCACAATCCGCGGAAGTACGCGAATCAGAAGGACATCGATCGACGGATGCAGGAATTCTTCGCCGCCCGCCTCCTTGGCGCGCCCGACGCCGAGTGGATGCGGCGCGGGATCCCGTTCATCGAGAAGGGAAGGGATCAGGTCGGGCGTCCGTAGTTCGGTGGGAGCGTCGCGTTGGAGTTCCGATCGCGAACGAGCACGATCGAACGACAACCGCTTTCACCACAGGGGCACAGGGGACAGGGAACTACAGCGTCGCTGTTCCCTGTGCCCCCTGTGCCCCTGTGGTGAATCGCCGTCGCAGTTGCCCTTCGCCTACCGCGCCCCGAACTCCTTCGGCTCGAGCGTCCGCAGATACTTCCACACCGCGACGATCTCCACATCGGTCATGAGCTTGGTCGCATGCACCGGCATGAACGGATCGATCTTCGTTCCATCCGGTCGCACGCCCTCATGCAGCGCACGATCGAAACCCTCGAAGGTGTAGTGCCCGATCCCCGTCGGCGTGAGGTTCGCTGGCTTCGGCCAATCGGGCGGACCACCGGGGATCGCACCGCCCCCGTACGTCTGGCCATGGCACCCCGCGCAACCCACGCTGCCGAGGTACTTGCCGTACTGGGCGGTGGAATCCACGGCGACGTTCTCGATCACGCCGTCGGTGTGCGTCACGGCGACTCCCGGGAACAGCGGGAGGATCCCCGCCGCGTACAGTCCGCGCGCGACCGGACCGACCTTGGACCCCGGTGTCTCGCGGTCCACGCTGGGAACGCTGTGCAAGTACGCCACGACGGTGCCGAGGTCCTCATCGGAGAGATGCTGATACTGCTCTGACGGCATGATCAACAGCCGATGACCGTCGCGCCCCAGTCCGTGGCGTACGGCCGCTTCGATCGAGGCGTCGGTGAGATCAGCACCGATCCCGCCGCGACCCTTCGTGAGGTTGGGGGCGTATATGAATCCGATCGCCGGATCGTCGACCACCACGCCTCCGCCGAGGTCCGCGCCGTGGCAGTCGACGCACTTGACCAGCGCCCTCGTGACGTGCTCTCCGCGTGCGATCGCCGCGCTGTCGGTGGGAGCGACGAACGCATGTGTGGGGAGTGGCTCCTTCTTCGTGATCTCGGCGCCGGACCACGCGTACAGCCCCGCCACGCCGACCGCGACGAGCAGGACGATCGCACCGAGTGCGATGCCGACGTACTTCAGCAGACGAGACATGCGATCCGCTCTCCGGTTGAGGAAGCCCTCATTCTACGCCGGCCGCTCGATACCGCCAGCCCCCGACTGGCCCTACTATTCATCGCATGTCTGCCTCTTCGAATCCCGACGCGACCTCCGCCGTCCCGTCCACCACTCCCGCCGCCGTCGCGCCGTCCAAGGACGCGTCACCGAAGGATCCGTCGCACAGGGATCCATCGCCGAAGGACGCACCGGCGCCGGCACCGTGGACCGTCGACCGCGCCCGGGCGCTCTACAACATCGAAGGCTGGGGCGATGGGTACTTCGACGTGAACGCCGCCGGCCGCGTCGTCGTCCGGCCCGACAAGGATCGCCCCGAGCAGGTGCTCGACCTGTTCGAACTCGCACACGACCTCGAGGCGCAGGGGGTCGGACTCCCGGTGCTGCTACGCTTCTCCGACATCCTCAAGGCACGTATCGAGATGCTGCACGCGCGGTTCGCGAGTGCGATCGCCGAGTTCCAATACGAGGGCAAGTACACGACCGTCTACCCGATCAAGGTCAATCAACAGCGGCACGTCGTCGAGGAGATCGTCGAGTTCGGCCAAGCGACCGGCGTCGGCCTCGAGTGCGGCAGCAAGCCCGAGCTCCAGGCCGTGCTCGCACTCACCGAACGCACCGACCACCTGATCATCTGCAACGGCTACAAGGACGAGGAGTTCATGCGCCTCGCCCTCATGGGGCAGAAGCTCGGTCACACTGTGCTCATCGTGATCGAGCAGGTGAGCGAACTCGATGTGCTGCTGCCCGTGATGAAGGAGATGGGTGTCACGCCCACGATCGGCGTGCGCATCAAACTCTCGAGCGAGGGGTCGGGTCGCTGGGCGCAGTCGGGCGGTGAGAAGTCCAAGTTCGGGCTCACATCGGCGCAGCTCATGCAGGTGATCGACCGCCTCAAGGGCGAGGGACTGCAGGACATCATCAAGCTCATCCATTTCCATCTCGGCTCGCAGATCACCGACATCCGGTTCATCAAGCGAGGGTTGCAGGAAGTCAGCCGCTTCTATGTGGAGCTGCGACGCCTCGGCCTCGACATCCGCTACGTGGACGTCGGTGGCGGACTCGGCGTCGACTACGACGGCACGCAGTCCACGGCCCAGGCGTCGATGAACTACTCGGCGCAGGAGTATGCCAACGACATCGTCTACACCCTCGCCGAGACCTGTCGCGAGGAGTCGCTCCCCATGCCCGACATCGTCTCCGAATCGGGGCGGGCGCTCACGGCGCACCACGCGCTGTTGCTCCTCTCGGTGATCGACGTCGAGTCGTCGGCTGAGCCACCGGCCCCGGTACTCGCCGAGGAGGACCATGCGCTCCTCCACGAGATGGCCGACGATTTCAAGACCGTGAGCCGCAAGAACGTCGCGATGCGCCGCGTCCGCGAGATCTTCCATGACGCGATCTTCGACAAGGAGCGGGCCCAGCAGCTCTTCAACTCGGGGGTGCTCTCGCTGCGCGAGCGTGCGATGGCCGAGACGTTCTATCTCTGCACGCTCAACGTCGTCGGGCGGCTCGCTGCCGGTCGTCGCGACCACTTCGACGACATCATCCGCGACGTCGACGCCGCGCTCGTCGACCGCTACTTCGCGAACTTCTCGCTCTTCCAGTCGCTTCCCGATTCGTGGGCGATCGATCAGCTCTTCCCGATCATGCCGATCCACCGGCTCGACGAGGAGCCCACGCGCCGCGGCACGATCCAGGACGTGACCTGCGACTCTGACGGCAAGATCGATCGATTCATCGGCGGACGCGACGGCGCGCCTTCGATGCCGCTGCACGTCTTCAAGGATGGCGACGCCTACATCCTCGGGATCTTCCTCACCGGCGCGTATCAGGAGATCCTCGGCGACCTGCACAATCTGTTCGGCGACACCAACGCCGTGCACGTGCGGTTGCAGGGGGATCACTACGAGGTCACCCATCTGGTGCACGGCGACACGGTGACTGAGGTGCTGAACTACGTGCAGTTCCGCGCGAGCGACCTGCTCGCGACCTTCCGCCGCAAGGTGCAGGGCGCGAAGGACCTCTCGCGAGAGGAAGCGAACATGTTCATCGCCGAGTACGTGGCGGGGCTCGAGGGGTACACGTATCTCGAGGGCGAAGCGGCGCGCTGAGGAGGCTCAGTCGGCGCGGAGCAGGGCGCAGACTGCAACGGCAACGGCACTCACCACAGCGCCACAGGGAACACAGGGGGGATCCGCGCTCAAGGCACGGATCCCCCCTGTGTCTATTTCGTATGCAGTCCCGAAGATTCGAAGCTGACGAGAATCAAGGAGCAGCAGAAGCAGCAGCAGCAGTTCCCTGTGCCCCCTGTGCCCCTGTGGTGAAAGCAGTTAGCCGTCGCCGTCGTAAGCCCACCGCGACCGCAGCTCAGCGCTTGTCGTACAGCTTCGCCACGTCACCCCAGTGCACCACGTTCCACCAGGCATCGATGTAATCCGGACGCCGGTTCTGATACTTGAGGTAGTAGGCATGCTCCCACACGTCGAGCCCGAGGATCGCGTGCCGTCCTTCCATGAGCGGGTTGTCCTGGTTCGGCGTGCTCTCGATCGTCAGCGTGCCATCCTTGGCCGCGACGAGCCAAGCCCAGCCCGATCCGAACCGCCCGACCGCGGCGGCCTTGAACGCGTCGCGGAACTTGGAGAAGTCCCCGAAGGCCTTGTCGATCGCCGGCGCCACGTCGCCCGAAGGTGCGCCGCCCGACTTCGGCACCATCAGGTTCCAGAAGAGCGAATGGTTCCAATGTCCACCGCCGTTGTTGCGCACCGCGCCGCGCACCGACTCGGGCACCTTCGCGATATCGCGGCAGAGCTGGTCGAGCGACCACGACGCGAGTTCGGGCGCCTTCTCGATCGCGGCATTCAGGTTGTTCACGTACGCCTGATGATGTTTGCCATGGTGGATCTGCATCGTCTGCGCGTCGATGTGCGGCTCGAGCGCGTCGTGGGCGTAGGGCAGAGCGGGGAGCGCGTGCGTCATGTAGGGACTCCGTTACGGGTTCGGTTGGGAATATAAGGAGGCGCTCCCGCTCGGCGCCCGATCGCTCATTCGTCCAGCTTCATCTTTCAAATCTCAACCTCGCGCCTTCTTCCTTGACGTCCACCACCCGATGATCCCCGGCATCACGCTCAGCACGATGATGCCGATCACGAGCTTCTCGACCTGCGCCTCGAGCCCGGGCACCATCTTCACCACATAGTAGCCCGTGAGCAGCATCGACCAGATCCACGCGAGCCCGCCGATCACGTTGTAGAACACGAAGGTCGGATAATGCATCCTCGCCGCACCGGCGACGACCGGCGCGAAGGTCCGCGCGAACGGCATGAAGCGCGCCATGATGATCGTCTTGCCGCCGTGCTTCTCATAGAAGGCGTGCGCCGCCTGCAGGTGACTCTGTTTGAACCAGCGCGAGTCCGGCCGGCTGAACAACGCCTGCCCCGACTTGCGCCCGATCGCATAGGCGATCTGATCCCCGGTCACGGCCGCGATCGAACAGAGGATGCCCAGCGTCCAGACGTTGATCGCTACGAGTCCGTCCTGCTGTGCCGCGACGAGGCCGGCGGTCACGAGCAGCGAATCACCCGGAAGGAACGGGAAGAGCAGTCCCGACTCGATGAAGATGATCGCCGTGATGCCGGCGTACCCCGCGGTGGCGACCAGCGAGTTGAGGTCGCGGAGCTGGTGCAACAGGTCAGTGAGGAAGTCCATGGGCGCGAAATCTAGTGGGCGGACTATGTTCCTCCCATGTCCGCGCTCGGGAACATCGTCGTCGTCTTCCATCGCCCGCAGGATCCCGTGAACATCGCCGGGACCGTGCGTGTGATGAAGAACATGGGGCTCGCTGACCTCCGCCTCGTGCAACCGGTCGCCTACGACCCGTGGCGCATCGAGGGCGTCGCGCACGGCACGCGCGACGTCGTCGACCGCATTCAGCACTTCGACTCGCTCTCCGAGGCGCTCGCCGATTGCGTCTACATCGCTGCCTTCGCCGGCAAGCGCCGCGCCCATCGCTGGCCCCTCACCACGCCGCGTGACCTCGCACCCCTCGCGCTCGCCAAGGCGGCTGAGGGGCGCGTGGCGCTGCTCTTCGGTCAGGAGGATCACGGCCTTCCCAATGACGCGATCGACCAGGCGCAGGTACTCTGCACGATCCCGACCACTGAGCATAGCTCGCTCAACCTCGCGCAGGCGGTGCTCGTGGTCGCCTACGAGTTGCATCTCGA
Source organism: Gemmatimonadota bacterium (assembly GCA_031418115.1). Taxonomy (GTDB): domain Bacteria; phylum Gemmatimonadota; class Gemmatimonadetes; order Gemmatimonadales; family Gemmatimonadaceae; genus Pseudogemmatithrix. Next base: position 8,781 of record JANOWT010000203.1, read on the forward strand.
GGCCGGGGACGCGTCCCGAGTGCTCGCGCGACACAAGCATCACGCCGCCCTCCCGAAGCACGACGAATGGGAGCGTGCCCTTGCCGACATCGATCGCGCCCTCGCCGCGATCTCTTTCTACCGCACCCGCAGCCCCGAGCACATCATGCGCTCCGTCCGCTCGCTGCTCAATCGCGCCGGTCCCGATTCCCGTGAGCTCACGCTCGTGCGCGCCATGGCGATCGAAGTGCTGCGCACGATCGACCGCGTCAAGCGCGGACTGGAGTAGCCCGCCTAACGCCGCGCCGCACGGTCACTTGCGGCTGATGTGAGAGCAGGTCATTTTTCCGTGTCCGCTGCGTCTTGTGAAATCGTTCACAAGCGCATCGGAGCGTACGGAACTCCCCTCATCCGAGTCTTGCGCATGACCGGTCGCAGGAAGTGGGTCGCCATTCCCGGGTTCGTCGCCATCGCACTCGTCGCGACCATGATGTCCGCGTATGCGGGCTCCCAGTCCGCCGCTCCACAGCCGACCGCAGCCGGTACGCCGGAGACCGCGACGCAGTTGGCGAACCGTGAGGCCTTCGGCAAGGCCAAGCCCGGACCGTGGGCCTACAGCGGAGCCTCTGGCTACACGAACTATCTCGGCGGGGGCATCGGCCGCTCTCCCGTGCAGCCGGTGAACTTCCCGCACCCGGTGCACGTGAACTCGCTCAAGATGAACTGCGCGTTCTGTCACAACGCCGCCAACCAGTCGCCCGATCCGGGTCTGCCCGCCGTCGGCACCTGCATGGGCTGCCACACGATCGTCGGCGCCGGCCGTCCCGAGATCGCGAAGCTCACTGAGTACTGGACCAAGAAGCAGCCGGTCCCGTGGGTGCGGGTGCATAAGGTGCCCGAGTACGTGCACTTCCCGCACATGCGTCACGTGAACGCCGGCGTCACCTGCCAGACCTGTCATGGTCAGGTGAACAACATGTCGCAGGTCTTCCAGGCGCAGAGCCTCAACATGGGCTGGTGCGTCACCTGCCACGTGAACGGTTATTCCCCCGCCGAAGGGGTGCGCGCAGCGGGCTACGAGCCCGACTCCGCCACGCTCGCCATGCCGCGCAAGAAGGCGACGTACGACTGCGCCACCTGCCACTACTAGGATCGCGAGATGACCCCTGATACCAAGGAACAGTCGTCCGGCGTCAAGCGCCGCGACTTCCTCAAGGTCGTGTCCGTCACCGGCGCCGCCGCGGCCGCCGTCGGCTGCTCGTCCGGTGACGTCGAGAAACTCATCCCGTATCTCGTCTCGCCCGACCAGACGACGCCGGGCGTCTCCAACTACTACGCCACCACCTGCCGCGAGTGCGCCGCCGGTTGCGGTCTGATCGTCGAAGTCCGCGACGGACGCGCGATCAAGGCCGAGGGCAATCCGCAGCATCCGGTCAATCAGGGCGCGCTCTGCGCGCGCGGGCAGTCGGGTCTGCAGGGTCTCTACAATCCGGATCGCTTCCGCGGCCCCATGAAGCGCGAGGGCGACAAGTTCGTCGCCATCACCTGGACCGAGGCGATGCAGACGCTCGCCACGAAACTCGGCGAAGTGAAGAGTCGCGCTCAGGGTGCCAAGGTCGCGGTGGTCAATCAGCACGAACAGGGTTCGTTCCCCGCCTTTCTCGACAGCGTGCTCGGCGGCTACGGCATCGCGCCGCACCACAGCTACGACGCCGAGGCGCCGATCGCGGTCGCTCAGGCGAACAAGGCGGCCTACGGCGCCTCGTGGCCGAAGATCGACTTCAGTGCCGCGTCGCTCATCGTCTCGTTCAGCGCCGACTTCCTCGACGGTTGGGGACTGCCGGTCCCGCAGCAGCTCGCCTTCTCCGCCGCGCGCGGAAAGGTCGAGGGCGCGCCGCGCTTCGTCTATGTCGGTGCGCGCCGCTCGCTCACCGGCCTCAATGCCGACCAGTGGATCCCGGCACGGCCCGGCACTGAAGTCGCGATCGTCAACGCGTTGCTCGGTCGTGGCTCGATCACTGCCGCTGCCGAAGCCGCCGGCGTCGGCGTGAAACTCATCGAAGGTCTGGCTGCGGAGCTCCGCGGTGCGAGCGCGAGTGCGATCCTCTCCGGCGGATACGGCGCCGATGCGGGTGAGCTCGCGTCAGCGGTCGCCGAGTTGAACAAACAGCGGGGAAACGTCGGCAAGACGATCCTCACCTCCGAGGGCTATCTCGCGTTCGAGGGCGTTGCAGGTCACGCCGAGATGCGCGAGCTCGCGGTGCGCATGAACGCGGGCGACGTACCGCTCTTCATCGTGCGCCACGCGAACCCCGCGTACACCACGGCCCCTGCTGTCGGTTTCGCCGCCGCACTCGCGAAGGTACCGTTCAAGGTCTCCTTCTCGAGCGTCCCCGACGACACGACGTCGCTCTGCGACCTGATCCTGCCCGACCATCATGCGCTGGAGAGCTGGGGCGACGCCGAGCCGACGCGTGGCCTGCTCTCGCTCCAGCAGCCGACCATGGACCCGGTGTTCGACTCGCGATCCACGGGAGACGTGCTCCTCGCCATCGCGAAGGGCGACCAGACGATGGCTTCGCGATTCGCGTACGCTGACTACCGCAGCTGGATCGCGAGCCGGGTCGGCGGCAATGCGGCGCTCAAGGACGCGCTCCCGAGTGCGATGATGGCAGGCAGTTCCGCGGCACGCGGCGCATCGCGGACCGCGGCGCGCCCGGCAGCGGCCGGCGCACAGGACGGCGCCTACCATCTGATCACGTACCCCTCACCGACGTTGGGTGACGGTCGCGGAGCGAACAAGCCTTGGTTGCAGGAACTGCCGGACCCCGTCACCAAGATCGTCTGGCAGACGGTCGTCGAGATGCACGCCGAGACGGCGCTCGCGATCGGCGTCGTCGACGGTGATATGGTCACGGTGAAGACGGCGGCGGGTGAGCTCACGGCACCGGCCTTCGTGTACATCGGCATCCGCCCCGACACGATGGCAGTGCAGGTGGGTCGCGGTCAGGCCGCTGCAGGTCGCTATGCTGTCGCCGGCGAGAACGCCTGGACGCTCCTTGCCGGTGGAGAGGACGCGCGCTCCGGCGCGGCGGCTCTCAGCAACACCAAGGCGACGGTGACCAAGGCGAGCGGCAACCAGCGCATCGTCACCATCGAGGGCTCCGGCCGCCAGCATGGCCGCGGCATCGCACAGGCGATCGCGCTCCCTGCGCTGCTCGCCGGTGAGGAAGAGCATCCGCACAAGTTCGACGGGCAGGCGAGCACGGAGTTCCTCCCGGGGCTTCGCTCGCCGGTCGCGAACGACGCGCAGGGCGACCTTGGGGTCCCCGACAGCAAGGACAAGGGCCAATACGATCCGAATCATTGGTCCGGTGCGGCGCGTCGTCGCTGGGCGATGACGATCGACCTCGCCAAGTGCACCGGCTGTTCGGCCTGCGTCACGGCTTGTTACGCTGAGAACAACATCCCCACGGTGGGCGCGTCCTGGCAGGGCGCGCAGATCCTTCCGGATCGCACCGGCTTCGGCGCCAACATCACGCGTTCGCGCGAGATGGCGTGGATCCGCCTTGAGCGCTATTGGGAACTCGACCGCGAACCGAAGGACGTGAAGTTCGATCCGGAGCACCCGGACTTCGAGACGCGCTTCATCCCGATGATGTGCCAGCACTGCGGCAACGCGCCCTGCGAGCCCGTCTGCCCGGTGTATGCGACGTACCACGCGCCCAACGGCCTGAACGTGCAGGTCTACAACCGCTGCGTGGGCACGCGCTACTGCTCCAACAACTGCCCGTACAAGGTCCGCTACTACAACTGGTTCGGGTACGGCGACCCGTCGCGCACGCAGTACGCGTTCCCCGAGCCGCTGCACTGGCAGCTCAACCCGGACGTCACGGTGCGCAACAAGGGCATCATGGAGAAGTGCACCTTCTGCGTGCAGCGCATCAAGGAGGGTGAGAACCGCGCCTCGCTCGAGCAGCGCGATCTCCACGTCGATGAGTTCACGACGGCCTGCGCGCAGGCCTGCCCGTCGCGCGCGATCGTCTTCGGCGACGCGGCCGACGAGAACTGGTCGGTGGCCAAGTGGGCGAAGGATCGCAGGGCGTACCACGTGTTCGAGGAGCTCAACACCTTCACGGCGGTGGTCTACTTGAAGAAGGTCAATCATCCGGCGCCGTCGGCGTCGGCCACGGCGTAAGGGGGCGCGGATCATGGCAACCCTCGCACATCCGGACGAGCCGCGCCGGCCGAACATCGCGTCGGCCGACATGCAGCTCCCGGCCGTCAAGGATTACGAACAGGTCGATCGCGAGATCCTGCAGATCCTCCAGCCGACCAAGGCTTGGTTCGGCGGACTGCTGATCGCACTGACCTGTCTCGCGTTCGGCATCGCCTCCTGGTCGTACCAGATCCACCAAGGACTCGGTGTCGCCGGTTACAACCCGCCCGTCATGTGGGGCGTCTACATCATCACCTTCGTGTTCTGGGTCGGTATCGGACACGCGGGTACGCTGATCTCTGCGATCCTCTATCTCTTCCGCGCCGGATTCCGCACGACGATCTACCGCGCGGCCGAGGCGATGACGGTCTTCGCGGTGATGACCGCGGGCCTCTTCCCGATCATCCATATCGGACGGCCCTGGAAGTTCTTCTGGTTGATCCCGTATCCGAACTGGCGCCTCCTGTGGCCGAACTTCAAGTCGCCGCTCGTGTGGGACGTCTTCGCGATCACGACGTACCTCACGATCTCCACGACCTTCCTGTTCGTCGGGCTCATTCCCGACATCGCGGTGCTCCGTGACCGCGAGAAGAACCCGCTCCG
>JANOWT010000204.1:0-8958 GCA_031418115.1 Gemmatimonadota bacterium
CCACCACGGGGGCGGTTGTGGGCGCCCCCCCGGGGCAACGGGTTGTTGGTCCCCGCGGGCGGTTTTTTTTCGCTGGTGGGCGGCCCCCCTTTTTCGAACTTTTGGTTCGGGGGCGGCCGCCCACCTGCATTTTATGAAAGCGGCCGCGGCACAACTTGACGTTATGCAAGCGCCGACCATCCATGCGGAGGACGGCTCGGGCTTGCGCGAGTATATGAAACGTTGTATACTCCGCCGTGACCCCTAAGAGCCTCAGCTGGGTCGGGTCCTCGAGGGCCGACATCCAATCGCTGCCATCCGAGGCGCAGCGACAGATAGGCTTCGACCTCCGCGCGGTGCAATTGGGGCAGATGCCTCGCGACTGGAAGCCGATGGCTTCCATCGGGTCCGGTGTTGCGGAGATTCGCGTACGAGCCGAGGGCGCGTTTCGGCTCATCTACGTGGCGAAGTTTGCCGAGGCGGTCTACGTGTTGCATGTGTTCCAGAAGAAGTCGCAGAAAACGTCACCACTCGATCTTGCGCTTGCGCGCGCCCGCTACGCGGCGCTTCGCCGGGCGCGTCAGGAGGGATAGGTCCATGGCTATTCGCATTCAGCGGTCCTCCGGCAACGTGTTCTCGGACATGGGCTTCCCCCGCGAGGAGGCAGCGCACCTGCTGATCCGTACGGATCTGATGATTCATCTGACTGCGCTCATCGCGGAACACGGTCTGACGCAGAAGCAGGCCGCCAAGGCCTTGGGCGTCACGCAGCCTCGCATCAGCGATCTTGTTCGCGGTCGCATCGAACTCTTCAGCATCGACACGTTGGTGGACATGCTAAGCCGCTTGGGCGTCGCGGTGACGTTGAAGACGAAGCGTCGCTCCCGCGTTGCATAACGAAAGTTGGTGCAGAAGGCACAACCAAACGTTGAGGATGTAGGAAAACCCCTCACCGCTATTTGTTCGTGTTGATGTGGAGAAAACGCTCGCCACAAATGCCATCCAATCGACGATCGGCATCGCGGCAATGATTGCAGCGCCTTCAAATTCGCGCCGTTGAATCCGCCGAGGAGTTATTCTACAACCTCGTTAGCCAGTCTCTCGGAGGCGAGTCGAATGCGCAGACTGGTCCTGATCGTCGCACTGGCCATAGCCACTCCTGTTGACGCTCAGGCGCAAAGGGACGCTGCGTCTTTGACGGTCGAGCTTGTTAGTTTGGATCGTCAGTGGCAGGAGGCCGTTGTCAGGGGCGACGCCGAGTTCATTGAGAAGCGAACTGCGAGCAGTTTCATCTTCACACACGGTGGAGGAACGAGGTCGGACACGAAGGCTGACTGGCTCCGGATTACGAGGCAGGTTCCCCAGCGGTTTCTGGAGAGGAAGGCCAGCAATCAGTCCGTCGAGGTGCACGGTGAGGTTGCTCTCGTTTTCGGGAGGCTGGACGTGCAGGTCTCAAGAGGTCCGGACTCCGGCCCTTCCTGCTACGCCCTCGAGTACGTGCATTTGTATGCCCGTGAGAACGGAGAATGGATGTTCCTGTCGCACCGCACGATGCAAGGCCTCGAGGAGCTACATCCTTGTGCGCCGAAGTAGGCCAACTGGGACATCCTGAACGCCTCGTAACGGCGACGGGTTCGGATGCGAAGGCCGCGGTGCTCTCGCCGGATTCCCGTTGGATCGCGTACGTGTCCAACGAGCAGGGCGCGAACGAGGTCTTCGTCCGACCGTTCCCGAACGTGAACGGCGGCAAGTGGCAGGTCTCGAGCGGCGGGGGCAGTGCGCCGCTCTGGGCGCACAACGGGCGCGAGCTGTTCTACGCTGCCGGCGGGAAGATGCACGTCGTGCGGTTCAATGCGGGTGCGACCTTCTCGGCGGAGCCGCCGCGCGTGCTGTTCGCGATTCCGGATCGCGTGCGTGCGGGGGCGTTGGCCAATGGCACGTTCGCGATCACGCCGGATGATCGACGCTTTCTCATGGTGCGGGACAACAGCTGGGGGAGATGGCGGGCCCATCGGCAACTCGTCGAAGCTCGCCGCTCCTTCAACGGCGCGGGCATCCCACTCGACGAAGGCGTCCGGTGGTCCGCAGGAGCGCGAAGTCCCCACGACCGGGCTGTCCGGCGGTACGCCCGAGCGGGCACTCCGCACGACGTGCGTCTCCGATGGTACGGGGACACGGAAGGTCGGCTAAACGAGGCTGTCCGGTGGTACGGGGACACGGAAGGTCCGCTTAACGGGGCTGTCCGGTGGTCCGCCGACGCGGGCAGTCCGCTCGACAAGGCTGTACGGTGGTCCGCCGGCGCGGACAGTCCACATGACGAGGCTGTCCGCTGGTCCACCGGCGCGGGCAGTCCGCGCGATCAGGACGTGCGGCGGTCCGCGGACGCGGTCAGTCCGCTCGACGAGCCTGTCCGCTGGTACGCCGACGCGGGCACCCCGCACGATGAGGTTTCCCGAGGACAGCCCGAAGCTGGCCGGTCTCTCAACTCGACTGCGCGTCGCCTAGCTCGACCGCACCGCCGGCAAGTCGCGCGGCCGAGGCCCAGCGTCTCACCCGTGGCGTCATCGATCAGCGTGAGCAGGCACGCGACCGGCCCGCGATCCTCACCGAGCCTCGGGTGGTGGTGGAGTCAACACCCGCGCCCCCCGCAGCGTAAGCTGGCGAGACGCGCCCTCGCAGGGTAGCGTAGCATCTTCCCATGGCCTTCCATATGACGCAGCGGATCTCCCTGGCGCCTGCACGCCGCATCGCAGTCGCATTCTTCTGCGCCGTCCTCGCACTTGGCTGCACGCCGCGCGCCGCCAGATCGCCGGCGGCCTCACCCGAGGCCGCGCCCGCCGCCCACGACATGTCCACCATGTCCGGCGCGCACACGGGCCACACCATGACCGGCCTCGACGCCCCAGTCACGATCCCCCCGGGCGCACTGTACGTCGAAGCCGACGTCCGCTTCATGCAGGGCATGATCGCCCATCACGCGCAGGCCATCTATATGTCGCGGCTGGCCTCGGAGCACGGCGCCAACCCGCGCCTCCAGCGCTTCGCCATCAAGATCGATCAGTCCCAGACCACCGAGATCCAGCAGATGCAGGGATGGCTCCGCGCCAACGGACAGATGGCGCCGGACACGTCCTCGTATCACACGGTCATGATGCCGGGGATGCTCACGCCCGAGCAGATCGCCCAGCTCGACAAGGCGACCGGACCGGACTTCGATCGCGCATTCCTCGTCCTCATGATCCAGCATCACGAGGGAGCGCTCAAGATGGTGGAGGATCTCTTCGCCACGCCGCGCGCCGGCCAGGACGTCGATGTCTCGGTCTTCGCCAATGATGTCGTATCCGTGCAGACCGCGGAGATCGGTCTGATGCGCCAGATGCTCAGCAGCCTTCCGCAAAGCCGTCCGTAACCCGCGACCGGAGCCCCGCCACACATGAATCAGCTTCGCACGTTCCTCACCATCACTTCAGCGGCGGCACTCCTCGCCGCAGCGGCGACCGTCGGCGCACAGACCTATCCCACCGGCACCGACCCGCGCGACGCGCTCGCATCCGGACGGCTCGACGCCGGCGTCGCGGCGAAGGGGCTGACGCTCGTCTCCTTCTCGAACAAGCCGGCGCAGTTCGACACCGCGCGCGGCCTGACCTTCGCGAACTCGGACCTCGCATTCGGCGGCAACTACGTCTACCAGGGCAACTTCGCCGGCTTCACCATCTGGGACGTGAGCGACGCGGCCCATCCGAAGGTGGTCTCGGTGGTCAAGTGCACGACGTCGCAGGGCGATCCCTCGGTCTACGGCACGCTCCTCTTCATCTCGGCCGAGGGGAACGGCAACCGCAACGACTGCGGCAACGGCGGCGTGCAGAAGCCCGAGGACCACATGGCGGGCGTCCGCATCTTCGACGTGTCGAACCCGGCGCTTCCGCGGTTCGTGACGAACGTGCAGACCTGCAAGGGATCGCACACGCACACCATCGTGCCGCACCCGAAGAAGAAGAACGTCATCTATCTGTACGTGTCCGGCAGTCAGCAGGCGCGCCCTAACACGGAGCTCGCGGGCTGCGTCAATGGCAACGACCCGGCAGATGAAGCGAACTCGCTCTTCCGTCTCGACGTGATCCGCGTGCCGCTCGATCATCCCGAGCGCTCCGAAGTCGTGACCGGCGCGCGCATCTTCACCGGCCTCGACGCGGCGCCGCGTGCCGCGGGCCGTCCGGCGCGCGGTGGACCACCGCCGGCCGCTGGCGCCGCTCCGCAGGCTCCGCCCGCGCCGACCGGTCCGCGCAACTGCCATGACGTCACCGTCTACCCCGAGCGCCATCTGCTCGCCGGCGCGTGCGGGAGCTATGGCCTGCTGGTCGACATCCGCAATCCCGAGAAGCCCTTCCGTCTCTCAGCCGTGAGCGACACCAACTTCTCGCTCTGGCACACCGCGGTGTTCAGCAACGACGGCAAGAAGGTCGTCTTCACCGATGAGTGGGGCGGCGGCACGTCGCCGATGTGCCAGAAGTCGAGCATGCTGGAGATGGGCGGCAACACCACCGTCACGATCAGCGACGACAAGAAGTTCACGCAGCACGCGTACTTCAAGATCCCGTCGGCGCAGACCGCGCAGGAGAACTGCGTCTCGCACAACGGCGGACTCATCCCCGTCCCGGGGCGTGACCTGATGGCGCAGGGCTGGTATCAGGGCGGCGTGAACGTCATCGACTTCACCGATGCCGATCATCCGTACGAGGTCGGCTACTTCGATCGCGGCTCGATCGATCCGTCGCCGCTCCGCGCGGACGTCCCGGTCACACCCGCGCCAGCCGCCCCGCCGGCCGGCGGCCGCGCGCGCGGCACCATCGGCGGCTCGTGGGGTGCCTACTATTTCAACGGGTACATCTATTCGTCGGAGATCGACCGCGGCTTCGACGTGATGGAACTGAAGCCCACCGACCAGCTCTCGGCCAACGAGATCGCCGCGGCCAAGCTCGTGCGGTTCGTGAACTACAATCCGCAGAGCCAGCCGCGGCTCGAGTGGCCGGCTGCGTTCCCGGTGGTGCGGTCGTATCTCGATCAGCTGGTGCGCGGGCAGGGACTCGCGGCGGCTCGCACGACCGCGATCGATCAGGCGCTCACGGCGGCCGAGCGGCTGAGCGGCAGCGAACGGCGACGTGCGCTCACGGCGCTGGCTGCTGAGGTGGAGAAGGATGTAGCGGGTGCCAAGGATGCGGCGCGCGTGCGGACGATGGCGTCGGAGATCCGTCGGCTGGCGGCGGCTTCGCGGTAGACGTCAGGCGAGCGCACGACTGCTGGTGACGAGGCGCCCACACCACTCGGTGTGGGCGCCTCGTCAGTTCACCGCGGCGGCGCGGTCAGGCCAGCGTCTCCTGCACGGCCCGCCCGGCCTGCGTGATCGCCGTATTCGTATCAGCACCCGCCCCCGAATCGGAGTTGGCGATCGCGATGCGCCCGAACTTCTGGCGCCCGATCACCCATGGCTCGTCCGCCGGCGCCGCATACGTCGGCTCCCAGAGCAGGTGCGGCGAGTAGGCGTAGCCATGCGGCCACCGGTTGACCGTGATCGCTTTGATGTCGCGCCCGGCGTCGAAGCCGGCGCCGCCCAGTGCCACGTCGAGCTGGTCGCGCACATGCCCCTCGAACTGTGCGAACGAAGTGGTCATCAGCCGGCGGCGTCCCTCGCGCCACTGTTCTGGCCCCTTGGTCACACCGTCGTGGTGCACGTAGCACATGTGCAGCACCATGGGATCATCGGGAGTCTGTGAGCGCTTGTAGTCGCCGAGCGACACGGGGTAGTCGAGCTCCACCTGCTTGAAGAAGTCCTTCGTGTAATAGACGAAGTCGGTGCGGAGCTGCGCGAAGGCTCGCCAGTTGGGAATGAGCACCTTGGTGTAGGTGAGCGGCACCTTCACACCGTAGCTGAGCCCCTTCTTCTGCGCCGCCGGCAGGTCGGGGACGAGGTACGGCACAGCCATGTTGTAGCAGGCCATGATCACGTTGGCGCCGCGCACGGTGTGCGGCGTGCTGCCGGTCACGTAGGTCACATCCACCGCCCTGTTGCCGGCGGTGTGCGCCACATTCACCGCGGTGCTGTTCAACCGGATGCGCACCTTCGCCCCGCTGCGATCAAGCTCGGCGTAGTTGGCACGCGCGGTGACCACGTCCTCCATGGTCGTGCCGGGCATGGCGGCAGGCAGGAGCTTTCGCACCAGCAGCCGCGCCACGGAGGCATTGCCGTCGGGGAAATGGAAGATGTACGGCTCGTTGCCGCGCGAGCCGTAGCGTGTCATGGTGTGATCGAGTCCGGGCATGCCGCCGTCGTAGTCGTGCACGGCGGTGGCCGGGATCTCGTCGATCCCCACGCACCAGAAGCTGATCCCCCACTTCCTGTAAAGCTCGAGGAGCTGCGGGTCCACCTTGCAGGTGTCACGCAGCCACGCTTCGTAGCTCGTCCTGCTCAGCACCTCGTGCTTGGCCTCACGGGAGAGCCCCGGCAGATAGTCGCGCGTCTCGGTCTGCACGCGAATGAAGTCACGGCGCGCCTGCTCGTTCAGTGGCGCCTCGGCGGCGAACGCTTCCCATGACTTCTGGCCGTAGCCCGTCACGATCTTCCGCACGCCGAAGTTGTCCTGGTCGAAGACGATCGACTTGGCGAGGCCGAGCTTGGAGTAGAGCGTCTGGTCGAACGCTTCGTAGAACTTCGCCGTGTCGATCCCGATGTCCTTCAACACCTGCTTGGCCACGCCCGAGTACGCCGACGGCGTGTCGATGGACTCGGTGCCGCCGTACCCGATGCGCGTGGTGCCGTTGATCGAGAACTCGTTGCGCTTGGCGTGGCCGCCGAAGTCGTCGTGATTGTCGAGGATGAGGATCCGCGCGTTCGGGCGCTGCTGGCGGTAGAGGTGCGCCGAGGCGAGTCCGCTGATGCCGCCGCCGACGACGATGAGATCGTACTGCTCCTCGGGCGCGCCCGCGGGCCACTTGGCACCGGCGACGCGTGCGTGCATCGTCTCCCACGCGCCGTCGTGCGTGCCGCGGAGTCCCGTCTTCGCGGGCGGATAGTAGTCCGCGCCGGGGTCCCACCCGGCGGCCAACAGGTCGGACCAGGGCGCGAGCAACGAGGCACCGAGGGCCACGCTGGCCCCGTTCAGGAAGTCTCTTCGCGTAACGCCGTCGTCGTGCATGGACGTTCCTCCAGCAGCGGGATTGACCGAGCGCGCCTGAGCTCGGCCGTCGGTCTCCAGACGATAGCTCCATTCTCGCGGCCGAGCGAGTGTTGCCCAATCGACTTGACCGATTGCATCGATTGTCTACATTCGAGCGATGAGTGCACGTCGCACCACTCTTCGACTCTCGGCTCTCCTCGGTCTCATCGCGCCGCTCGCGCTGATCGCGTGCACGCGATCGACCGCTGACCAGGACGCGGTGGACGCCAGCCGAGAGGCGGCGGACGCCAACCGGGCAGCGACCGAGATACGGTCGCGCCTCGCGGACTACGCGACGGCCGCCGCCGCAGTGGACGCCGCGAGGAGTGCGAGCTTCTTCGCTCCACGCGGAACGCTCTTCGAACCGGGGATCCACCCGCTCGTGAGTCCCGACTCCATTCGCGCTTTCATCGAGTCGTTTCCCGGCGTCGAAGTGGACTCGTCCATGCTCCGCGCAGACACGGTCGAGGTGTTCGGTCGTACTGCGTTCGTGTGGGGGACGTACTTCGAGCGCTTGCGCTTCCCGGGGCAACCGGAGAGTGCGCAACATGGGCGTTTTGTGATGGAGTGGCGTCGCGATGCGGACGGTCTCTGGTTGATCGAGCGCTACTACCGCGTGCCGTTGCCCGCCGGGTGGCGCGAGGACATCGATGTCGCACCTTGAGCTCGTCGCACTGGTGGTGAGGGAGTACCAACCCGCGATCGACTTCTTCGTCGATCTCCTCGGGTTCGAACTCGTCGAGGACACGCCGTCGCTCACCAACGACGGCCGACCCAAGCGCTGGGTCGTCGTCCGTCCCACGGGTGCGGTGACCGGCATCCTGCTCGCGCGCGCAGACGGCGAGCGCCAAGAGCGAGCGGTCGGCGACCAGTTCGCCGGTCGCGTCGGGTTCTTCCTTCGCGTCGATGATTTCGATGCGACGTACACACGCCTCGATTCACGCGGTGTGAAGTTCGTCAACCCGCGGCGCGTGGAGCCGTACGGTCAGGTCGCCGTGTTCCTCGACCTCGAGGGCAATCGGTGGGATCTACTGGGCCCTGCAACCTCATGAGATCCGACCAGCTGCTTGGGAGACGTTCATGATCGACCGCCGCCGATTCCTCAGAGAGAGCGTGGTCGCCACCGCAGGCCTTTCGTTCGTGCCTTCTGCATTCGCGTCGCGTGACACAGGCCGACAGAGCGCGCCGATCACCTTTGACCTGCACGCGCATCCCGGTCCCTTCTTCGACAAGGGCCGTCCGGAATACACCGGTGATTCGGCGATGCTGAACACGGTCACCGGCATGAGAGATGCCCGTCTGACCGGCGCGTTCTTCAGCCTCGTGGCCGACCTGCCGCTGATCGAGCGCACGCCAACGGGTATCCGTCCGCGCGGCGTGTACGCGGCGGGCGACGGCGGGCGCGAATACGAACGGCAGTTGAGACTCCTGCAAGAACTCCTCGCCGTCACGCCGGCCTTCCTCGCCACGCGATCGTCCGATCTGCTCCGCGCGCAACGCGAACAGAAAGTGGCCGCGTTCCTCGCCTGCGAAGGCGGCGAGTTCCTCGACGGTGAGCCGGCGCGCGTCGACCGACTCTACGCCGACGGTGTGCGCTCTCTACAGATCGTGCACTACGTACCGAGCCCGCTCGGCGATCTGCAGACCCAACCAGCGCAGCATGGTGGGCTGTCAGCGCTCGGCAAGGCGGTCGTCAAACGCGCGACAGCAGCGGGGATGGTCCTCGACGTGGCGCATGCCTCGTTCGATACCGTACGGGATGTCGCGT
>JANOWT010000205.1:0-2396 GCA_031418115.1 Gemmatimonadota bacterium
GGCGGCGTGCGTGGCGAGTGCGAGTCCTTCCTGCAGGTGATGCGTGACGACGATGAGCGTTGCTCCGGCGTCGCGTCGCTCTCGCAGGAGTGCGGTGAGTGCCGCACCGCCCTGTTCGTCGAGACCGGTATAGGGCTCGTCGGCGAGGAGGACGTCGGGACCATGGACGATCGCACGCGCGATCGCGACGCGCTGCTGGAGGCCGCGCGAGAGCGATCGCACAGCGACGTCGGCGCGGTCCGCGACACGCAACGCACCGAGCGCGAGCTCGACGGCGTGCTCCACATCGGCGATGCCGTGCAAGCGTGCCGTGAACCGGATGTTCTCGCGGGCGGTGAGCGCCTCGTAGAGCATGCTGCGATGCGAGATGAGCCCCACGCGCGCGCGGGCCTCGGGGGCAGGGAGCGGCACGCCGCCGATGCTCGCCGAACCCGAGGTGGGGGAAAGCAACCCGGCGAGGAGTCGCAGCGCGGTCGACTTGCCCGCACCGTTGGGTCCGAAGAGCGCGAGGCAGTCGCCGGCGGCGAGCGTGAACGAGAGGCCATCAACGGCGCGACGCGCCCCGAAGGCGCGGACCAGGTCCGCCGCTTCGATGCGCGTCGTCATCGTGACCCTGCTTTCGGGGCGAACATCAGTGAAGGGTAGTGCCCCGCGTGGTCGCATGGAACAGCGCGCTTCGAACGGCGCACTTTGATCGGCGTGCGCGGATCAGACGGCGTCGGCGAAGGTGAAGAGCCCATCCAAGCGCGTGAGATGCAGCATCTCGCGGATGGAACGGGGCACATGCAGGAGTTGCGTACCGATCCCACGCTCGCGCGCGCGCTTCTGCAGGAGAACGAGCACGCCGAGCCCGCCGGCATCGATCTCCGTGGTCAGGCTGAGATCGACTCTGACGAGGCTCTCGCCATTGCGGGACGAGACCTCGAGCGCTTCGAGCACGATGCGCCGGAACTCGAGGCGGTTGTCCGCCGTCAAGCGTGCCGGGGCAAGCAGGGTCTGAGAGTCGGTGTCACTGGAGTCGCAGGTCGCCATCGTATCCTCCCGCGCAGAGGGATGACCAACCGACGTCCAGCGGATTTGCCGAGTGAAGGAACGACTCCTTCGCGTGTGAGATCCACGTTCGGCGACCGGACCATCTCGGAGACCCGAGACTCCTGGCTTTGCGACCCCACCTCGCGATGGGTGTGCCCTTGTCGGTGTGGCGTTCTGCGCTTTCGTGTACCTAGTGTGCGAGAACCGTGCCACGCAAGTTGCAGATTAACTCGTTGCCATTAAACTAGTTAAGTCGCTATCACACTATGACTACTGTAGTGCGAAGGCGGGATTGTAACTTCGGTGATACAATACGAGCCACTGTTCATTTTCATGACATTGAGTGTGTGGCTGCTGGAATCCTCCCTCACTGCCGAACCCGACCTGCCCCCCGTACCATTGTCGCATGACAGAACTCGATGTCCTGCTCACCGAATCGCGCCGCTTCGCGCCCCCAGCAGATTTCCAACGCGACGCGCTCGTGCGCGATGCTTCCGTGCACGAGGCCGCGGCGCGCGATCCCGAGCGGTACTGGGAGGAACAGGCCGAGTCGCTGGAGTGGCGCGCGCCCTGGTCGCGAGTACTCGACTGGGCTCCGCCGCATGCCAAGTGGTTCGTGGACGGCAAGCTCAACGTCAGCGAGAACTGCCTCGACCGGCATCTCGCCGGTGCGCGGCGCAACAAGGCCGCGATCATCTGGGAGGGAGAGCCCGGCGACCGGCGGACGCTCACCTACTGGGAGCTCGCGCGGGAGGTGCGTGCCTTCGCGAACGTCCTCAAGTCACTCGGGGTGCAGAAGGGTGACCGGGTGGGCATCTACCTGCCGCTCATCCCTGAGGCCGCGATCGCCATGCTGGCCTGCGCGCGCATCGGCGCGATCCACTCGGTCGTCTTCGGCGGCTTCAGCCCGGAGTCACTGCGCGACCGCATGAACGACGCACAAGCGAAGGTCGTGATCACTGCGGACGGCGGGTACCGTCGCGGCCAGATCGTACCGTTGAAGCGCAACACCGACAAGGCGCTCGAGGAGTGCCCTACCGTCAAGCATGTGGTCGTGGTCCAGCGCCGCGCGGCAGGACCGATCAGCGAGGCGTATGTCGAGATGGTCGAGGGCAGAGACCATTGGTATCACCGTCTCATGCAGCATGCGCACGACAAGTGTGAGCCGGAGGTCATGGACGCCGAGGATGTGCTCTTCATCCTCTACACGTCAGGGACGACGGGAAAGCCGAAGGGGATCGTGCACACCACCGGCGGTTACCTCGTGGGCGCCGCGAGTTCGACGAAGTACGTCTTCGATCTCAAGGAGAGCGACGTCTTCTGGTGCACCGCCGACGTGGGGTGGATCACGGGGCACACGTATC
>JANOWT010000206.1:0-4810 GCA_031418115.1 Gemmatimonadota bacterium
CGAGGTCGGCAAGTATGATCTCGTGCTCGCGCCGTCGAATCTCTGGCTCACCATCCACGAGTCGATCGGTCACCCGACCGAGCTCGACCGCGCGATGGGCTACGAAGCCAACTACGCCGGCACGAGCTTCATCGCGCCACCGGAGGAGAAGCTCGGCAAGCTGCAGTACGGCAAGCCGATCATGAACATCCAGGGCGATCGTTCGCAGCCGGGTGCGCTCGCGACCATCGGGTGGGACGACGATGGCGTGCAGCCCGACGAGTTCCTCATCGTCAAGGACGGCATCTTCAACGACTATCAGACCACGCGCGAGCAGGCGCCCTGGCTCGCCGACTGGTACGCCAAGCAGGGGAAGCCCGTGCGCTCGCATGGCTGCTCGTATGCGGACAATTGGGGCAGTGTCGCCTTTCAGCGCATGCCGAACGTCTCGTTGCTCCCGTCGGCCGACAACACCTCGTGGGACGACCTCGTGGCGGGCGTGGACCGCGGCATCGCGATCATCGGCGATGGGTCGTTCTCGATCGACCAGCAGCGCTACAACGCGCAGTTCGGTGGACAGGTCGCCTATGAGATCCGCGGCGGCAAGGTCGCCGGGATGCTCAAGGACGTCGCCTACCAGATCCGCACGCCCGACTTCTGGAACTCCATGGACGCCATCGGCGGCAAGGCGACCTATGAGCTCGGCGGGTCGTTCTTCGACGGCAAGGGACAGCCGGGCCAGAGCAACGCCGTGAGTCACGGCTCTCCACCGGCGCGCTTCCGTCAGGTCAACGTCATCAACACCGGACGGACCGCATGAGCGCACCCAAGAGCCTTCGAGAGGCGATCCCCGCCGGCGCGCTGCTCTCACGCGCCGAGGCGCAGGCGATCGTCGAGCGAGCGGTCAAGATGTCGCGCGCCGACTCGATCAACGTCTCGATCGGCACCAACTACAGCACCAACGTCCGCTTCGCCGACAACCAGATGAGCACCGCCGGGTCGATCGTCGACGCCGGCGTGGCGGTGCAGAGCTCGTTCGGGCCGAAGCATGCGGTCGTCACCACGAACGACCTCTCCGACGAGTCGCTCCGGCGCTGCGTGCAGCAGTCGGAGGTGCTCGCGCGTCTCGCGCCGGACGATCCGGAAGCGATGCCCGAGCTCGAGCCTCAGCGCTATGTCGATGTGAATGGCTACATGGACTCGACTGCGAACATCGGTGCCGCCGAAAGAGCGCAGGCGGCGCTCACCGCGCTCGCGCCGGCTCGCAAGGCGGGCGACATCAAGGCCGCGGGCTTCCTCATCGCCGGTGCCGGCTGCACCGCACTCGGCAACAGCAAGGGGATGTTCGCGTATCATCGCAGCACGAGCGTGAACTACACGCTCACCGTGCGCACCACCGACGGCACCGGCTCCGGCTGGGCCGGTGCCGATCATCCCGACTGGAAGCAGATCGACTTCGAGCGGATCAGCGCGCGGGCGATCGACAAGGCTCGCGCGTCGCGGAATCCGGCCGCGGTCGAGCCTGGTCGCTACACCGTGATCTTCGAGCCGCAGGCGGTGGGAGACCTCGCGCAGCTCATTGCGGGTTACGCCGACGCACGACTCGCCGACGAGGGGAGATCGCCGTTCGCGAAGCAGGGCGGTGGTAACAAAGTCGGCGAGAAGATCGTCGATGCACGAGTGACGCTCTTCTCCGATCCTGCTGATCCGCAGTTGCTCGCACAGCCATTCGACGGCGAGGGATTGCCGATCGCGCGTCAGGTGTGGGTCGAGAATGGCAACTTGAAGCAGTTGCAGTACTCGAGATTCTGGGCGAAGAAGCAGGGCAAGACACCGACCGGTGGTACGACATCGCTCAAGATGGAGGGCGGTTCGGCATCGATCGACGAGATGATCCGGAGCACGCCGCGTGGCATCTTGGTCACCCGTTTGTGGTATTTGCGCGAAGTCGATCCACGCACGATTCTCTACACGGGATTGACACGCGACGGAACATTCCTTATTGAAGAGGGAAGAATTGTGCGCGCAATTCGTAATTTGAGGTTCAACGAATCGCCGCTGTTCATGCTCAACAACCTCGAGATGCTCGGCGCAACAGAACGTCTCGCAGGGACAGAAGCCGGTGGTGCGGTGGTGATGCCGGCGATCAAGGTCCGCGATTTCAACTTCACCAGCCTCTCCGAGGCTGTTTGATCCACCCGCGCCGGAGCATCGGCGCGGCCCGAGATGCGGCGGTCAACCGGCCGTCGCATGACCCACCGATCCACCGGGGGATCGGCAGGGAGAACTTTTTTTCAAGGAGCTCGTACCATGGCTGCCAAGAAGAAGGCTGCAAAGAAGGCCACCAAGAAGAAGGCCGCGAAGAAGAAGTAGTTCGGCCAGCTTCACACACAGAGGGATCGGCGCTTGCGCCGGTCCCTCTGTGGTTTTTTGGGGAAGTCGTCGTGCAGATGGACGATCCGAGCGGTGCCGAGCCACCGCTAACGAAAAGGCCGCCCGAACGGGCGGCCTCCTCACATCTCACACCTCACATCTGCAGTTCAAGCCGCCTTGTGCGCCCCACTCTCAAGCGCAGGCTCATCCGGCACCGGTCCCCAGACGTACGCCGAGAGGCGCGGCTGCGCTTCGGTCCGATTGCCACTCGAGATGATGATGCCGATCGGCTCTTCGTCGACCTGAGCCTGCACGATGCGATCCATGGTCTGCCTCTACTGATATGAAGTGCGAGCGCGAACGCGTCCGCGATACCTATTGGACGTTGCACGTACGATGCCAGTTACACTGCTGTGCAACTCATTGCTGTATAAACACTTGAGGCCACCCAGGAAGATCCCGGACAGCCTCGATGTCGCACTCTGACACACGCCAGAGGCTTCGAATCGTGTCATTCCATCACATGAGCGTCTTCTTCGCGACGAACGTCCGAGATGCACCCGGCTCCGGCATGAGCGAGATCTCCCAGCCCTCGTACCTCGTGCGGAGCTCCTCCTCCGTGAGCATCACCTGACCCGCGATCAGCGTCTCGATCAGGTGTACCCCACCGTCGCTCGTGGCCTGCTGGAGCAACTGGAACACTCGTTCGCGCTCGAACACCGAGAGTCCCGCGAAGGCCGCCGGCGTGCAGATCACCGCCGCCAACGGACCGTCCGGCGTGAAGCTCACCAGGTCGGCCGCGAAGCCGCGCACCTTCTCGGTGAGTCCCGCGTCGCGCGCCGCACGCAGTACACGGTTCACCACCGCCACCTCGGGCTCGATCGCCGTCACCTCGCAGCCGTTCGCGGCCAGGTAGAGCGTCGAGCCTTCCACCCGCGCACCGGCGACGAGCACCGACGGCGACATTCCGTGGATCGGCGGGATCGCGCGAGCGAGTGGGGTGTCGGGACGAAGTCCCCAGTGTTCGGGGCGACGCAACTCATTCGCGTTCTTCTCGCGTCGCTTGCGCCAGGTGGTGTACGACGGGATGCGCAAGCGCGCCGTGATGATCCGGTCCACCTCGTCGGCGAGGAGCACCTCGCGCATCCCGATCTGCGCCCCCTCTTCCAGCGCCCGCGCCGCCTCGCTCGCGATGTTGTGCAGCACCGACGTCGGGACCGAGATCTTGTAGTCCTCGACCTCTCGCTCGACGTATTGCTGATACTCGTACCGTAGCGATCGGGTCGAGTGGCGGATGGCCATGCGGTGGACGGGGGCGGAGGGCGGTGCGCACGGCGCGATGCGATGCGCGCTCCGCGCAAGCTAGGGACTCGCACCCGCTGTTCGCCAGCGACCTTCCTCGCCCGAGTGCCGTCCCCGTCCCCACGCGGTCATCATTCGTTCCAATGCCTGAACTACCCGAGGTCGAGTTCGCCGTCCGTCGCCTGCGCCGTACCGTACGCGGCAAGCGCATCGCGAGCGTGCGCGTCCATCATCGCGCGCAGGGCCGTACGCTCACGCCGACCGTGCTGCGCCGCATCGCCGGCCATCGCATCACCGACGTCACCAGGCGCGGGAAGCACCAGTTGCTGCATCTCGACGACGGCGCGACGCTCCTCGTCCACTTCCGACTCGACGGCGACTGGGAGCTCACACGCGAGGCGGTCGCGTTGCCGCGCCATGCGCGCGTCACCTTCGACCTGGTCGGCGGCCGTCGCCTCTCGCTCACCGATCCACGCGCACTCTGCACGGTGCACTATCACGCGCCTGGACATCCGCCAACGCTCGACCTCGGACCCGAACCCGAGGACCCAGCCCTCACGCCCGCACTCCTCCGCACACGACTGAAGACGAAACGCAGCCCGATCAAGCCCGCCCTCCTCGACCAGCGTCTCGTCGCCGGCGTGGGGAACATCTATGCGCAGGAGGCCTGCTGGCGCGCGCGGATCAGTCCCTCCGCCAACGCCGCGTCGCTCTCCACCGCGCGTGTCGCGCGTCTCCTCGACGCCCTCCGCGCTGCCCTCGCCGACGGCCACGAGAACGCCGGTCGCTACCACCGCGGCGAACAACGCATCCCCTTCAAGGTCTACGACCGCGAAGGCGAGCCCTGCGACCGCTGCGCCTCGCCGATCAGGAGCAGGGTGCAATCGGGACGCGGCACCTGGTTCTGCGCGAACTGCCAACGGCAGTGAAGACGAGAGCTAAGCCGAAAGAGGAGACCGGAAAGAAGAGAGACGAAAGAGGAAAGAGGAAAGAGGAAAGAGGAGGCCGAGCATCAGCATCCATGAGCAACCCCCAACACCGCGCAGTCCCCCCCCAGCCGCCCCCCCCCCCGGGCCACAGGCAACACCACCCGCCCCACCCCCCCCACGCCAACACAGGAGCCCCAGACCCAAAACCCGCAACAAACCAGAAACAA
>JANOWT010000207.1:0-5194 GCA_031418115.1 Gemmatimonadota bacterium
CGACGGATCGATCGCAATCGTGCGCGCGTCGCCGTACCGCGTCGAGGTGCGAGCGATCGGCCGGCCACCGGTCATTGGACCGACATACCCGGTGGTGACGAGAGTGGTCACGGCCGACGACAAGCGCCGCTTCATCGCCGAGTTCACGTTCGGGAGTCCGGTGAGCGGTCGCGGTGCCGATGGCGGAATGGGCCGCGGTCCGCAGCCGGACGCTGCCGAGATCCAACGGATGGTCGGCACGGCCGAATGGGCGGAACGATTCCCACCGTTCGACGCGTCGCAGGTGATCGCTGCGGCCGATGGACGGCTCTGGGTCGGAGCGGCCGTGCGTGCCGGTGAGTCGATGCATTACGATCTCTTCGACGGACGGGGTCAGCGCGTCCTGCAGGTCGAACTCCGACCCGGGCGCCGCGTTGCGCATGTCGGAACCCGCGGTGTCTACGTCGTCGCCGACGATGCGGACGGCGTTCAATCGATCGAGCGCTATCGACTGCCGTAGCGCGATCGTCGCGCGAGTCGCGAACTTTCTGCGATGCAACGCGCCGGCATCATTCTCCTACTCAGTGGACTCCTCGCGGTGGGTGCCGCGTACGCGTGCGTACTGCTTGGCATCGCTGCCGCTGCGGCACCATGGTGGCTCGCGTCCGGCGCCACGGCGGTCCTCGCGGGCCTGGCGGTCCTTGGCGCCGCTCGCCGCGGCCGCGCGACGCCGGTGCTCACGGCAACCATCGCCGCGAGCTTCACGAGTGTACTCGCAGGACTTCTCATACCGCTCGCACTTCCCGCTCCGGACGCGACGGGCCCGTTGCTGCTCGGCCTACCGTTCCCGACAGCGATCCTGCTCCTGCTCGTCGGACTCGTGCCGCTCGTCCTGCTCCCGATCGCGTATGCGTACGCCTTCGATCGCGAGGTCCTGTCGGACGACGACCTCGCGGCGCTCCGTGCTCCGTCTCGCGCAGCAGAGCAGGTTGCTGGGCGCGCCTCGGAGCGCGCCAAGTGAACATCGCCGTCGGAATCTCCTACTTCCTCTGCTGCGCCGCCATCGGCTGGTGGGCCTCACGCCGCACGCGCACCGCCGAGGACTTCTTCGTCGCGGGTCGCAGCATCGGACTCGTCCCCTTCGCGATCGCAGCGATGGCTTCCACGCTGAGCGGCTTCGCGTTCATCGGCGGACCGGGCCTCGTCTATGCGATGGGGATGACCGCCGTCTTCATCATCCTTCCGGCCTCCCTCACCAACACGCTCGGCGCCTGGGTCCTCGGCAAGCGGCTCCGACTGCTGGGTGAGGTGCGACAGCTCGTCACTGTTCCCGATGCGATCGGCGCTCGCTATCGCTCGCCGGCGGCTCAGGGCCTCAGCGCGGTCGCCATCCTCGTTGGCATCGTTGGCTACGTCGGCACGAACATCCTCGCGCTCGGCATCGTCGTCGATGCGATCTTCGGCGTCGGACTCATGCCCGGCATCTGGATCGGCACGGCCACGTTGCTGGCGTACTCGGTGGGCGGCGGGATCCTCGCCGGCATCTACACCGATGTCTTCCAGGGCCTGCTGATGGCCGTCGCGTCGGCGGTCGTCTTCGTGTTCGCACTCGACTCCGGCGGCGGCCTCGCAGCGATCACGCGCGCGATCCAGTCCGCCGACCCCGCGCTCATGGGGCCCTGGGGAGCACGCGGCGCAATGGTCGCGCTCTCATTCTTCTTCGTCTTCGCAGTCGGATCACTCGGCCAGCCGCACGTCGCGCACAAGTACTACATGCTCAAAGAGCCGCGTCGGCTGCGTTGGTACCCGCTGATCATGACCATCGCGATGATCCTCGCACAGCTGCTCTTCGTCGGCGTGGGCATCGCGGTCCGCGCGACGGTCGCCCGCGGCGATGCGCCGCCGCTCACGAGCCCGGACGAGGCTACGCCCTACTTCCTTCTGAATCATGTGCCGACGTTCGTCGCGGCGTTGGTGTTCTCGGGCGTGGCCGCGGCGATCATGAGCACCGTGAGCTCGTTCCTCTCGATCGGCGCAGCGGCGCTCACGCACGACATCCCGCGCGCGTTCGGGCGCTCCGGCGCGAGGGCGAATGCCGGCAGGGCCGCAGACGCGAACGCAGTAGCGGACGTAGTCGCGAACGTCGTAGCAGACGCAGTAGCGGACGCGCTGACCTTGAAGCGTGGTCGCCTCTGGACCGTCGTGCTCTGCCTGGCCGGCGCGGTCCTCGCGCAAGCTTCCGGCACTCTTGTGGCCTTCCTCGGGATCTTCGGCTACGGACTCTTCGCGTCCACGCTCGTCCCGGCCCTCGCGATCGGCCTCAACTGGGACGGCGCCACGCGCGAGGGCGCGATCGCTTCGATCGCGACCGGCCTCGTCCTCACACTCGCGCTCGAGACCGCCGCCTGGATCAAACTGATCTCAATCCCCACCGGCGTCACAGTGAGCGGCCTGACCCTCGTCACGTCGCTGCTGGTCTTCATCGCGGTCTCACTCGCGACTCGCAGGAACGCCGCAGAGCAGCTCGACGCCGACGTCCGCGCCGTCATGGAGACATAAGACAAAAACGAAGGCGCGCCAGCAGTACCGGCGCGCCCCTCACACCCCACACCTCCCACCCGCAGTTACTTGAGCATCCCCTTCGCGATCGTCGACAGCTGCATGTTGGACGTCCCCTCATAGATCGTCCCGATCTTCGCATCACGATAGAACTTCTCCACCGGATAGTCCTTCGTGTACCCGTACCCGCCGAAGAGCTCGATCGCCAACGACGTCACGCGCCCGCACACCTGTGACGAGAACAGCTTCGCCATCGCGCCCGCCTGCGTGATGTCCTCGCCCGCATCCTTGAGCCGCGCCGCGTTGTAGACCATCAGCTTCGCTGCTTCGAGTTCCGTTGCCGACTGCGCCAGCTGGAACTGGATCCCCTGGAACTCGGTGAGCGGCTTCCCGAACTGCTGCCGCTCTTTCAAGTACGCGATCGCCGCCGAGAGCGCGCCCTCGGCGATGCCGATCATCTGCGCGCCGATCCCGATCCGCCCTTCGTTGAGCGCCGCGATCGCGATCTTGTAGCCCTGACCCACTGGGCCGAGCACATCGGCGTCGGGGACGAACACGTCCTCGAGGATCAGCTCCGTGGTGCTCGAGGCGCGGATGCCGAGCTTGTCCTCCTTCTTCCCCACCGCGAAGCCCGTGGCCGAGCGCTCGACCACGAATGCGGTGATGCCCTTGTAGCCCTTGGCGGGATCGACCGTCGCGAAGACGATGAAGAGTCCTGCCTCGGCGCCGTTCGTGATCCAGAGCTTGCGGCCGGTGAGCTTCCAGCCGCCTTCACTCTTGGTCGCGCGCGTCTGCAGCGCGAATGCGTCCGAGCCGCTGGACGCTTCCGAGAGCGCGTAGGCACCGATGGTGTCGGAGACGAGCCGCGGCATCCAGCGCGCGAGCTGTTCCTCGGTCGCGGCGGCGAGGAGCGGGTTGGCGACGAGCGTGTTCTGCACGTCGACCATGATCGCGGCCGCGGCGTCGATCTTGGAGATCTCCTCGACGGCGAGCGTCACCATCATCACCGAGCCACCGGCGCCACCATGGCGCTCGGGCATCTGGATGCCCATCAGGCCCATCTCGAAGTAGGCCTTGATGAGCGTGGGGTCGATCTTCGCGTCGCGTTCCATCTGTTGCACGCGCGGGGCGACTTCGCCTTTGGCGAACTCGGCGACGGCGTCGCGGAATGCGATCTCATCGTCAGACAGGACGGTGAGGGCAGGGCGGGTGTTCTCTTGGAGCGTTGACAAGGTCAGTAGGTGCTGAAGGGTCGGTTCGCAGTGCTCACCGGACCCTCGAAAGATAGTCAGCCGGCCACGCGGTCGTAGTTGAGGATCGGCGCCAACCACCGCTCCGCCACCCTGAGCTCCATCCCCTTCCGCAGCGCGTACTGCTCCACCTGGTCCCTCTCGATCTTCCCCACTCCGAAGTACTGCGACTGCGGGTGCCAGAAGTAGAACCCGCTCACCGCCGAGGTCGGCAGCATCGCAAAACTCTCGGTGAGCGTCACGCCCGCGTTCTTCTCCGCATCGAGCAGGTCGAACAGCGTCCGCTTCTCGGTGTGATCCGGGCAGGCCGGGTACCCCGGCGCCGGCCGGATCCCCTGATACTTCTCGCGGATGATGTCCTGGTTGTCGAGCTTCTCGTCCGGAGCGTAGCCCCAGAGCTCGCCGCGCACCCTCTCATGCAGCCGCTCCGCGAACGCCTCGGCCAGCCGGTCCGCCAACGCCTTGAGCATGATCGACGAGTAGTCGTCATGCGTCGCCTCGAACGCCTCGACGCGCGCCTCGAGCCCGATGCCGGTCGTCACCACGAAGCCGCCGAGCCAGTCGGTGAGCCCGGAATCCAAGGGCGCAACGAAGTCCGCGAGCGCCAGATTAGGCCCGGCGTTCTTCACCATCTGCTGTCGGATCGTGTGGACCGTCGTCGCCGGGTGCTCGGTGCCGTCCGCACGCGTCCACGCAGGCAGATGAATGTCCTCAGCACCATCGGAGTTGGCCTTGAAGAACCCGACCACGGCGCGCGCGTGCAGCCACTTCTCCTGCACGATCTTCCCGAGCATCTCCTGTGCATCCTTCCACAGGTTGCGCGCCGCGTCACCGACCACAGCGTCCGAGAGGATCGCCGGGTACGAGCCCGCGAGCTCCCAGGTCTGGAAGAACGGCGTCCAGTCGATCCGCGGGACGAGCTCCTCGAGCGGGAAGTCGTCGAACACGCGCACGCCCTCGAAACTCGGCTTGGGCGGCGTACGGCCTTCCCACGAGATCTTCGGCTTGTTGGCGCGCGCCGCTTCGATGCTCTGGCGCTTGATCTCCTTTTGTCGTGCCGCACGCAGCACGCGCACCTCTTCGTACTCGGTCTTGATGTCGGCGACGAACTGTTCCTTCAATCCATCGCTCAGCAGGTTGCTCGCCACGCCGACCGCGCGCGACGCGTCGTGCACATGCACCACCGGTCCAGAGTAGTTCGGCGCGATCTTCACCGCCGTGTGCACCTTCGACGTCGTCGCGCCGCCGATCAGCAGCGGGATCGTCCACCCCTCGCGCTCCATCTCGCTCGCGAAGAAGGCCATCTCCTCGAGCGAGGGCGTGATCAGCCCCGAGAGTCCGATGATGTCGACCTTGTGTACGCGTGCGGCCTCGAGGATCTTCGCCGCCGGTACCATCACGCCGAG
>JANOWT010000208.1:0-4755 GCA_031418115.1 Gemmatimonadota bacterium
AACCTCATCTTGATCCGCTCGATCGGACAGGGCGCCGGCCCGAGCACGGTCACCCCGAGCGAGAACCGCGCCTCGGCCTTCACGAGCCAGTCGGTCACCTGCCGCGCGAAATCCGCGACCGCGACCTCGTCGAGCCCGCTCACTACCACGTTCGCGAGCCGGAGCGTCGGCGGGTACGGCGGACTCTCGCGCGCCGCCATCTCCTCCGCGACGAACCCGAGGAAGTCGTGCGCGGCCGCGTGTCGGACCGCATGGTGCCCGGGCACACGCGTCTGGATCACCACTTCCCCGCCCTTCGGTCCACGCCCCGCACGTCCCGCGACCTGGCTCAGCAGCTGGAAGGTCCGCTCGCTCGCGCGAAAATCGGGCAGGTTGATTCCCACGTCGGCGTCGATCACACCGACCAGTGTCACGTTGGGGAAGTCGAGTCCCTTGGCGATCATCTGTGTGCCGAGGAGCACGTCGACTTCGCCGCTGCCGACGCGATCGAGGATCGTGGTGTGTGCCCACTTTCCAGTGGTCGTGTCCACATCCATGCGCGCGATCCGCGCCGTTGGAAGCCGTTCGACCAGCAGGCGCTCCACCTGCTGTGTGCCAAGTCCGCGCTGACGTTCCATTGGTGCGCCGCAGTCACCGCAGGCGCGCCCGGCCGCCTCCTGATGCAGGCAGTAGTGACAGACGAGTCGCTCTGGAGTGCGATGATACGTGAGCGAGATCGAGCAGTTGGGGCAGGCCGCCACATGCCCGTCGGCGCACTGCACGAACGACGCATAGCCGCGGCGGTTGAGCAGGAGGATGCTCTGTTCACCACGCGCGAGCCGGTCGCGCAGTCCACGCTCGAGTTCAGCCGAGATCACCTGACGGCGCGCGCGTTCGTCGGGCGTGGAAGCGCGCAGTTCCTGCCGGAGGTCGAGCACCCGCACCGCAGGCAGCGAGCCGCCGCCCACGCGCTCTGGGAGCGAGAGCAGCGTGAGCCGCCCCTCCTGTGCGTTCTTCCAGCTCTCCAAGCTCGGTGTCGCACTCCCCAGCACGCAGCGCGCCCCCGCCTCGCGCGCACGGATGAGCGCGACGTCGCGCGCATGGTAGCGCGGCGTCTCAGCCTGCTTGTAGCTCGCCTCATGTTCCTCATCGACGATGATCGCACCGAGGTTCGCGAGAGGTGCGAAGACCGCCGAACGCGCGCCGACGGCGATCCGCTTTTCGCCGCGGCGCAGCGCACGCCACGCATCGAGTCGCTCGCCGTCGCTCAGTCCCGAGTGCAGGACCGCGACCTCGTCACCGAACACCGCCCTGAAGCGATCGACCGCCTGCGGTGTGAGTGCGATCTCGGGGACGAGCACGATCGCGCTCTTGCCCTCCTTGCGCACGACCTGCTCGAGCACCTGCAGATACACGAGCGTCTTGCCGCTCCCGGTGATGCCGTGCAGCAGAAAGGCCGCACCGGGCGCACCGGCGAGGATCGTGTCGATCGCTGTGCGTTGCGCATCGCTCGGCGTGATCAACGGCGCCTTGCCCGCAGGCCGGCTCGCGAACGGATCGCGCGCGCGCCCTTCGCGCTCCTCGCGCACGAGTCCGCGCTTGAGCAGTCCCGCGACCACACTGCTCGTGCATCCGAGTCGCTCGATCAGGAGCGGGACCGGTGCGCGTCCACCCAGCTGCTCGAGGAGTTCGTAGAGCTGCCGTTGCTGCGGCGCACGCTTGAATGCCGCGTCGCGTTCCAGGAGTGTGGGCAGTTCCGTCGCGATCGCCAGCAGACGCTCCGTGCGCCCTTCCGGCGCCGGGCGCGCGGCGACACCGAGTGTCCCCGGTAGCACAGCACGGCAGACGAGACCGAGCGGCACCACATGGTAGTCGGAGATCCAGCGGCAGAGCGCGAGCAGGTCCGCGCTCAGCGACGGCTCGGCGTCCGGAACGTCGAGGATCGCCTTGGGCACCGTGTTGCCGAGCGAGACACCATCACTCTCGCCGACACAGAAGCCGATCGTGCGCCGGTTCCGCACCGGGACCACCACTCGGCTCCCCTTCACTAGTGGGTGGCGGGTGGTCTCCGGAACCGCGTAGGTGAAGGTCTGGAGCAGCGGCAGGGGGAGCGCGACCTCGACGAGGCGCGGGCGCCCCGCGGAGGCGGAGGTGGTCACGCCGGCGGTCACTCCGCCGGCCGCGACCCGCGCACCGGAGGCTCGTCGTGCACACCGGACGTTGCCATCCAGTCGTAGAGCGCCTCAGCGAGGTCGTGGCCGCGCTGGAACCGCGCCTCCGGGGCCTTTTCGAGGCAACGCATCGTGATCGCGGCGAGTCCGCGCGGCACCGTCGGTGCGGCGCGCTCGAGTGGCGTGGGCAGCTCATGCACATGCTTGTAGCCGATCGCGTAGCCGTCGGGACCATCGAACGGCGTTGCACCGAGCAGGCACTCATAGAGCATCACGCCCACTGCGTAGAGATCAGCGCGGCCATCGACGAACCGGCCCATCGCCTGCTCGGGGGCCATGTAGTGCGGCGTCCCCATGGCGCGGCCACCGGCGGTGAGGCGCCCGTGGAAGTGTGCGGTCGCGATGCCGAAGTCGGTGAGGATCGCGTTGCCGTCGGCGTCGAAGAGCACGTTGTCTGGCTTCACGTCGCGGTGGATGATCCCCTGCCGCGTCGCGTAGTCGAGCGCGGTCGCGACCTGCGCGGCGATCCGGGCCGCACGCGGCGCCTCGATCGTGCGCGTCTTGGCGAGATCGTCAGCGAGGCAACCGCCGGCGATGAACGGGAGTACGATATACACCGCGTCGTCGGTCTCGCCGTAGTCGAGCGGCGAACAGATGAACGGGTGCAACAGTCGGCTCGCCGCCTCCGCCTCGCGCTTGAAGCGCACGCGCATCTCGGGCTCCCGCGAGAGGTGCGAATGCAGGACCTTCACCGCGAGCGGCCGGTCGAGCATGTGGTGTCGCGCCTCGTACACGTCGGCCATGCCGCCGCTGCCCACGCGGCGCACGATCCGGTACCGTTGCCCCGTCGCCTGACGCAGTGACGTGATCAGGTGGTCGGGGGCATCGATCGCGACCGGGAGCTCCGGCAAGACGAGCCCGCACTGTCCGCAGGTGCGGGCGGTGCTCCGGTTCCAGGTACCGCAGTCAGGGCAGAACACGCAAGGAATCTACAGCCAACCGCGGCGATTGAGGATCCAGATGAGCGCCCCGCCGAGTCCCAGCTGCACAGCCATCATCACCCAGAATCCGTGTGGCCACGCGGAGAGCGGGATCTCGCTGAAGTTCATGCCCCACATCCCGCTCACCACCACGAAGGGCACGCTCATGGTCGCGACCACCGTGAGGCCCTTGGTCACGAGCCCCATCCGGTTGGAGACCTGCGTGAGGTACGAGTCCATGGTGCTCGAGAGCAGGTCGCGGTACGTGTCGAGCGACTCGTTGAGCCGGATCACGTGGTCGTAGATGTCTCGGTAGTAGATCTGCGAGTCGGGCGGGATGAGCGCGCACGGACGGTTCTGCAAGACGTTGAACACCTCCCGCATCGGCGAGAGGTGTCGCCGCAACTGCAGGACCAGGCGCTTCACGCTGAAGATGTCGCGCAACGACTCCTGATCGAAGTGCACGAAGACCCGCTCCTCGAGGCCGTCCACGAACGCGTCGAGCTGATCGATGACCGGGAAATACGCGTCGACCGTTGAGTCGAGCACATGGTGCATCAACCGACTCGCCCCCCGCTCGAGCAGGTCGTGCGAGCGCTGGATCCGATCGTTCGTCGCGTCCACGCCCGGCGCGTGCGGACCGTGCACGGTGACGACGAAGTTGCGTCCGAGGAAGAGCGAGAGGTTGAAGGTCTCGATGTCGTAGAGTTCCGGCGTCTCGTCGGCGAATCGCACCGCGCGCACCACGGCGAACGCGTACGTGGGGAACTCCTCGAACTTCACGCGTCCTTCCGGCGAGAGCGTGTCCTCGATGCTCAGCGGATGGAACTGGAAGACCTTCTCGAGTAACACGTGCTGTGCGCGGACGCGGTAGTCGACGTCGACCCAGAGCAGTCCCACACCGGAAGCGACGATCGCGGCGAACTCCTTGGGGTCGATGTCGCGGCGAACGGTGCCCGACACAT
This sequence comes from Gemmatimonadota bacterium, assembly GCA_031418115.1. GTDB lineage: Bacteria > Gemmatimonadota > Gemmatimonadetes > Gemmatimonadales > Gemmatimonadaceae > Pseudogemmatithrix. The sequence goes on from JANOWT010000208.1 coordinate 4,096, forward strand.
CGCGGTGCCACGAACGCGCACCGCTCTCCTGCGGGACCGACGCAGTCGTCTCCTCGGTGAGCGTCCGGAGACGGAGGGACTTGCTCGTGCGGCGCTTGGGCATGGGAGTGAAACTACCGCAGCGCCTCGAGGTGCGCGATGACCGCCTCGCCAAGACGGTCAGGGTCGTAGCCCCCTTCCAACGCGCTCACGACCCGTCCCCCGCACCAGCGCTCGGCGCGCTCCACCAGTGCGCGAGTCAGTGTGCGCACATCGTCGAGCTCGAGCGTGAAGCCTCCGAGCGGGTCGCCCGCGAGCGAGTCGAAGCCCGCCGAGATGAGCACGAGGCTCGGCGTCCACTCGGCGGAGGCTGCATCCACGGCCGCGAGCAGTGCATCGGTGTACCGCTCAGGAGCGAGTCCCGGCGGCATCGGCACATTCCATACATTCTCGTGGGACCCTCGATCCTCGGTCGCGCCGGAACCAGGGTACCAAGGCCACTGATGCATCGACACGAAATGGATGCCTGGGTCCTGTTCAACGATCGCTTGCGTCCCATTGCCGTGATGGACGTCCCAGTCAACGATCAGCACCCGCTCCGCTCCGCGACTCCGCGCGACGAGCGCACCAATGGCAACGCTGCCGAAGATGCAGAAGCCCATCGCCCGGTCGCGGAGCGCA
>JANOWT010000209.1:0-2560 GCA_031418115.1 Gemmatimonadota bacterium
GCGTATGCGAAGGCGATGTGGCGCGCGCTCACGCTCGGGCTGCGGAGCAGACGGGTGCGACCGGGGACCTGAGCGCCGGCGTCGAGGAACGGGACTGCGAGCAGGATCAGGGCGGCCGCGAGTGAACGGCGGCGCGGTGCGACGAACGGGTGCATCGATTCTCCGGATCGGGTGATGAACTCAAGGTACGGATGCACGACCCAGCTTGTCCACGAACGGCGTCACGCGCACATTGCGCGCATGACGTTCCCTCCACGCCTGCGCGCACCGTTGCTCTGCGCGTCGCTCCTGCTTCCACTGATCGCCGTCGCCCAGGCCCCGCGCCTGATCCCCGCCCCGCGTGAGATCGCGACCCTGGAGACGCCACAGCGATTCCGCGCGACGATCGGCTTCGGCGCACTCACTGACCCCGAGGACCGCGTCGCCGCCCGAGAGTTCGTCGATGCGATGCGCGAGCGCGGTGTGCGCGCCGAACTCTCCACGCAGGTGCGCGCCTGGCCGATCCAGCTCCATCGTCGCGGCACGGCGGCCGCCGATGAACTGCTCGCGAACACGAAGCTGACCTTCGACAGCGCGATGATCGCCGAAGGCTACGTGCTCTTGGCGAATGAGCGCGGTGCGCACATCGTCGCCGCGACCGACGAAGGTACCTTCTACGCGCTGCAGACGCTCAAGCAGCTCTTCACCGGCGTCGGCGATCAGGTGTCGTTCACCCCGGCGCTCATCCGTGACTGGCCGGCGATGCGCTGGCGCGGCGTGCAGGACGATCTCTCGCGCGGCCCCGTGCCGACGCTCGAGTACCAGAAGCGTCAGGTTCGCCTCTTCGCGACGTACAAGATCAACGTCCTCTCGCCCTACTTCGAGCACACGCTCGCCTTTCGATCCAATCCGCTCATCGCACCGCCGGGCGGCGCCATGACGCGCGCCGACGTGAAGGAGCTCGTCGACTACGCGGCGCGCTTCCATGTGATGATCATCCCGCAGCAGCAGACGTTCGGGCACCTGCATCATGCGCTCAAGCTCGAGCTCTACGCGCCACTCGCGGAGACCTCGCACGGGCATGTGCTCGCGCCGGGCCAGCCGGGTTCGCTCGCGCTGGCGAAGGAGTTCTTCGTCGAGATCGACTCGATGTTCTCGTCGCCCTTCTGGCACTTGGGCGCCGACGAGACCTTCGAGCTCGGCAAGGGCCAGACCAAGGCACGTGTGGACTCAGCCGGGGCAGGTCCGGTGGGAGTCGGCGCCGTGTATGTGGAGTATCTCCGCGACATCGAGGCCACGCTGCGCACGCCGGGAAAGCGATTCCTCTTCTGGGGCGACATCGCGATGAACTCGCCTGCGCTCGTCGGCACGTTGCCCAAGGACATGATCGCGGTGGCGTGGGACTACGGGAAGCGCGATCGGTTCGACGGTTTTCTCAAGCCCTTTCGCGACGTGGGGATGGAGACGTGGATCGCACCCGGCGTGAGCAGTTGGAACCGGGTGTGGCCCAACTATGCGGCGGCACTCCCCAACATCCAGGGCTTCGCGCGCGAGGGACAGGCGGGCGGCTCCACCGGCATGCTCAACACCACCTGGGACGACAACGGCGACGCGATCTTCGAGCAGGTGTGGCAGGGGATCCTCTTTGGCGCAGCGGCGGCCTGGCAGAGCGGAGAGGCGAGCATCCCGCGTTTCCGGGAAGCGTTCGGGATGCAGTTCCACGGCGACACCACGGGGCGCATCGATGCCGCGCAGCTGCACCTGCAGCTCGCGCACACCACGCTGCAGGAATCACGCGCTGGGGACGCGTCGAGCTACCTGTTCTTCGTCGATCCCTACACGGACGAAGGCCTGGTCGATCTCATTCGCCTGCGCCCCGTGCTTTCGCGCGCGCGCGTGCATGCGGAGTCGGCGCTGGTGCTGATCGCGCAGGCGCGACTGCAGCGTCACCTGCGCGAGACGACCGCGCTCGACGCCATGGAACTCGGCGCGCGCCGGATCGACTGGCTCGCGGCCAAGTTCCAGTTCGCCGACGAGATCGCCGCCGCGTACGTGCGCGCCGACTCCGCGGGGCGCGCCGGCACGGCCACCTGGCTCGACCTCGCCGAACTCTCGGGGATCAACGGACGCCTGCAGGACATGCGCGACGGCTACGTGCTCACGCGCGAGTTGTTCGAGCGGTCTTGGCGCGCGGAGAACCGGCCGTACTGGTTGCAGAACGATCTCGCGCGGTATGACGCCGAGATCATCACCTGGGTGCAGCGGATCAATGCGCTCGATAGGGCGCGCCGCCGCTTCGCTCGGGAGCGCAAGCTGCCGACGCCGGAGGAACTCGGGATCCCGCGCGCATTGGTGACACCGGCAGGGGCCGACCTGGCCGTTCCTCCGCGCCCCCGGCGCGACTGACCCACCGCGCCACGGCACCCCATCCACGACCGATCCGCGGGCACGCGCCACCCCCCAACACTGGGGCCGCGGGTGGCGTAGAACATCGTTAGTCCCACCCGTTCCCACCCCAGCCCGAGTCCCTGCTCATGCGACTGCACCGCTTCTTCTCTGCGTGCGTCGGCGCCACGGCACT
>JANOWT010000210.1:0-40082 GCA_031418115.1 Gemmatimonadota bacterium
TGGATCAGGCGCTGCAGCAGGTGCCTGGGGTCTTCACGCAGTCGCGGTACGGCACCCACGACATCCGCCTCACGATCCGCGGCTTCGGCGCACGCGGAGCAGGGGACCGGTCCAATGCGGGCACCTCGCGCGGCATCCGCGTGGTGCTCGACGGCATCCCCGAGACCGAGCCCGATGGACGCACGGCCTTCGACCAGATCGATCTCGCGACCATCGAACGGATCGAGGTGCTGCGCTCCAATGGCAGCGCTGCGTGGGGGAACGCCGCCGGCGGCATCGTGAGTCTGAGCTCCATGCCCACATTCGACCGCGACTTCAGTGAAGTGACGCAACAGTCGGGGAGTTTCGGCCTGCTGCGTACCGTCGCACGCATGGGGGCCAGCATGGGTGCGGCGAAGAGTTGGCTCTCGATCACACGCACGACGTTCGACGGCTGGCGGGAGCACTCGGGCGCCTCGCGCACGCAGTTCGTGGGCGGCCTCGCCGCACCAACGGCTCGCGGCGGGCGCATCGGGGTGCAGCTCGCAGGCGCGGGCAACCTGTTCCGCATTCCGGGGCCGCTCACGCCTGCGCAATACGACGTCGATCCACAGCAGTCCAATGCGACCTATCGCGGTCGGGATGAGCGTCGGTTCAACCGCCTCATGCGACTGGGCGCCACGCTCGACCAACCCGTTGGTGAAGCGTCGGACGTGAGCGCGATGTTCTTTGTGAATCCCAAGTACCTCCAGCGCTCTGAGCGCAACACCTTCCGTGATTTCACGCGCTACCACGTCGGCGGATCGGGATCGTGGGGCACGCGCTTCGCGACGGGTGGACTCGGACACCGCCTGCGGATCGGTGGTGACCTCGCGTACCAGGATGGATCGATCCAGTTCTACAACCTCGGGGCCGGCAACATCCGAGGCACGACGCTCCAGCAGAACAAGGGCGAGGCGGCGCAGAATGGCGGCGTGTTCGTGCAGGACGAGATCGCCCTCAGGTCCGATCTCACGCTCCTCCTTGGCGCGCGCTACGACGACCTGAGCTACTTCTATCGCGACCTGATCACGCCCGCGCTCAACGCGAGCCGTCGCTTCTCTCGCGTCTCACCGCGCGGCGGCATCACCTGGCGCGCGGCCTACGGCACGAGCATCTACGCGAGCTACGGCGCTGGTGTCGAGATCCCCGCAGGCAACGAGACCGATCCGCCGGGCGTCGGTCTTCCGGGTCCTCTCACCGCTCTCAATCCGCTGCTCGACCCGATCCTCTCGAACACGATCGAGACGGGCGTGCGCCGTTTCGTTTCGTTCACCCACGGCCCGTTGCGCGGGCTCTTCGTTGACGCCGCGCTCTACCGCGTCATGGTCGACGGTGAACCGCAGCCGTACAATGGCGGACGCTTCTATCTCACCGCCGGTCAGGTGCAGCGTCGCGGCCTCGAGCTCGCGCTCTCCGGACAGCTCGCGGGCGGTCTCTTGGCGCGTTTCGCGGGGACCTTCTCGCGCAACACCTCCGACCGCTACGTCGTCGACTCGACATACCTCGGCGTGCCGGGCGCGACCGCCGACTTCAGCGGCAACCGTGTGGCGGGTCTCCCGGGACGCGTGGTGAATGTCGGTCTCACCTGGCAGCCTCCGGCGGCGAGCTGGCTCTCGCTCGAGCTCGGCGCGCAGCACAACAGCGACTACTTCGCGGACGACCGGAACGCCGTCGATGTGCCGGGTTTCACGGTGTACCGCGCGTCTGCGTCGGCGGAGCGCCCGTTCGCGGGTGGCGTGATCGTACGCGCGTCGATCGCGGCCGAGAACGTGACGGATGCGCGGTTCGTAGGGAGTGCGTTCATCAATCCGGACTACGCGGCGGGGCAGCCGCTCGTGTACGAAGGCGGGCTTCCGCGGTCGCTACTCTTGGGGCTCACCTTCCGCCGCGCGCACTGAGCGGCGCGCGCCGAGCCGGGCGCGAACTGAATGGCGGGTGCTCCGCGTGTCGCAGGCCTATGCGAACGCCTGCGCGGCGCCCGCCGTGGGCAGGAGCAGCGTGAGCAGGCCGGTCATCACGCCGACGCCGACGTAGAGCCGACCAAGGGCGTCGAACTTGGCGACGTTTATCCGCGAGACCATGTGGATCTGGTCAGCGAGCTCGGTGTTGAGATTGTCGAGCCGCAGGTGATCCCATATGGCGCGGAACTCCGAGCGCTCGCGCTGCGCGATGTCCACATGGAAGACGACCCGCATCGAGGCCCCGGGCGCGATGTCGACCGGTAAGCCCTGCGGTGAGCGTCCGACCTTACCGCGCGGCCGCAGCGACTCGATCGCCTGCCAGATGTAGTAGAGCGTGGCGGTGCCGTAGAGTGCGAGCTCAGCGCTCAGCGCGATGCCCCAAGCCCCGGGCGCCGCGAACGCCGCGCCGCCTCGCACCACCACCACGATCGCGACCGCGTTGAGCGCGCTCATGATCACGAGTGCGAAGCGCGCCTTCTTGTCGGCGAGGTCGAGGAAGTCGGTCTCGATCCTGAGGATCGAGAGGAGCGCCCGATACCGGAGTTCTGGGGTCATGCGGCCCGATTCCGCGTCGAAGCGTCTCGAGTCCCGCTCGCGGCGGCGCGCTTCCTTCGAGATCATGGACGGCGCGTCGGCGAGGGCGGTCACGAGAGGACTCAGAAGTGGCAGAACGAAGAGGACCCAGTGTACCAGTGTCGGCTCCGGGTGCCCCGCGCTTGAGCATTCGCCTTCCCCCCGTTCAGCGGTAGCCCGCCGCCTGCAGCTCGAACAGACGCGCGTACCGTCCGCTCGCCGCAAGCAGCTCCTCGTGCGTGCCGATCTCCTGCACGCGGCCATCGTCGATCACGGCGATCCGGTCAGCGATCCGCACGGTGGAGAACCGGTGTGAGATCACGATCCCTATCCGACCCTTGAGGTTCGCTTTGAGCTCCGCGAACACCGCGGCCTCAGCCTCGGGATCGAGCGAGCTCGTCGGCTCGTCGAGTATCCAGACGTCGGCGTCGCGGTACATGATCCGCGCGAGTGCGAGCCGCTGCCACTCGCCGCCCGAGAGATCGTGACCGCCCTCGAAGAGTCGCCCGGTGCGCGAGTCGAGCCCCGCGGGAAGTTTCTTGACCAACGCGTCGGCGCGGGAGTCACGCAGCGCCTTCTGTACACGCTCGTCGTCAACGACAGCGCCGGGGCGACCCATCGCGACGTTCTCGCGCACGGTGAGCTCGTAGGTCGCGAAATCCTGGAAGAGGACCCCGATCCTCTCGCGAAGGACCTCGGGCGGGATGTCGCGCAGATCGACGCCGCCAATGAGCACACTGCCGCGCGTGGGATCGTAGAAGCGCAGCAGCAGCTTCACGAAGGTGCTCTTGCCGGCGCCGTTCTCCCCCACGAGTGCCAGCAGCTCCCCATCCTTGATGTGCAGGTTGAAGCCGTCCACAGCCGGACTGTGCCCGCCCGGGTACTCGAACATCACATCGCGGAACTCGATCCCTTTCTCCAAGTGGTGCGGCACCGCCTTGGGGTCAGTGGGTATCGGAACGAGGGTCTCGATCGCGAGGAACGAGAAGTAATCGTCGAGGAACGTCGTGTGCTGGTCGACCGCGACGAAGGTGGAGGAGATGTTGCTCAACGTGCCGGAGACCGCCGCGAACGCGCCGATCACGAGGACGATCCCGCCGGCATCGATGAGCCCGTTCACACCGCGCCAGGCCACGAAGGCGTAGGCGACCGCGAGGCTCGTGCCCGTCACGAGTCCCGTGATCATCGAGGTGTTCGCGCCGGCCTTGTACATCTCGGTGCGCTTGAGGAGCAGCGCCTCGGAGATCCGCTTGTGGCGGTCGAGGAGGTGATCGGCGAGCACGTAGGCGCGGACTTCCTTGGTACTCTTCGGCTCCACGAGGAGGTCGCCGAGGTACTCGCGCTCGCGTTCCTCCGGTGTCTCCTTGTAGAAGAACTCGTACATCCGGACGGTGTTCCGGCGCTCGAGCAGCAGCGATGTGATCGCCGCGCCGAGCGCGAGGACGACGAGTGCCCAATGCAGGCTCGCGAGGATGCCCGCCATGAGGAGGATCGTGACGATGTTCCCCGAGAGGCCGAGCACCGACCAGGTGAGGTCGCCCGGCCGCCAAGACACATCGCGTTTGGCGCGCGCGAGGCGATCGTGCCAGTCCGAGTTGTCGAAGTGTCCGAGGTCGATCTTCGATGCCTTGGCGAGCAGCCGGCGCTCGGCTTCGAGTTGCACGCGCCGCACGAACAGGTCGCGCCCGAATCCTTGATACGCACTGATCGCGCGCTGTACGGCGCTCACGAGCCACAGACCTCCGATGATCGGCACCACATCCATGAAGGTCACTTGGCCCGTCCGGCCCGACGCGATCCGGCCGACGAGCATGCTGCCGAGCACCACCGTGAACGGTTGGACCGTCGCGCTCACCATGCCGAGCACCGTGAACTTCACGAGCTCGCGCGGCCCCGCTCCCCAGGCGAGGTCGAGGCCTTTGCGCAGGTTCCGCATCACGCGCTTGGTGCGATTGCGCAGATCAGGAGCGGGCGGCGGCGGTGTGACGGTCACAGGAGGCGCTCCGGCGAGTTGGTCAGTCGGCGAATCCCCAATCTACAGGCTGGCCCCGCCACCCTGCTGGGTGTCATCTTGAGGGCTCGCTCCCCTCGCCCCCTGCTGATGACCATGCCGCCGCTCCCGCCGGAGCAAGCCGAAGACAAGGACGCCAAGAAGCGCGACAAGGAGTCGAAGCGCCTCGAGGCCGAGCGCGGCCCGCTCGAGCCGGCATTCCGCTACAAGGCGATCCTCAACGCGCTCGAAGCAGGGCAGGACCTGATCGAACTCGCCGACCGCAAGGCGCGCTTCGCACTGGTGATCATCTCGGTGCTCAACGCGGTCGCACTCGTGCTCGTGGTGCGTGGCGGCGATTCGTTCATCCCACGGTTCGGCGTGTGGGGGGCGGTCACGCAGATCGAGATCGTCACCTACGTGCTCGTCACCATCTACTACATCTTCCAGGCGATCGAGGCGCTGCGGCCGCGCGGGGCGGGCCCGACGACCGACCCCCACCCCACAGCCGGCACAGCGGGTGAGTCGATGCGTGTTCTCTTCCATGGCGACATCGTGCGCCGCGACCGCGCGACCTTCCGGAAGGCATGGGAGGAGCTGCGCATGGACAATCTCAACACCGAGCTGGCCGATCAACTGCACACGATCGCACGGATCAATCAGGACAAGTACGCGGCCCTCGCCAAGCTCTACCGCGGCGTGAGCGTGATGACCGCGCTGCTCACCGCGACGCTCGTGACGATCGCGCTCTGGCACCTCACGCGATGAGCATGGCACCGCGTTGGGCGCACTCGATGCAGCGGCTCTCGCGATATCTCTCCGAGGACTTCCTCGGCGGTCCCAGGCCATGGCCGCTCGCGTGGGTGATCAACTTCCAGAAGGGTGGGACCTTCGTATTCGTCGGCGTCCTCATCTTGTGGTACCGGAACACCTCCCCGTCGGCTTGGACATATCTGGCGATGCATGGGAGCTATGGCTTCGTCTGGCTGATCAAGGACCTCGCATTCCCAGACCCGCGCTGGCGCACGCGCGTGACCATCGGAGGCGGGATCATGGCCTTCCTGATGGTGCTCGGGCCGTACTGGCTCTTTGCCTGGCTGCTCGTGTCCGGCGTCGCGCAGACCCAGTATCCGCTCCCGGAGGTCATCTGGCTCGCGCTCTGCGTCTCACTCTGCATCCTCGGCTGCGTGATCATGATCGCCGCCGATGCGCAGAAGTTCTACACATTGCGTGAGCGCCGCGGGCTGATCACCGACGGGATGCACAAGCTGGTGCGGCACCCCAACTACCTTGGGGAGATGATGGTGTACGGCAGCTTCGCGATGGTCGTCTGGCACTGGTTGCCGGTGCTCGTGCTCGCGTGGGTCTGGCTCGGCGTGTTCGCCGTGAATATGGTGATGAAAGAAGCGAGTCTCTCGCGGTATGCGGAGTGGCCGCAATACCGTTCCCGCACCTGGTGGTTGATCCCTTGGGTCCTCTGATGCGTTCGCGCAATCGTTCGTCGTATCGCGCGTCTGTCCGCGCGATCGCCCTCTCGGTGTTCGCGTTCCTGAGCATGGCCTGCGAAGAGACCGTCGCACCCAACGCCCCGGGCGAGGTGCTGACAGTCGCGATCGACACCACGCTCATGCCACTCGTGCGGCGCGTGACGGTCGTCATGCGTGCCGCGGGTCCCGCGACGGTGACCTGGGGCGCCGAGGGCACGCCGATCCTCGCGCTCACGTCTGACTCGGTCGCGTTCGTTCACCAGTTCCTCGTACCGCGGCTGCGCCAGGCGCGCACGTACGTCGTCGAGGCCTCGGCGCCAGGGAGCACCCGCGCCCCGGTGCGTGCGACCTTCGTCACCGACTCGCTGCCGCCCGTACTGCGCGGCATCCGGATCAACGAGTCGGGCGCACCGAGCCTTCCGCTCGCACTCATCGAGGTGGTCGGCGCCACGCAGTTCGGCGGTCTGCTCATGATCGAGGACGGCGAGATCGCCGGCTGGTTACCACTCGTCGGCTCGCTCTTCGGCGCGACGCGTCGCGCGAACGGCGAGATCACCATGCTCGACGCCGCACTCGGTCTGACGTCGTACCGGCTCGACGGCACGCTCGCGCACCGGCTCCCTCAGCCGACGACTCCAGCGCCGACGATCTACGGCCGCATCCACCATGACGTGGTCGCAACGCCGCAGAACACGCTGCTGTTCATCGCCAACGACACGCGCGTGCTCGGTGTGGAGACCGTCGTCGGCGAAGCGCTCTGGGAATGGACGCCGGAGACCGGAACAGTGCAGAAGCGTTGGAGCGCGTTCGACTTCCTCGACTGGAACGTACTGCGCGGATCGCGTTCGGTGCCGGGGAACTGGTTGCATGGCAACGGGCTCAGCTATGGTCCGCGCGGGAATGTGCTCATGTCGCTGCGCAACGCCGATCAGGTGATCTCCATCGCGCCAGACTTCTCGGCGATCGAGTGGTCGCTCGGCGGCACGAACGGCACGATCGCGGTCGCCGACAGCAACCGGTTCTGGGGGCAGCACTATGTCTCGGAGCCTGCCGCCGGCCGCGTACTGGTCTTCGACAATGGCTTCGACAGGCCGGGTGCCGCCTTCTCGCGCGCGATCGAGTACCAGGTGAACACCACGAGCAACACGGCCGTGAAGGTGTGGGAGTACCGTGGTGCGCCGGACATCTACGCCTCGCTCGTCGGCTCAGCGCGTCGGATGCCCAACGGGAACACCGCGATCATGTTCGGCATGCTCGCCGGGCAGAACAGCTCAACAGGGCCGATCACGGCGGTGGAGGCCAATACAGCGGGCGCGCCGGTGTGGCGGCTCACCTTCGGGCCGGAGCTCACGCGGCTCTACCGCATCACGCCAGTGGCTTCGCTGATCGGTGAGGTGTCGGGAGTGTTCCGCGGGCGGTAGTATTTCTCGCATGCACACCTCGCGCCGCGCCCTCCTGATGCTCCTCGTCCCTGCTGCGGTCGCCGCGCAGACGACGCCTGCCCGGCAGACCGACGCCGATGCCTACACCCGCTACGAGCTTCTCGCACCGGGCTCCGGCAAGTTCAGGATCATCTACGAAGTGACTGCGACCGCGCCGGGCGCGAGCCACTACTTCAATCCCATTCGCGCTGGGAGCATCGCGACCGACGAATCGGTCTTCGATCGCCGGACGGGACGTCCACTGGTGTTCGACGAGGTCGGTGGTGCTGTCGCCCGCGCCGGTGGCGTGCGCGGTGCCGACACGACCGGGCGCTACATCCGCGTGACGCTCGCACGTCCCGTGTCCGCGGACGGCGAGGGGCGCATCCTCATCCTCAAGACGTACGAGGATCGCGTCAGCTACTTCGTACGCGGCGACACGATCGTATTCACAAGGCCGCTCGGCATCAAGCGCAACGCGGTCGCACTGCCGGCCGGCTACGAACTCGTCGCGTCCAACTATCCGTCGCAGGTGTTGCAAGAGGCCGATGGCCGCGTCGTCGTGAGCTTCTGGAACTCGACGCCTGCGGAAGCACCGCTCACGCTGCGTGCGTTGCCGCGGGGTGTGGGTCCCTCGGTCCGATCCTCGGTGGCTCAACGCCTCGACGAGCGCGCGCATCAGGACCGCGAGATCATCTACTTCCTGCAGCCGCCCGAGACGCACGCCTTCGACCTCTACCACGACTACACCGAGTCGCGTGCGGGCACGAGCACCTACCTGAACGTCGTGCGCGCGGGGAGTACCGTCACCAACCCGCGCGCCCGCGACATCGACACCGGCGAGGAACTGCAGTGGGAGGTCATGAAGGGCGACGCGATCACACGCGCCGGCCTCGACGTACCCAACGTGACGTCAGCGACCGAAGTCGTGGTCTTCCGGTTCGCGCCGGTGCCCGCTGGTGGCTCCACTCGCCTCAGGATGTATGAGACCTACACCGACAGCCTGCGCTACCGACTCGTGGGCGACGAGCTGGTGTGGGACCGCGGCTTCGGCCGCCCGCTCAACATCGTCGTGCTCCCTGCGGGCTGGGTCCTCACCAACAGTTCCATCCCCGCGACGGTCACCACTCGCGAGGATGGTCGCGTGCAACTGGACTTCGTGAATGCGCGCCCTGACGAGATCCAAGTGCTCATCACGGCACGCCGCCGCCGATAGGCGCCGCCGCCACTGAGCGCCCCGCCGCCCCTGGGCTACGCGATCGGCTTGATCGGTGCCACGTACACCGCGGGGATCCCGTGCTTCTGCAATAGCTCGTTGAACCGCGCGAGCTCCTCGCGTTCGATCCGATCCAGCTCCCGCATCTGCACATCGAGCCGCGTCTTGAGACCATCGTAGACTTCGCCGGCCTGCTTGGTCGGCGCATACGCGCCGGTCTGCAGCTGCATGTTGAGCGTGATGAACTTGTTGTAGAGCTTGGTCGGCATGTCGAGTGTGCACTGGTCCACATGGCAGCCCACCTCGTAGAGCTCGGCGCGCACCGCTTCGATCTTGGTGCGGACCGCCTTCGCCGAGTCGCCGAGCATTCGGGCGAGGCTCGTGTCAGCGGTGCGCTTGGCCCGGTCCATGAGTTGCGCCTGCAGGTCCTCGGCGCGCTTCACGCCGTCGACGATCTGCGACACGCGATCGACCACTCGCCGCGTCGCCGCGTACTGTGCGACGAGCTCGGCGGTCGTGCTCGTGACGCGAGGGTCCGCGATCACGGTGAAGCGCTTCACGAGCGTGTCAGTCCCGACCATCAAGCGCACACCGTACTCGCCTGGAGGCACCGTGGCTCCGCGGAGCGTGCCGAAGTCGATCACCGTATTCGGGAGCTTTGGCGCTGAGCGGGTGCGAAGGTTCCAGCCGAAGCGATTCGTGCCGCGTCTCATGGGTACGATCGAGTCGGACGCTTGGAAGGAGATGCTGTCGGTACCGCTCGCTGAGTCGGCCGACGCGAAGTGCCGCAGCACCGCACCCTGCGCATCGGTGAACTCGATCCTCGCCTTCGCGGTCGTCGCCTCGGAGATCCACCAGTCCACCAGCACACCGGAACGCGGATTCTCCCCGGTGCCGTTGCCGCCACCGCCGCCGTTCCAGAGCACAGCCGTCGAGGGTTGGAAGAGATGCAGCGGCTTGCGGGTCACGCTGTCAGCGAGCTGACGGAGCGGTGAGAGATCGTCGATCACCCAGAAGGCGCGTCCGTGCGTCGCCGCGACGAGGTCGTTCCCCTGCACGCGCAGGTCACGCACGCTCACGCGCGGAAGGTTGAGTTGCATCGGGCGCCAAGTGGCACCATCGTCGAGCGACGTCCACACACCGTACTCGGTGCCAGCGTAGAGCAGTCCGCGTCGCGCCGGGTCCTCGCGCACCACGCGTGTGTACGCTGTGCGCGGGATGCCGTTGGTGATCTTCGTCCACGTCTTGCCGAAATCAGTGGTCTTCCAGAGATACGGCGCGAAGTCGTCCTGCTGGTATCGGTTGGCCGCGACGTACGCGGTGCCGGCATCGTGCGCCGAGGCGTCGATGTGCGCGGTGCGCGTGAGGCGACCGTAGCCGGCCGGCGTCACGTTCTGCCAGGTCGCGCCGTTGTCGCGCGATACGTGGATCAGTCCATCATCCGAGCCGGCCCAGAATACGCCGGCCTGCTTCGGCGACTCGACGAACGCATAGATCGTCGCATACCACTCGGCGCCCGTCATCTCGCCGTGGATCGGACCACCGGTGCGCTCGAGCGTCGCCGGTTCGTGTGCGGTGAGGTCGGGGCTGATGCGTTCCCAACTCGCACCCTCGGTCCGCGAGCGCCACACATGCTGCGACGTCACGTAGAGCGTACGCGATTCATGCCGCGACACGAGGATCGGGAAGGTCCACTGGAAGCGCTCCGGCGCATCCTTCGCCGCGTAGCCGTCCCAGTTGATGTCGGTCACCGAGATGTCGCGCTCCTGCCGCGTGCGGCGGTCGTAGCGCGCGAGTTGGCCGAGGTAGCAGCCGCCGTAGGTGATGTTGGGGTCACGCGGATCGGGCGCGATCGTCGCATTCTCGCAGCCGGCGACGTTGAAGTAGTCGCGAATGCCGATGCCGCCCTCGTCGCCGCGCGACGCGATCGAGATTGCGGAGTTGTCCTGCTGTGCGCCGTAGATGCGGTAGGGGAACTGGTCGTCGGTGTTGACGTGGTAGAACTGCGCGGTCGGCTGGTTGTGCTGCGAGCTCCAGCTATGCCCGCCGTCGAACGTGGCCGACGCCCCGCCGTCGTCCGCGAGGATCATCCTCTTGGGGTCGGCCGGGTCGATCCAGAGTTGATGCGTGTCGCCGTGCTGGCCGTCGACCTCGTTGAACGTCTTCCCGCCGTCGATCGACTTGAGCACACTCAGGTTCATCACGTAGACGGTGTTCTGGTCCTTGGGGTCGGCCGTCACTGCCGAGTAGTACCAGTTGCGCACCCACATGCGCGCATCGTTGTTCATGCGCTCCCAGCTCGCGCCCGCGTCGTCGGAGCGGAAGAAGCCGCCGGTGGAGTCGGGTGCCTCGATGCTCGCATAGAGGCGGCTCGGGTTCGAGCGCGACACGTCGATGCCGATCTTGCCGAGCGCCGAGCGCGGGATGCCGGGCGCCTTGCTGATCTCGGTCCAGCTGTCGCCGCCGTCGGTCGTCTTCCAGAGACCGCTGCGCCCACCGCCGGCGTTCATGCTCCACGGTGTGCGCTGGAACTTGTAGAAGGCCGCGTAGATCACGCGCGGGTTGGACGGATCCATGGCGAGGTCCTGCGCGCCGGTGGAATCGTCCACGAAGAGGATCTTCTTCCAGCTCTTGCCGCCGTCGACGGTGCGGAAGACGCCGCGTTCGGCGTTGGGTCCGAACGCGTGTCCGATCGCCGAGACGTACACGCGGTCGGCGTCGCGCGGATCGACGACGATGTCGGTGATCTGCTGCGCGTCGGTGAGTCCGAGGTGCTGCCAGCTCTGCCCGGCGTCGGTCGAGCGGTACATGCCGGTGCCGAAGGTGAGATCCTCGCGCAGCTGCGACTCCCCGGTGCCCACGTAGATCACATTCGCATCACTCGGCGCCACCGTGATCGCGCCGACCGACGAGATGTCGCTCTTGCCGTCGGTCAGGTTGTCCCAGCTCAGGCCGCCGTTGGTCGTGCGCCAGACGCCGCCGTTGGCGGAGCCCATGTAGAAGAGGAACGGCTTGTGCAGGTCGCCGACCACTGCGTCCACTCGACCGCCGCGGTACGGTCCGATCGAGCGCCAACGCAGTGACTTGAAGGCGCGCTCGGTGGCGGTCGGGGAGGAGTAGAGTGTGGGGTCGTAGGCGGGGTTGGCGGGCGCGCTTGCCGTGGTGCTCGGAGTGGCGCGCGGGCGCTGCGCGTCGGCGCTGGTCGGCGTGAGAGCGGCTGCGAGCAGCAACGCGGCGACCAGGGCGGGGAAACGATGGGTGATGAGCATCGGGAGAAGTTGGCGGATTGTCGGCGTGCGCACCACTCCCGCGCCGAGGCTCGCCGGAGCGAGTGTAGATTTCCTTGCCCTCTCTCCCCGACTCGATGACCGATCAACCTGGTTCCGGCCCCGACGACCTCAGCTTCGACCGCGCGCTCCCCGTCACCGGCGCCACCGGCGCGACCGGAGTCGCCGGCGTTCAGTGCTCACTCTGTCATCGTCCGATCACGGCCAGCTACCACACGGTGAACGGCGCTCCCGCCTGCGAGTCGTGTCGCACCATACTCTCGGCGATCGGCGCCCCGGTCCGTGAACCGCTCCCGATCGCGAAGGCGCTCGTCCTCGGCTTTGGCGCCGCGCTCGTCGGCGCTGTCATCTATTGGGCCGTCATCCGCTTCTTCCGGCTCGAGATCGGCATCGTCGCGGTGCTCAACGGCTGGATGGTCGGCAAGGCGATGCGCATCGGAAGTGGCGGTCGCGGCGGCCGCGTGCTGCAGGTCGCGGCCGCGCTGCTCACATACCTCTCGGTCGGCATGGCCTACGTTCCGCTCGCGCTGCAAGCCGGCGCATCGATCGGTCTCCCGACGCTCCTCTCCGCGGCCCTGCTACCGGTGTACGTGATCCTCGGTTCGATGCCCGGTGGCCTCATCTCGGCGCTCATCATCGGCTTCGGCATGGTGCAGGCCTGGCAACTCACCGGAACGCCCGCGCTCGACATCCAGGGCCCGTTCCGCGTCGGCAACGCGCCCTCCGCCTGAGATGATCGAGACAGGTCGCACGTCACCCGTCAACGGGAAGGGAAGTTGCGCGCAGTGTGGCACCGAGCTCGCGTCGGATGCGCTCGCCTGCCCGGCCTGCCACACGCTCGTGCACGCGGAACGGTTGCGGTTGCTCGCGTCGCGCGCCGAGTTCGCAACTGGGGCGGGGAAGCTCGGTGACGCGCGTCGTGCGTGGGAGGAGGCGCTCGACCTGCTGCCCGATACATCCAAGCAGCATGCCGTGATCGCGGCCCGCGTGAAGGACCTCGCGACCAAGATCACGGATGCGTCGGAACTCGGCGATGGTACCGCGTCACGCACCGCGCATGTGGAGGGGCCCTTCTGGAAACGCTGGGGCGCTGGCGCGGGTGCGATCGCGCTCCTGCTGTTGACCAAGGGGAAGTTCCTGCTGCTCGGCCTCACCAAGCTCCCTACGCTGCTGTCGATGTTCGCCTTCTTCGGCGTGTACTGGGCGGCGTTCGGCTGGCCGCTCGCGCTCTGGCTCGTGGTGAGCATCTACATCCATGAGATGGGGCATGTGGCGGCGATCATACGATTGGGCAAGAAGCCGAGCGCGCCGATGTTCATTCCCGGAGTCGGGGCGTTCGTCTCGTATTCGCGCGGCATCACCGATCCGCGAGAGGACGCGTATATCGGGCTCGCTGGTCCCATCTGGGGCGCGGGCGCCGGGTTGGTGGCGTTCGGCATCGCCCAATGGACCGGGAGCGCGGCCTGGCTCGCGATGGCGCACCTCACGGGACTGCTCAACCTGTTCAACCTGCTCCCGGCGTTCGGGCTCGACGGATCGCACGGGTTCAAGGCGCTGAACAGTATGCAGCGCTGGGGCGTCGTCGCGGCGCTCGGGCTCGCGTTCTGGCTCACGAGCTTCAAGTTGATCATCCTGCTCGTGATCGTGGCCGGGTGGCGCGCGTTCGGTCGTGATGCGGGCCCCGGCGACGCGCGGACCTTTGCGAACTTCCTCGGGCTCGTGGCGTGCTCTCGTGGATGGCGTCGCTCAGCCCCATGTGAAGCTCGCCGCCGGTCGCGCGACCGGTGGTCCCGTTCGCTCAGCGCAGCGGCATCACCGGCAAGATGAGTCGCGACGCATGCGCCGCATCATGCCGGAGCGTGATCCGCGCACGTCTGAGCGCTGCGCTCGTGCGCTCCGAGTCGCCGGTCTGCGGGTTCAACGAGAAGTGTGGCTGGAACGCGCCCATGATGTGCACGCGCAGCCGATGGCCGGGGAGGAATCGGTTGGCCGTGAGTAGATCCCCCAACCGAAGCTCATAGGTGCGACCGCGCTCGAGTAGCTGTCGTCCGAGCGCCGGCTCCCGGTAGGACGCCCGCAGTACTTCGAGTCCCGGCGACATGAGATTGTACGCGGTGCCGTCCGGCGCGACGTCGAGCACCCTCACATAGACATCGACATCGCGCGCGTCCGTCTCGAGTTGCAGTTCGGCCGTCATCGCGCCGATCACTTCGACCGCCTTCGCGAATGGTGCCGTCTCGAATGTGAGGAGATCCCTCCGCTCCGCGAGCGCGCTGAAGTCGTGGGCACCGTACGCGGCGTCGTAGGGGTCGATCACGGGGTCGCCCGGGTCCGAGACGAAGCTGCTCGCAGCGGCACCGCTCGCGCGCCGACTCGTCGGCAGTACTGCGGGTGCGCTCCGCTCTAGCCGCCCGCCACCAGCGAACCAGAGTGTCTCCGCGACAATTCCCGGCAGGGGCCACTGATCGCCGGTGCGCCACGCATTCGCGCCCATCACGAACACTCGCACGGCGGGCTCGAGGTCGACGCCATTCGCCTCGCCCTTGAGCCAGCGGTCCATCCAGCGGAGCACCACCGCGTCGTAGTCGATCCGCGCCAACGCGCCGAACTCGCGTTGCCCGCTCCGCGTGCGTGCCGTCGCGGCCACTCCATGCACCCATGGACCGATGATCATAGCCGAACGCGCGCCAGGCTCACTGCGCCGTGACTGCACGAGTCCCATGAAGTTGTTCGTCGCGCCATGAGGTCCGTAGGCCTCGTCGTGCCACCCCGAGAGATTGAGCACCGCCGCCGAGGTGCGCGCATAGCGTCCGGAGAGCTCCGCGAAATCCCACCAGGGATCGTTCGGCTCGCGCCGCATCCACTCGTAGAACCAGGGTGCGACGCCCTTGAAGTCCGGCAGATCGAGCAGCGGACGTTGCGTGAGCACGCGTCTGGCATCGCGCGTCCACGCCGCGCTCGCTTCGTCATCCGTGCGCGGGCCGGGCAGATTCAGGCGCGCGCGCAGGTCGGGCGCGATGTTGCTCCAGACCCAGCCCGCCCAGCTGAGGTCCCACGCGCCTCCTGAATAGAAGAACTGCCGCGGACTCGCGAACGTCATCGCCGGGACCATCGCCCTCAGGTGCGGCGGCGACTCCATCGCAGCGAGCCACTGCACCGCACCGGGATACGAGAGCCCGAACGTCCCGACATTGCCGTTGGACCAGGGCTGTGCGGCGGCCCACTCGATGGTGTCGTAGCCGTCGTGCCCCTCCTGACGATACGCCTCGAACGTGCCCGCCGAGCGATAGCGGCCGCGGACGTCCTGTACGACGACCGCGTAGCCGTGCGCTACGGCGCGCTGCACGGTGGTGTAGTCGCGCACCGCTTCGTCCTTTCCGTACGGCGTGCGATACACCAACACCGGAAACGGGCCGCCATCGCGCCGCCGATGCACATCGGCGCGGAGGACGACGCCGTCACGCATCGGCACGGCCACGTCGTACTCGGCCAACGCGGTCGTATCGGCTGCGGCCGGTCGCGGCGCTGCGGCACCGGATTGCGGCAGGGCAGGGGCACGAACGAGCGCGACGAGCGTCAGAGCAGTGAGGATCATGCGAAGGGTCCGAAGCAGTGAGTGACAGGCGGCCGACGCCGCGATGCTGCATCTTCTGCACGTGGAAGATGGCACGCCGCGCGTCGGTCCGCCTGCGCGCTACGCGAATCCCCCGCACTCGGTCCGATCATGCGCCGCCGCTCTCCGTTGCTGCTCCTCCTTCCGATCTCGCTCGCACTCGGGGCCGCCGCGCTGGCGCGGCCCGCCGTGCTGCCGGTCGCGCAGCCAGTCGAATCGCGCACGGTCCTGCAGGCGACCGACTCGATCCGCGGCTTCACTGCCGCTGCCGCCGCGCGGGAGCGCGCGCTCGAGAACGATCTCGCGACTCGATTGAACCGCGACTCCGTGCGCACCTTCTTCCGCCACTTCACGGCTGAGCCACATCCCGCTGGCTCGGTGCGCAACAAGGAACTCGCCGACTTCATCGCCGAGCGCTTCCGTACGTACGGGCTCGACGAGGTCCGTCTGCACCGCTACGACGTGCTGCTGCCGTTGCCGCGCGAGGTGAAGGTCTCGATGCTCACGCCCACGCGCTACGACGCCACGCTCACCGAGGACGCGTACGCAGAGGATCCGCAGACCAAGCAGGACGCGGGCCCCACCTTCCTCGGCATGTCCGCCTCAGGCGACGTGACGGCAGAACTCGTCTACGCCTCGAGCGGCAATCCCTCCGACTACGACTGGCTCGAATCGCAGGGGATCGACCTCAAGGGCAAGATCGCCATCGTCCGCTACTCGGTACCCTACAGCTATCGCGGCTTCAAAGCGCTCACGGCGGAGAAGCGCGGGCTCAAGGCGTTGCTCATCTACTCCGATCCCGCGCAGGACGGCTTCACCAAGGGCAAGACCTTCCCCGATGGTCCGTGGGGCCCAGCGAGTCATATCCAGCGCGGCGCGCTCTCGTACGACTTCATGTTCGCGGGTGATCCGCTCACACCGGGGTATGCCTCGCTGCCGGGCGCGCCACGCATCCCCGAGAGCGAGTCGGTGCAGATCCCACGCATCATCGCTGTGCCCATGTCATATCGCGACGCCGAGCCGTTGTTGCGCGCGCTCGGCGGCCCCGAGGCGCCAGCGGAGTGGCAGGGTGCGCTGCCGTTCAAGTACCACGTGGGCGCCGGCCCCGCGACCGTGCGCGTGAAGGTCGACATGGACGGCGCGACACGTCCGATCTGGGTCGTCGAGGGTCGCATTCGCGGCACCGACGAGCCCGACAAGTACGTCGTGCTCGGCAATCATCGCGACGCGTGGGCGTTCGGCGCGGTCGATCCCTCGTCGGGCACCGCGACGCAGCTCGAACTCGCGCGCGTGCTCGGCGGTCTCGCACGCGAGGGCAAGCGGCCCAAGCGATCGATCGTCTTCGCGAGCTGGGACGCCGAGGAATGGCACCTCACCGGATCGACCGAGTGGGGTGAGCAGTTCGCGAACGACCTCAAGAAGAATGCGATCGCATATCTCAATGTCGACGGGTCGACGAGCGGCAGCACATTCGACGCCGGCGCGATCGCGTCACTCAATGCGCTCGTCACGCAGACGGTCCGCGACGTGCGCGACCCGGGGGCCGAGGGGTCGGTGCTCGATTCGTGGGGCCGGTCGCTGGCCGGTGCCACGCGCGAGGCGATGATCGGCGGCGGTGGCGCGCGTGGTACGAACGTCCGTCGTCCGATCGACTATCCCGGCAACGCGCTCGGCTCGGGTTCAGACTACACGGTCTTCCTCAACTTCCTCGGTCTGCCGGTCGTGGAGATGAGCTTCAACGGTCCGTACGGCGTGTATCACTCCATCTACGACAATGCGTATTGGATGGAGCACTTCGGCGACCCCGGGTATCGCTACATGACCGCGATGGGCGAGGTCTGGGGCCGCATGGCGCTGCGGCTCGCGAACGCTGAACACTATCCGCACGACTTCACGCTCTACGCCGATCGCGTGGGTGGCTTCGTAGACGCGCTCGCGGCGCAGACAGGTGCGCGCCTTGACCTCTCGGCGGTGCGCGCGGCGCAGGCGCGTTGGCGGGCGGCAGCGGTAGAGCTGGAAGTGGTGCTCGCACGCCGCCTGGCGTCTCCCGAAGATGCATCGCGCGGGCGTGCGCTCGCAGCAATGAACGAGGCGATGCGAGCGGTGGAGCAGTCGTTCCTCGCCACGCAGGGCATTCCGGGGCGGCCCTGGTTCAAGCACGTGCTCTACGCGCCCAAGTACACCTACGCGGCGATGACGTTGCCGGGTGTGCAGGAAGCGGTCGATGCCGGTGACTGGGCGCGTGCGCGCTCACAACTGGAGGTCATCACGCAACGGCTCGATGCGGCCGCGACGGCCACGCGTGCCGCGATCAGGGCAGCCGGCGCGCGCTGAGCGGCACGCCGGGATCGGCGGCGTCGAGTCAGGCGCGATCAGCGAGGTGCGTGCGCACGATCTCAAGGATGCCGGCTGCGTGCACCGGCTTCATGCGCACATCCGCCGCTCCCATCGCACGAAGCTCGGCGTACGTGTGGTCCGCGTAGCCGGTGAGGAAGACCAGCGGCGGAGGCTCTGGGCGTTGCAGCAGTGCGGCGAGGAAGGATGGCCCGTCCATCACCGGCATTCGCACATCGCTCAGCACCAGGTCCACTGGTGATTCGTCGAGCTGTTCGAGCGCCTCTCTCCCGTCCGACGCGCCACGCGCATCGTAGCCGTGCATTCCCAGCACGCGAAGCAACAGGCGAACGAGGACCGGCTCGTCGACGACGACGAGGATCCTTGGTGCGCGCGTCACGGCGGCGGGAGAGAGCGGCGAGGCCATCCACCCAAGATGCGAAAGAACGGAGTGGAGCGCCAGATGGCGCTCCACGCCGTTCCGTTCCGTCCGCACAGCATGCCCTACGGGATCGGCTTCGGCTTGGCGGGCTTGGTCCCGTTCAGCCGCGGCCGCGGCCCGTTCCCGACCTCCACCGTGATATCGCGCAGGAGCGTCGTGATGCGCGCGTAGTGCGGATAGTCGATGTACTCCGGCTCGTCGCTACGCTGGTGATAGTCGCCATGCAGGCCAGTGAAGAAGAACGCGATCGGCACGCCTTCGCGCGCGTAGTTGAAGTGATCGCTGCGGCCGTAGAGGTTGTTGTAGCCGGCCCACGCGATCGGTTCATCGAACTTGTAGTCGAGCCGCATCGGCTGCGCCTGCTTGCGGTTCGCGGCCTGGACGGTCTCGCCCAAGTCCTTGGAGTCGAAGAACGACCCGATCACGCCCACGAAGTCATCGCCGCCCCCCGGCAGGTCCTCGGCGCGGCCGCGACCGATCATGTCGACGTTGATCTGCGCGACCACCGAGTCGATCGGTACCGTCGGGTTGCGCGTGAAGAAAGCCGAGCCCACGAGCCCGCCCTCCTCGCCCGTGTGCCAGATGAAGATCGTCGAGCGTTTCGGCTTCACCGCCATCGCCGCCATCGCCTCGGCGATCTCGAGCACGCCCATCGAGCCCGAGCCGTCGTCGTCGGCACCATTGTTGATCGAGTCGACACGCGCGACCGGATGTACACGACGGATGCTGTCCATGTTCACCTTGAAGCCCAGCAGCACCTCGATGGTCGGGTTCGCCATGTTGTTCGCGAGCATCCAGCGCACGCGCTGATCGTTGAAGGCCTTGAGCGAGTCCTTGTCGACCGGCGGCGCGAAGCCCACGTGGTCGTTGTGCGCGCCGATCGCGACGTACTGGTTGCGCAGCACCGGGTCACTGCCCGGGAGTACCGCGACCACGTTGCGGCCGAACTCGGTCGGCAACTCGACGAACTCGAGAGAGGCATTCACTGTGCCACCCATGGTGCCCATCGCGACCCCCTCGAAGCGCGTGCGCGAGAAGAGGCGTGCCGCGGCATCACGCGTGATGCGAAAGGTCGCTTGCGGCTGCAGCGCCACGAGCTGCTGACGGAGCATCGCCACGGTGTCGACCACCGGCTGCGCTGCGCCCGGCGGTGCACCGCGCGGCACGCCGATCTGCGACGCGACCGTGGGCTCGTTGATCGCCGCGCGCTGGGCGGGCGTCAGGTCATCGAGGTCGATCGTCGCCACCGCGGCCGCGTCAGCGAACCGGTTGGGCGCCTGCGGTCCGCCGAATCGCGCGCCGCCGAACGCCTGCGGACCCTGTGCACCACCCGCGCCGCGGCGACCCGGCGTCGGCAGCAGCACGACGAACTTCCCCGCCGCCTCGGCCGCGCTGATCTGCGTCGTCGTGTCGCCCGCCGTGCCGCCGAAGATCACCTCGGCGGTCGCGACCGGGCGCGGCGCGCGCTGGCCCGGCACTGCGACGATATCCTGGTTCCACGCGAGCGGATTGCCATTCACCGTCACGCGCGAGCTCGACGTGAACTTCCGCAGATGGTACGGCAGCGTCTGGAAGTAGGTGCCGTTGTCACCCATCGGAATGAGTCCGAGCCGCTTCATCTCGGCGGCGAGGTAGTCGGTGCCCTTCTTGTTGCCGTAGCGCCCGACCTGCCGGCCCTGCATCGAGTCGTCGGCGAACTGGTAGAGGCGGAGCTGCAGGTCGCGCGCCGAGATTGCGGCCGCCGTGGGGGCAGGGCGCATGGTCGGCGGATTCCCGTACCGGTTGACCTTGGGTGCGGACTGCGCGCCGGCGAGATGCGGCAACGTGGCGAGCGAGAGGGAGAGGGCGAGGCGGGCGAGCCCGGAGGACCGCATATGTACTCCGACGTGAGTGGATCGTGCGAGGAGAGTGGTGCGAGAGACTACGCTGGCGGTGGCCTCGGCGTTCACTGCGGCGTGCACCGTGGCGTTCACTGCAGTACTCACGTCGGCGACAAGTTGTAGTCCGCCCGGACGACGCGCTCGACCATCCGCCGGAACCGATCGACTCCGAACGGCCAGACCGTGGAGTTCCTGCCGGTGCGGTCGAGATACCAGCTCTTGCAGCCGCCCGCATTCCACACCGTCGTGGCATGGCTCGCGTCGATCCACGCCACGAAACGGTCCTGTGCCGCGGAGCGCGGTTCGATCGCGCGCACACCTTGCGACTGTGCGAGCGCGAGCACGCCGAGAACATGCTCGATCTGCGCTTCCGTCATGAGGACCACCGAGGAGTGACCGAGCCCCGTGTTCGGACCCGCGAGGATGAACAGATTGGGAAAACCCACGACCGTCGTGCCCATGTACGCCTTGGGGCTCCCCTGCCAGGCGTCGGCGAGCGATCTCCCGTCTCGTCCGATGACCAGTGGCGCGAGGATCGGATCGGTCGCGCGAAAGCCGGTCGCGAGGATCAGCACGTCGATCTCGTGCGAGCGTCCGTCGATGGTGGTGATCGAGTTCGGTCCGATCCGTTCCAATGCCGACGTGACGACTTCGACATTGGATCGAGTGAGCGCCGGGTAGTAGTCGTCCGAGAGCAGAAGACGCTTGCAACCGACGCTGTACGTGGGGCGCAACCGATTGCGCAGTTGCTCGTCGCGCACCTGCCAGCGGAGATGCTGCGACACGACCGCTTCCACCACTCGACGTGCGGCTGCGTGCCGGAACGGAAGCAGCAGCAGTTCGTGCCGCGCATGCAGCAGCCCGCGCAGGAGCCGTTGCGCCAGTGGGAAGCGCGCGTAGAGTGCGCGGCGCCACGCGGGCACCGCGCGGTCATACCGTGGCAGCACCCACGGCGGAGTGCGCTGCAGCACCACCAGCTTCGCCACCCGTGGCTGGATGGCAGGGATCACCTGAATGGCCGAGGCGCCGGTGCCGATGATCGCTACGCGCTTGCCGTCGAGCACGACCTTGGTGTTCCACTGTGCGGTATGGAACGACGGGCCCTTGAAGCTCGCGAGGCCTGCGAGCGGCGGCACGACGGGATCGCTGAGTGATCCGCTCGCCATCACCACGTGCTGCGCGTGCCAGAGACCGGTGGTGGACGTCACGACCCACTCTTGCGCCGCCTGGTCCCAGCGTGCGCCTCTCACCTCCTCACCGAATCGGATGAGCGGCCCAACGCCGTGATCGCTCGCCACGCGCCGCAGGTAGGCCTGGATCTCCGCCTGCGGAGAGAAGGTGCGGCTCCACTCAGGATTGGGCGCGAACGAGAACGAGTAGAGTGTCGACTCCACGTCGCAGGCGCAGCCCGGATACCGATTGTCGCGCCAGGTGCCGCCCAAGTCGGTGGCCCGCTCGAGGATCACCACGTCGTCGATGCCGCGCTCGCGCAGCTTGATCGCCATGCCGATGCCAGCGAACCCGCTCCCGATGATCAGGACGCGGGCGGTGCGAGGTGCGACGGGAGTTCCCGGGAGACGCATCCCGGATAATCTGCCCTGCTGCTACATCGTATGCGACAAGCTGTACACGTACGCCGTGACCGCGCGCGACTGCTCGAGCTTGAGTGGGGCGCCGCCAAACGGGGGCATGATGCTCGTGAACTGCTTGGGCGCCATCACGCCGCTCTTGAGCGTGTTGTGGATACCTTCCCAGCTACCGTCGCTGTGCAGCCACTCGGCATCGGTCAGGTTCGGTGCGACGGTCGCCTGCTTTCCATCGGCTCCGTGACACGCCTGGCACGAGGTCGCGCCGATCAGGCCATGAAAGAGACTATCGCCGAGCGCGAGCATCTGCGGCGTGATCTCCTTGGGGTCCCACGACACGGACTCGGCCGACTCGCCCTTCTCGTCGTCGCGGTCGGTTGCGGAGTTGTCGTCGCCGCCCTTCGCGCCGCAAGCCATGGCGCCGAGCAGGAGGGTCAGGGAGATGAACGTGCGTCGCATGGGAGACAGGGTTGAGAGGGAAGGATTCAATCCGCGTTTAAAGATGCTGATTAGATGCACCTTAGAAAGTCGGGAGCTTGTCGGACGCTAGGTAGGCGAATCCCCGACAGCGGCTTGGCGGCGCAGCATCCACTCGGCCACGAGGAGATTCGGCACCCAGCAGGCCCAGGCGATCACCGGGTAGGCGCGCTCGAAGGCGATGCCAGCGATGAGCGCCGCCGGGAGTTGCAACCGAAGCGAGACGGCGGCGAGTATCAGAGCGAAGCTGCGGTGCATCCAGCGGCGGTGCTCGGCGACGTTGCCTTGCCGCACGAGCAGGTATGCACGCAGAGTGGTGCCGAGTGTCAGGAGCCCCAGTGCGCCGAAGCCGAGGTGGCCGGTGAGCCCACCCTGTGAGAACGGTGCGAGCACGAGCCCGGCCCCCGTGCCGACCACGGCAGCGATCACATAGACGCGTCCCGACCAGACGTGTGCGGTGCTGCGTCTGCGCGATCGGCCCGAGATGAACTGCCATGGACCCAACAGGAGCGCGAGGCCGCTGCCGCCGAAGTGCGCGAGCACCGCGAGCGGCACCGGTGAGGCGAGCAAGAACGGTGGGCGCGCCATGGGAGACACGAGGAGCCAGAAGCCATAGCCCGCGATCGCCGTCGCCAGCGACATCATGATGCTCCAGAGGACCGTCGTCGTCGCGGACCAGCGGGGGGCGCGCGCAGGGTCCCTCACGGTGTCGTGCATGGTGCCGTGAAGCGCGCTGTTCAACGCGCGGTCTCGTGCAGCGTGTCCGTTCGCCATCGAATGCCCTGCATGCAGGAGTGAAAGCGCGCCGATGCTCGCTCGGTGCGGCACGTACAGCGCGGTACGCTCGGCGCGACAGGTTGCCGAGCGCACCAAGAGAAGCTACGCTCGTGCTCTATGCGACTGCTACTATTGCTGGTCCTCATCGCCTGCGCACCTCGATCGCGGCCGACCTCCCCTCTGAGCGCTCCCGTCGGCGCGCCGGGACCGGCGCTCGTGCTTCGGCCCGCGCAGCCCGAACTCTTCGCCGCACCCGGCGCGCTGGTGAATGCGCTTGCGGACATCGACGGCGACGGCGATGCCGACCTCTTCGTGGGGTTCAACGGCACCGCCAATCGGCTCTATCGCAATGATGCGGGTACGTTCGTCGACATCGCCGCGACCGCTGGTGTGGCGGACGCACGCGCCACACGCGCGGCCGCATTCGGCGATTGGGATGCCGACGGCGACGCCGACCTCCTCGTCGGATTCGCTCCCGGTGCCGGTCCCGTGCTCCGGCTATATCGCAACGAGGGCGGGCGATTCACCGATGCGACGGCGCTCGCGGGGCTCGCCGTGCAAGCGGGCGCAGTGCGACAGCCGGTCTGGGTCGACTTCGACGGCGACGATGATCTCGATCTGTTCGTCGCGTTCCGCGACCGTGCGAACATGTTGTTCCGGAACGATGCGGGGCCGTTGGTCGACATCGCCGCGGATGTCGGGCTCGCTGATGTGCGACGCAGCGTGGGTGCGGTCTGGGCCGACCTCGACGCCGATGGTGACCTCGACGTGATCGTGGGGAACATGGACGGCGACGCCAACGGCGTGTTCCGCAACGACGCGGGACGGTTCATCGACGTGGCGGAGTCGTGGGGACTCGCGTGGGGCGGTCGCACGCCGCGCGATGCGACCAACGGCACCGTGCGTCCCTGCGTGGCCGACGTGAATGGTGATGGGCGATTCGATCTGATCACCGCGAACTACGGAACGCCAGGGCTCTTTCTCGCGACGGCCGAAGACAAGTGGACCGACGCCGCAGCGGCGTGGGGGATCGCCGTGGATGGTCGCTACGATTCGTGTGCGCTCGCCGACGTGGATCACGATGGCCGACTCGATCTGTACATCAACGGCACCGTGACCCAAGGGAAGAACTGGCCCGACTACCTGTACCGCAACACCGGCACCGGATTCTCCGTGGTGACGCCTCCTGAGCTCTCGGCGATCCCGGCCGATCACGCGGCGCGGTGGGCAGACCTGAATGGCGATGGCACCGCTGACCTCGCGCTCACGGGGCAGGGGCCTCATGCGGTGTTGCTGAACCTGCTCCCGCCGGAGGTCGCGCGGCGGTCGGTGCAGGTGCGCGTGCTCGATGCGCGTGGGCACGCGACGCGAGCGGGTGCCGAGGTGCGTGTGTACGCCGCGGGCACGCGGCGCCTGCTCGCCACGAGGCTCGTGGACGCCGGCTCGAGCTACGACGCGCAGTCGGAGCTGCCGGTGCACGTTGGGCTGGCCACCGGTGGGCGTGTTGACATCGAAGTGACGTGGCCGTCGCACGGCGTGCGGCAGGTGACGCGAACGCGAGGTGTCGCGCTCGGGTTCAGCGTGATCGAGGTCCGCACGACGGAGCGGCGCGCGCGGTAGCCGTTGCGAGTTGCGGCGATCGACGCAGAGCACCGCCGCTCACGCCCGGGCGTCAGAGGCGCCACGCGTAGCTTTCGATGCGCCAAGTGATTGATCCGCGCCGACTTCGCATGCGCACACCGGCATTGGTGCAACGCGGCGCGGGTCTTGCTTCCGTAGTCGATCATGAGCGCGATCGACGAAGTCTTTGCGGTGATCGACGCGATCCACGACACGCTGATCGCACCGCTCTGCTCGGTGATCGCGCCCATCGGCCTGTTCCTGCTGGTGATGCTCGTGCTGTCGCGCCCGTCGATGTGCACCAACTCGAAGGAGAAGGCGTACCTCGCCGCCCAGAGGTCCGACCTGCGGAATCTCGTGGTGGCGCAGGAGATGCGCTACGGGAACGGCCGCGGGTACGCGACCGCGCTCTCGCCTGACGAGTACCGCACTTCGACCGGTGTCACCCTCGTGTCCATGACCGTCGGACCGCGCGGCTTCACTGCGGTGACGTCGTACCCCGGTGGGACAGCGAAGCGCTGCCGGATGACGTACGAGCGCGGCGGGCAGGTCGAGCCCACCTGCGACAAGTGAGCCCGGTCTGGTCATCCGCACGCGGGGCGCGTACCATGAGGCACGCAAACCCCAGAGGC
The DNA here is from genome assembly GCA_031418115.1 of Gemmatimonadota bacterium. GTDB lineage: Bacteria > Gemmatimonadota > Gemmatimonadetes > Gemmatimonadales > Gemmatimonadaceae > Pseudogemmatithrix. The sequence goes on from JANOWT010000210.1 coordinate 25,318, forward strand.
AGTTCGTGTCGGTCCCAGACCCGCGGTCAAGCTCCCCGCTTCAGTCAGCGCAATCGTTAGCGCAACAGGTGCCCGCACACGCGCGCGTCGTCGTCATCGGCGGCGGAGTGATCGGCTGCTCGGTCGCGTATCACCTCGCGCACATGGGTTGCCGCGACGTCGTGCTGCTCGAGCGACACCAGCTCACCGCCGGCACCACCTGGCACTCGGCCGGCCTCATGGTGACGTTCGGCTCCACCTCCGAGACCTCGACCGAGTTCCGGAAGTACACGCGCGATCTCTATGCGCGGCTCGAAGCCGAGACGGGACAGGCCACGGGCTTCAAGCCGGTGGGGTTCATCGAGTGCGCCGCCGACAAGGACCGGCTCGAGGAGTATCGCCGCGTCTCGACCTTCAATCGCTACTGCGGTGTGGATGTGCACGAGATCTCGGCGCGCGAGGTGCAGGACCTGTTCCCGATCGCGCGTACGGACGACATCCTCGCCGGCTTCTACGTGAAGGAGGACGGTCGCGTCGATCCGGTCGACGTGACCATGGCGCTCGCGAAGGGCGCGCGCATGCAGGGCGCGACCATCCTCGAGGGCGTCGCGGCGACCGGCCTCATGACCGCGCAAGGCGCCGTCACCGGCGTGCGCACCTCGCGCGGCGACATCACCTGCGAGATGGTGATCAACTGCGGTGGCGCGTGGGGACGGCAGATCGGCGCGCAGGCAGGCGTCACCGTGCCGCTTCAGGCCGCGGAGCACTACTACCTGCTCACCGAGGAGATCGCCGGCGTCTCAAAGTCGTGGCCGGTGCTCGAGGATCCCGCGTCGTACGGCTACTTCCGCGAGGAGGGCGGTGGCCTGATGATCGGCCTCTTCGAGCCGGTCTGCGCCCCGTGGAGGATCGAGGGCGTGCCCGAGGACTTCGCGTTCGGCGAGATCCCGCCCGACTGGGACCGCGTGGGCCAGTACATCGAGACCGCGATGAAGCGCGTGCCGATCTCCATGCAGACCGGCGTGCGCAAACTCTTCTGCGGTCCCGAGTCGTTCACGCCTGACCTGCGCCCCTGCCTCGGCGAGGCGCCCGAACTCAAGAACTACTTCGTGGCGGCCGGACTCAACTCGATCGGAATCCTCACCGGCGGTGGCGTCGGGAGAGCGATGGCGCACTGGATGCTCAACGGCCGCCCCGACGTCGACATGACGGGTTTCAACATCGACCGGCTGCACAAGTACCAGGCCAATCCCGAGTACCGCCGCACGCGCACCGTCGAGTCGCTCGGCATGGTCTACCAGACGCACTACCCCAACCGTTCGATGGTCACGGCGCGCGGCGCCAAGCGCTCGGCGATCCATGAGCGACTGGTGGCGCGCGGCGCCTGGTTCAAGGACGTGAGTGGCTGGGAAGGCGCCGACTGGTACACGCCCGACGGTTCAGTGCCGGACCAGGAGCCGCTCACGTTCGGGCGGCCGTCGAGCTGGGCCAACTGGAAAGCCGAGCACGATGCCTGTCGCAACGGCGTGATACTCATGGACATGTCGTTCATGTCGAAGTTCCTCGTGCAGGGGCGCGACGCCGGTCGCGTGCTCGACGACATCTCCGCCAACTCGGTCGACGGCGAGAGCGGCCGCACGACCTATACGCAGTGGCTCAACGAAGGGGGCACGCTCGAGGCGGACCTGACGGTCACCAAGCTCGACGCGACGTTCGGGGCTGGGAACGTGGGCCATCAGTATCTGGTGGTCGCGGCCGACAACGCGCACCGTCATGCCGAGACGTGGATCAAGAAGCACACGCCTGCCGACGCGCACTGCTTCACCACCGACGTCACCAGCGCGTACGCGCAGATCAACGTGCAAGGTCCGCGTTCGCGCGAACTGCTCCAGCGCATCACCACGGCCGATCTCTCCAACGCGGCCTTCCCGTTCCGCACGGCGCGCGAGGTCGACATCGGCTTCGCACGCGTGCTCCTCGTGCGCATCACCTACTTGGGGGAACTCGGCTACGAGCTCTACATCCCCACGGAGCAGGCCGTCCATGTGTACGACCTGCTCGTGGCCGAGGGTGCGGACGTCGGTCTACGACACGCAGGCCTCAAGGCGCTCGCCAGCCTGCGCATGGAGAAGGCGTACCGCGACTACGGGCACGACATCGACAACACCGACAACGTGCTCGAGGTCGGGCTCGGCTTCGCGGTCGATCTCAAGAAGCCGTCGTTCATCGGCAAGGAGGCGGTGCTCGCCAAGAAGGCCGCGGGCATCAAGAAGAAGCTCGTGCAACTGCTGGTGAAGGACCCTGAGCCGCTGCTATTCCATGCCGAGGTCGTGCGTCGCGACGGTATGGAGATGGGCTACGTGCGCGCGGCATCGTACGGACACACGCTCGGTGGCGCAGTGGGGCTCGCGATGATCGAGCGGGCCACGGCGCCGATCGACGAGGCGTGGCTCAAGGCAGGGACGTGGGAGGTCGAGATCGCGGGGAAGAGCTACCCTGCGGTCGTTTCGCTCCGGCCGATGTACGATCCGGAGATGGTGCGGATCAAGGCGTGAGGTCGCGGCCCGTTTCCGGGCCGCGCCGCGATCACCGTGGTCGCGACTGCTGATGCGCCTCGACGAACCAGAGCCACTGGTCGATGCCGCGCGAGACTTCGGTGAGCAGGTCGGCGGAGCCGGCGTCCGTCAGATCGTTCATCTCCTCGATCCCGACGCGCACGGTCCGGCCGAACTGCGAGAGGGAGTCGGAGAGCGCGGCGACATGCTCCTCGCCACTGCTGAGCGCCAGCGGATAGTCGATGAGCACCGACTTGGCCGCGACGGCGCGCACCGTCCCCTCAGCGATGCCGCCGAGCTGGACGATGCGCTCGGCGATCGCGTCGACGTAGCCTTCGACGCTCTCGTTGATCCGGTCGAAGAGTTCGTGCAGGGCGATGAAGTTCGGCCCCTTCACGTTCCAGTGCGCCTGCTTGCACTGGCTCTGGAGGTCGAGGCAATCCGCGAGCCGCTGTCCCAGCAGGTCCACGACCTGCAGGCGTGTGGTCTCGGGAAGGTCGTGCTTGGTCATGTAGAGCGCGATGTCATTCGCCGCTGCGCCCTCAGGAGCGCTCGCTCGGGTCTTGGCGACCCTGCCGACTCTCGCCCCGCGTGCAACCGTGGCGCCGTTGGTGCCGTTGCCGTCGAGGGTGGTGCGGGGGAGAGGGGTGCGTGTGGATGAGTGTGACATGGATGGCGCTCCGGGAGGCGAGTGAAGACAGTGGCGCCGCGTTGGCGCGTGCGCTCTCGGAGGATGGGTGCGCGGAGCCGTGCTCGGGTATCCGTCGTTGGGGGGATGTTGGGATTAGACCCGCGCTGTCCTGGACCCGCTCAGGGCACGAGCTCCCGTTCGATCCGTTGGTCCGGTACGAGCCAGATCACCGCGACCACGACGTAGATCGCGTTCGCCACCCAAGGCACCACGAACGAGAGCCCGATCCCGCTCGCATAGAGCACCAGCGACAGCAGGCCCTTGCGGTCGCGTCCGATCGCGCGCGCGAGCGCGGAGTCCTTCTCATGGTGCACGAGCAGCGCCCGCACGAGGATCGTGTACGCCACTCCCGCCATGAGGAGCACGATCCCGTAGAGCGCGGTCGGCGCGGCCGCGAAGTGGTTCTCGCCCAGATAGCCCGCTGCGAACGGGAAGAGCGAGAGCCAGAAGAGCAGGTGCAGGTTGGCCCAGAGCACTCCACCGCCGATCCGGTCCACCGCCTTGAGCAAGTGGTGGTGGTTGTTCCAGTAGATGCCCACGTACACGAAGCTCAGCACGTAGCTCACGAAGACCGGTAGCAGTGGCGTGAGCGCGGACCATTCGGCGCCGTGCGGCACCTTGAGCTCGAGCACCATGATGGTGATGATGATCGCGAGCACGCCGTCGCTGAAGGCTTCCAGCCGGGAACTGGTCAAGGGGTCATCCTGTGTTCGTGTGCGCGGAGGATTCCGCCTCTGGCACGATAGCGCTCGCGGCCGTCCGCGTCGATGCCCCCGTGGTGCTTCCCCTGCCGCACGATTTGTCGCACCTTGCTGCCCGTGATCCGGTGACCGTACCCTTCAGGAGAAGTCGCATGCACGCACGCTTCAAGTCCGTCGCCATCGGCGTCGTCGTTCTCCTCGGCGCTGGTGCGTTCACGCAGGCTGTCTCCGTCGACTGGGCCACGGTCGCGAGGATCCGCGAGGAAGGACTGCAGCGCTCCAAGGTCATGGAGTACGAGGCCTACATGGTCGACGTCCTCGGCGCCCGACTCACCATGTCTCGTGACATGCAACGCGCGCAGGTGTGGTTGCAGGCGGAGCTCACGCGCATGGGGCTCGCGAACGTCGCCGCGGAGCCGTTCATGGACTACGGTGTGACGTGGGACAACGAATACGCCTCCGTCCACATGATCGAGCCTGACTACACGGCGATGATCGGCTACCCGGTCGCGCATACCGCGAGCACCGAGGGAAAGGTCGTCGCCGAGGCGGTGATCGTGGACCTGCAGACGCGTGATGACGCGGAGAAGCTGCGCGGTACGCTCCGAGGGAAGGCCGTGCTCGTGACGGGACCTGCGACGATCGACCTCGCGACACTCACCAATGGTGTGCCGCGCTACACCGAGGAGCAGCTCGCCGCGCTCGAGCGCACCGTGATCGTGCCCACGCGCCCTGCGCCTCCGCGCACGGTCCCGAACCCTTCGGTGATGACCGCAGTGGAGAGGGTCGCCTTCTACAAGAGCGAGGGCGTCGCCGTGGTAATGCAGACCGACGGCAATCGGTTCGGCGTCGTGCCCGGCTACTCACGACCGGGCTCGGGACAGGACCGCTGGTCCGCCGAGGGCATGCGCAACTCGCCGCCGATGGTGGTCATCACGCCCGAGCACTACAACCGGATGTACCGCATCCTCAAGCGCGGCATCCCGGTGAAGGTCGAGGTCGAGGTGCGCAACCGCATCGGCGACCGCGTGGAGCAGGCGATGAACATCGTCGGCGAGATCCCCGGCACCGACCCGCGCGGTGAGGTGGTGATGGTCGGCGCGCACTTCGATACCTGGCACGCGAGCCCCAACGCGAGCGACAACACGTCGGGTGTGGCGGTCGCGATGGAAGCGATGCGTATTCTCAAGGCGATCGGCGTGAAGCCCAATCGGACCATTCGCATCGCGCTCTGGGCGGGCGAGGAGCAGGGGCTGTTCGGCTCGCGCGCCTATGTGCGGCAGCACTTCGGCGATCCGCGCGATGCGAGGGTGGGCGTGAAGCCTGCCTTTGAGAAGCTCTCCGCGTACTTCAATCAGGACTACGGTGCCGGGCAGTATCGCGGCATCTATCTGCAGGGCAACGAATCGGCGCGAACGTTGCTCGCTGCGTGGATGGAGCCGTTCCGCGATCTCGGCATGACGACCGTCTCGAATCAGAGCGTGGGGAGCACCGACCACATCGCGTTCGACGAGGTGGGGCTACCGGGTTTCCAGTTCCTTCAGGACCGCACGCCGGGAACGGGAGGGCACACGAACGTCGACTTCCTCGAGGGGATCCAGGAGCAGGATCTGATCAAGAACGCGACGATCATGGCATCGTACGTGTACCACGCGGCGATGGCGGACGAGCGGATGCCGCGGAAGGCGCCGCCGCGCTAGGCGCGCGCCGCGGGCACGCCCCATCCCACTACGCTGTTGCGCGCGCCTCGGCCATGCTCGCTTCGAGCACGGTCATCGCCTCGTCCACGTCCGCGCGCGTGATCAACAGCGGCGGCATGAAGCGCACCGTGCTCGTGCCGCACGAGAGCAGGATCAGTCCGTTGTGGTAGGCGCGCGTGACGAGGTCATCGCAGAGCTTGCGGGCCGGCGTCTTGTCGCCCGCGCCAGCCACGAGCTCCATTCCGATGAAGAGTCCGTGCCCGCGCACCTCGCCGATCTGCGGCTCGCGCTGCTGCCACTCGCGCAGTCGACCGATGAAGTAGGCGCCGACGTCGGCGGCGTTCGTCATGTACTCGCGCTCGACCAGGTCGAGCGTCGCGATCGCTGCAGCGCAGCAGACGGGATTGCCGCCGTAGGTGTTGCCGTGCGCGCCGCGCTTCCACTGCTCCATGTGCTTCTTCTTCGCCACGACGAGCCCGATCGGCATGCCGGAGCCGAGTCCCTTGGCGAGGCACATGATGTCGGGGACGACGCCCGTGTGATGCGCGGCGAACATCTTCCCCGTGCGCCCTACGCCTGACTGCACCTCGTCGAAGATGAGCATGATGCCATGCCGGTCGCAGAGCGCGCGAAGGCCCTCGAGGAACCCGGCCGGCGGGACGACGTAGCCACCCTCGCCCTGCATCGGCTCGATCAGGATCCCCGCGACCTCCTTGGCCGGCACGTTGTGCGTGAAGAGGACGTTCTCGATGTAATCGAGCACCGCCTTCCCCTGGTCGTCACCGGCGAAGATCGGCCGGTAGTTGTTGGGGTAGGGCACATGCGTCACGCCGGGCATCGTGGGGAAGAACCCCAGCTGCTGCGTGTACTTGCTGCTCGTGAAGGCGAGCGAGCCCATGGTGCGGCCATGGAAGCCGCCGAGGAACCCGATGAATCGCGAGCGACCGGTTACGTAGCGCGCGAGCTTGAGTGCGCCCTCGACGGACTCAGTGCCCGAGTTGCACATGAAGCTGAGCACCGGTTCGTCGCCCATCGGCTTCAACTCGGCGATCCGTTCGCCGAGCCGCACCTGCCGTTCGTGCCAGTAGTCGCTTGAGATATGGAGGAATCCCTTCGCCGCTTCGGTGATCGCCTCGACGACCTTGGGGTGCGAGTGTCCGGTCGAACAGACGGCGATCCCCGCAGCGAAGTCGAGGAAGCGATTGCCATCCACGTCCCACGCTTCGGCCCCGCAACCGTGCGACATCACGAAGGGGTAGTCGCGCGGATAGGAAGGCGAGATGACGGCGCTGTCGCGCGCGATGAGCGCCTTGGCGAGGGGGCCGGGGAGGCTCGTCTTGATGTGGTGGGACTTCACGGCAGATGGGAGATGGGGGAGGGGAGATGTGAGAGCGCTACACGCGCCGCGTGTGCGGCCTTCGTGCGGGCGTGCAGGTCCCGCAGCGTCGAGAGTTCGTGTGCGGTCGGCGGTGGGATCGTCGCGACCTTCGCGGCGACGCGGAGGGGCCAACCGCAGGCCGTGCGCACCGCAGCGGGCGTGACACCATCATACGTCGCGACCAGCGTGAGCTCACGCGACGAGGGATCCGGTTCGAGCACCCCCAGGTCGGTGATCACCGCCGCCGGCCGTCCGGTCGAGGTGCGGAAGTCGAGCTGCTCGACGAAGGTCCGTGCGGTCTGCTTCATCACGACGAGTACCGTCTTCGCGTGCGCGGCGATCTCAGGCGCACCGCCGGCGCCGGGGAGCCGGACCTTCGGCTTCGCGTAGTCGCCGATCACCGTGCTGTTCAGGTCGCCGACGCGGTCGATCTGCGCCGCGCCGAGGAAGCCGACATCCACTCGGCCCCGCTGCAGATAGTGCGTGAATATCTCCGGGAGGGGGATCACGCTCCGCGCCGTCTCGGCCAGTTCGCCGTCGCCGATCGAGAGCGGCAGGACCGACGGTCTCGTGCCGACCGTGCCCGACTCGTAGATGAGGACGAGTTCCGGTGCGTGCGTGAGTCGGGCGAGATTGCACGCCGCGCTCGGCAGGCCGATCCCAACGAAGCAGACCGCGCCATTCCGAAGCCGCCGGGCTGCGGCTACGGTCATCATCTCGTCGGGCGTGTAGGTCGCGCTCACGTCACCGCCCCCACGCTGCGGAGGAATCCCGCGTGGTCGGTGGTGCCGAGCACGTGCTCCCCCATCCACGCCGTGAAGGACTCGCGCGAACGCGCGATCTCGTCCCACGCGAGATAGAAGGCGTTGTCCCGCGCGTAGTGGCCGAGCGCGTAGGACGGGTAGGCGCCTCCGGGCACGTGCGCGATCGCCGCGACCTGCCACCCGGGGATCACGAAGGCGTTCATCGGCGCGCCGAGATCGCCCACGACCTCCTCGACCGTCACCACGATCGCCCGCGCCGCCATCGCGGCCTCGCGACTCGCGCCGACGATCCCGCGAAGCCAGACATTCCCCTCGCGATCCGCCCGCTGCGCGTGGAGGATCGTGACGTCGGGCTGGATCGCCGGGAGCGCGGTCAGTCGTTCGCCGGTGAACGGGCAGGTGACGTTGGAGATCCGCGCGGCATTCGCGGCTGGGAGATCCGTCCCGACGTAACCCTTGAGCATCCCGAAAGGGAGCCCACTCGCGCCCGCCGAGTAGCGCACCGCCATCCCCGCGTGGCTGTGCTCGTCGATCGCGAGCGCGTGGGGCCAGCCGTTCTCGATCGCGTCGCGCAGCCGGTGCAAGGATCCCACGCCCGGATTGCCGCCCCACGAGAAGGTGAGGGAGCTCGCACACCCCATTCCGATCATCTGGTCGTAAATGAGGTCCGGCGTCATCCGCACAAGGGTGAGGCCGCGACGCCGCTGGCGAATGAGCTCGTGCCCCGCCGCGAAGGGGATGAGATGGGTGAAGCCCTCGAGCGCGACCGTCATCCCGTCGCGCACCTGTTGCGCCATCGCGTCGCGCAGGGAGAGGAAGGCGGGCGTCACGTGGCCGGGAAGTGCTTCGTGAGGAGGCGGTCGAGCAACGCGAGCCCGTCGGCGAGATCCCGTTCGGCGATCACGAGGGGCGGTGCGAGGAGGATCAGGTTCCCCCGCGTCGCGAAGTTGACGTTCTCCGCGAGTGCCTCGCGGAGAAGTGTCACGAGTCCCGCGGGCCGCGTCGGCCATTGCTCGTGTGGCCGCTTGGTCGCCCGGTCCTTCACGAGTTCGACGACGACGAAGAGACCCTGACCGCCGCGCACGTCGCCGATGACAGCATGTCTCCGTTGCATCGCGTGGAGCGACTCGAGCATCGTCGCGCCCAAGCGCTTCGAGCGCTCGATGAGGCGTTCGTCCTCGTAGGCTCGCATCGCAGCGACACCGGCGGCGCACGAGAGGGGGTGGCCGGAGAAGGTGAGTCCGGTCTGGAGCATCGTCTTGTCGAAGTGCCTCGCGACCTCAGCCGAGAGGACGACCGCCCCCAGCGGAGCGTGCGCGCCGGTGAGTCCCTTAGCGAGAGTCATCAGGTCTGGCCGCCCCGCGTCACCGTAGCGCTGCCAGGCGAACCACTCACCACACCGGCCGAGGCCGCTCATCACCTCGTCAGCGATGAGATAGGTGCCGCTCGATCTCGTCGCCGCACGCAGGGCCGGCCAGTAGGTGTCGGGGGCGACGATGCCATTCGTGCCGGCGTTCGGCTCCATCATCACCGCCGCGACTTCGGCGGCTCCCGCGATCTCGATCGCCTTCGCGACGGCGCTCGCCGCGCGTCGCCCGCACTCATCAGCGTCGGTCGTGCCGAATGGGCAACGATAGGCATACGGCGGCGGCACATGTACCACGCCGTAGGCGTCGAGGTCCGCTTCCCCGGCGGTGCGTGTGTCTCCGGAGAGCGCCATCGTCGCGTAGCTCGCGCCGTGGTACGAGCGGTCGCGCGTGATGATCGTTCCGAGCGGCTTCTGCGAGGCTTGCCGCGCGAACTTCACCGCGTGCTCATTGGCGTCGGCGCCGCCAAGGGTGAAGAAGACCCGCCCTCCGGTGAAGCCGCTCTTCTCGAGCAACAGCGCCGCGAGCTCGGCGCGCGGCTCGGCGCCCCACGCGTTGGCGACGTAGCAGAGCTTCTCCGCTTGCGCACTGATCGCGGCCACGACCTTCGGATGCTGGTGTCCGAGATTCGAGCACTCCGACTGGCTCGCGAAGTCGAGGATGCGGCGACCGTCCAGCGTCTCGAAGTGTGCGCCCGAACCGCCGACGATCGTCGGCGCATCCCAATTGCTCTGGACGGTCCAGGTGTGGAGGACCGTCTCTCGTTCCGGCGGGATCGGGCGCATAGGGGCTGAATATACCGGTCCCCTGCCCGGTGGATTGCCGTCCGGAGGCGTCGCCGGTACGCTTCGCCTGATGACATCGGAGTGGATCGCCCTCACGCGTGAGGTCTCGCCGCGGATCGCCGAGTGCGAGCTCGTGCACCTGACGCGGACGCCGATCGACGTCGGACGCGCACGTGCCCAACACGTGGCATACGAGCGCGCCCTCACTGCGATGGGGGTGGAGGTGCGGCGCGTCGCGGCGGCCCCGGAGCATCCCGACTCGGTCTTCATCGAGGACGCCGCTGTCGTGTTCGACGAGGTCGCCCTGATCACGCGACCCGGCGCTGAGTCGCGCCGAGGCGAACTCGCCGCCGTCGAGGAGGCGCTGCGGCCACTGCGGAAGCTCCTGCACATCACCGACCTTGGAACCGTGGATGGCGGCGACGTGATGGTCGTTGGCCGGAGCGTGTATGTCGGGAGGACGACACGCACGAACGAGGAAGGGATTGCACAAATGACGCGCCTCCTCGCTCCATTCGGCTACCGCGTCCAGGGCGTCGCCGTGACCGGGTGTCTGCATCTCAAGTCAGCCGTGACCGCGATCGACGACTCATCGGTCCTGCTCAATCCGGCGTGGGTGGATCGTGCGGCACTCGCTCCCCTCGGCATCGTGACTGTCGCTCCCGGCGAACCGATGGCCGCCAACATCGTGCGCGTCGGGGAGAGACACCTGTACGCCCGCTCGTATCCGCAGACGCTCGATCGGCTCGTCGAGCGCGGCGCTGCGCCCACGCTGGTGGATGCCGATGAGCTCGCGAAGGCCGAGGGGGCTGTGACTTGTTGTTCGCTTCTGGTGCGGGTGCCGTGACCTCGAGCGACCGATGGCACGGCACCTGGGGGGCGCTCGGCGTCGCCGCCGGCGACGCGGCCGAATACGCGATGCTCATCACGCGCTACGACGAGCCGCATCGTCGTTATCACACGCGACGCCATCTCGATGAGTGCTTCGCGCATCTCGATCCGGTCCGCGCGTTCGCCGAGCGCGTTGGTGAGGTGGAACTCGCGCTCTGGTATCACGACGCGGTGTACGAGCCGCGTCGCGCGGACAACGAGGCGCGCAGCGCCGACCTTGCGGGGTCGGCCCTGTCGCGGGCAGGCGCGATCCCTGTGGTGCAGGAGCGCGTTCGCGCCCTGATCCTCGCGACGCGGCACGACACTCCTCCATCGACGCCCGACGAGGCGCTTCTCGTCGACATCGACCTCGCGATCCTCGCTGCCGACGACGCGCGGTTCGACGAGTATGAGCGGCAGGTGCGTGAGGAGTATGCCTGGGTGCCGACGATCCTCTTCCGGCACAAGCGCCGGGCGATCCTCGAAGGATTCCTCGCTCGTCAACGGATCTGCGCGAGTGGGAGGTTCCCCGAGTGGGAGGCGCGCGCGCGGGCCAACCTTGTGCGTTCGCTCGCCAAGCTCTGATTCGTCGCGACCGCAACGGCCGCACCCCAGTGACCGCCGTTCAGCTCTCCCCTGTGGTGAGATCAGTCTTGAATCCCCGCCGTGCTCCGCCGCGTAGAGCCAGCACCTCTCAGCCCCGCCCACGATGCCGGCCACCCTCCGCGACCTACGCCTCGGACTCCGCACCCTGCGCAAGAGTCCCTGGCTCACGGTCGTCTCGATCACCGCGCTGACCTTCGGCATCGGCCTCACGACGATGATGTTCAGCATCATCTACGGGGCGATGCTTCGGGGGCTCCCCTACGAGAACGGCGACCGGATCGCGACCGTTCGCCTGACGAACCCCAGCCGCGACATCAACCGCAGTGGCGTCCCGATCGCCGATTTCGCCGATCTGGCCGCCCAGCAGACCTCCTTCTCCCACTTCGGCGCCACGACCTCCGGCACGATGAACGTGAGCGGCGGAGACAAGGCCGAGCGCTATCAGGGCAGTTGGGTCTCGCACCAGATCCTCGGGATGACCGGGATCCAGCCCCTCCTCGGGCGCGACTTCCGCCCCGGCGAGGACACGCCGTCGGGAGCCAAGGTCGCAGTGCTCAGCTACGGGCTCTGGCAGAACCGATACGGCGGCGCGCAGGACGCGCTCGGGAAGGTCATCCGAGTGAACAGCATCCCCTACGAGATCGTCGGGGTGATGCCCGAGGGATTCCGCTTCCCGAATGACGATGGGCTGTGGATCCCCCTTCAGACCGATCCGCTCGCAACGGCGCGAGGCACGAACCAGATGCAGGTGATCGGGATGCTCAAGCCGGGGACCACCGAGGAGCAGGCCGCCACCGAACTCACCGCCATCCTTCAGCGCCTCGGGGAGCAGTACCCGGAGACGAATGTCGGCTTCTCGGCGATCGTCCAGGACTTCGTTCGCGACTCGATCGGCCCCGAACCGCGACAACTGCTCTGGACGATGCTGGGCGCCGTCTTCTTCGTGCTCCTCATCGCCTGTTCGAACGTCGCGAACCTGCTCCTCGATCGTGCCGCGCACCGCACGAAGGAGGTCGGCGTGCGTTCCGCCCTCGGTGCCTCGCGCTCGGCGATCGTCCGGATCTTCCTCTCCGAAGCCTTCGTGCTCGCGGCCGGTGGCACCGTCCTCGGCATCGCCCTCGCCTACGCCGGGATCGAGATCTTCAATCGGGCGATCGCGAGCAGCCAGCCTCCCTTCTTCATCCAGATCGGTCTCTTCCCGCCCGTGCTCGGCTTCGCGATCGCCATCGCGATCGTCGCAACGCTCTTCTCGGGCCTCATCCCAGCGATGCAGGCCTCGCGTCCCGACATCGCGGAGGTCCTCAAGGACGAGTCGCGTGGCGCCTCGAGCCTCAAACTCGGCAAGATCAGCAAGGCGCTCGTGATCTTCGAGGTCGCGCTCTCCTGCGGGCTTCTTGTCGCGGCAGGGCTGATGATCAAGAGCGTTGCGAAGACGAAGACCCGCGACCTCGGGTTCGAGGCGACCAGCGTCTTCACGACGCGGGTCGGTTTCCCGTCGGCCTACACTGACACCACGATGCAGCGACAGTTCTTCGAGCAGCTGGCGGAGCGCGTCGCCGGGCTTCCCGGAGTGCACGACGCAGCGATCGCGTCGGGGTTGCCCGGGGCGCAACAGGGGCTCAACGACGAGCGCTTCGCCCTCGATGGCGAGACCCACGAGCGGGATCAGGATTATCGCAGCACGAACACGGCCTCGGTCACGGCGGGCTTCTTCGCGACGCTCGACATCCCGCTGCGGAAGGGTCGCCTGTTCGAGACCTCGGATCAGTTCGGCTCGGCACCAGTCGCGATCGTGAACGAGCGATTCGTCCGCGACTTCCTCAAGGATGCCGATCCGCTGGGCCACCAGGTGCGCTTGGGCGATTCGCGAAGCAGGGAGGAGTGGGCGACGATCGTCGGCGTCATCCCCGACCTCTTCGCCGGCGATCCGGAGGACCCGCGTCCGGCGTTGGTGATCCGTCCCTTCTCACAGGCACACACCCAGTTCGCCTACGTCGCGGCGCGCGCTCTCGCGTCGCCTCTCGCCCTCGCCGACCCGATCCGCAGCGCCGTGGCGTCGCTCAACCCTGACATCCCGATCTACTGGCCGATGACGCTCGATGCGGCGATCGCCCAGCCGCTCTGGTTCGTCCGGGTCTTCGGGACGATGTTCATGATCTTCGGCCTGGTCGCGCTCTTCCTTGCGTCGATCGGCCTCTACGCCGTGATGTCCTTCTCGGTGAGTCGCCGCACGCGCGAGGTCGGGATCCGGATGGCTCTTGGCGCCAGCGGCAACAGCGTCCTGCGCCTCATCCTCTCGCAAGGGATGCTGCAGTTGGCGGTCGGGTTGGTGATCGGCCTTGTCCTCGCCGGCGGGATCTCGCGGCTCCTCTCGGTGATCCTCTTCGACGTGAATCCCCTCGATCCGTTCGTCTTCGGCGGCGTGGCGCTCGTCCTCGCGACGACCGGCACGCTTGCGTGCCTGATGCCGGCACGACGGGCGACGCGGGTCGATCCTGCCGACGCGATGCGGGCGGAGTAGGCTCTCTGCGCATAGCGCTGTTCATCACCTTCGCTGCCGCACTCGGTGGATGCAGCCGAGCGCCGGCGGGCGCTCTCGCTGCACCAGCGAGAGTCAGCGCGACGCTGCAGGAGAGCGGCACGCGGGCCCTCCTGATCTCGGTGAGTGCAGTGAGCGACCAAGTCGCATGGGCGGGCGGAACCCGCGGCACCTGGCTGCGCACCATCGACGGCGGCGCCACGTGGCGCGGCGGGACGGTGCCGGGCGCGGACTCGCTCCAGTTCCGCGATGTCAACGCGCTCGACGAACGCACGGCGTGGCTGCTGAGCATCGGCAACGGTGCCGCCTCGCGCATCTATCGCACCGACGATGGCGGCGCGAGTTGGGCGCTCCAGTTCCGGAACGACGACCCGAAGCGATTCTACGACTGTTTCGGCTTCTGGGATGCGCAACGCGGGCTCGTGATCGGGGACGCGGTCGGCGGGGAGATGGATCTCCTCATCACGACTGATGGAGGTGCGCATTGGACGCGAGTCCCCGCCTTGTCGCTCCCAGCGGCGCAGCCGAACGAGGGTAGCTTCGCCGCCAGCGGCACGTGCGTCGCCATCGGTCCTCGCGGTCGCGCGTGGATCGTGATGAGCACGCCGACGCGCGCCCGGTTGCTCCGAACGGCGGACTACGGGCGCAGCTGGGCGCTCGAAACCCTGCCGATCACGACGCACGAAGGAAGCGGTCCCCAGTCGGTGACCTTCCGCGATGCACAATACGGGATGGTGCTCGGCGGCGGTGCGGCGACCAAGCCGGGGGACACGCTCATCGCGGTGACCGCCGATGGCGGAGCGACCTGGACGCCGCGCGCCTCGCCGGCG
>JANOWT010000211.1:0-2158 GCA_031418115.1 Gemmatimonadota bacterium
AGCGGCAGCACGCCCTCGAGCGCACCACGCGCATCACGCGCGACGAGGTACGGGCACTCGTGACGGTACAACGACTCGAGCATCGGCTTCCACGCATGCAAATGGAAGCTCGTCCACCCCGGCTGCATGCGGACGAATGCGTCCCATTCGGCGGCTGGACCCTCGTACGGCTCGACGCGCAGACTCAAGGCGGCTGGGGCTGGGGACTCTGGTGAGCGACGCAGCGGAGCGCGCGCCGCCTCGGGCTCAAGATACTCGCAACACCCGTGCCTCACACCTGCGCCCATAGTCGGCGATATTGGCCCATATGCCCTCGGTCACTTCTCCTGCGCGCCATGCGGCGGTCCTCGGGCAGATCGCGATCGGGCGGTGGCTGCTTCCGGTCGCGGCAGCCGCGATCGCGTTCCTGACGCTCACGCCGTCCGGCGACAATGGCAGCGCGGCGATGACCCCGTTCTGGTGTCTGCGTTGCGGTGATTTCGGCGCGGTCGATGTGGTCCTGAACACGCTGCTCTTCATTCCGCTCGGCCTCGCCCTCGGCCTCATGGGCCTCCCGTGGCGCCGCATCGTTCTCACGGCACTGCTCACCTCTGTCGCCATAGAGGCGCTGCAACTCGCGGTCATCCCCGGTCGCGACGCCAGCATCTCGGACATGCTCACCAACACGACCGGTGGCGCCATCGGCGCGGCGCTCGCGCTCCACTGGCGTCGACTCGTGCTCCCGCGCGCGTCGGACGCGCGCGCGGTGCTCGCAGTGCTCGTGTTGACCTGGACCGCTGCACGGCTCGGCACCGCCTGGCTGTTGCGTCCCTCCTTGCCGGACACGGTCTGGTACGGACAGATCGCACCCACGGACGTCTACCCGGCCGACTTCCGCGGGGAGGTGCTCCACGCCGACATCGGAGGCGTCCCAGCGCGCACCGGTCAGATGCCCGAACTGCACGCGGCGCTTCGCGCATCGACCGTCGGTGCGCGCGCGCTGGTCAGCGGCACCGAGCGGACTCCGCGGCTCGCGTCCGTGATCAGTGTGTTGGACGAGCATCGGTCCGAGGTGCTCGTACTGGGGCAAGAGGGCGACGCGGCACGGTTCCGCTTCCGCCTCCGTACCGCCGATGCGCGCTTCCGAACTCCATCGGTGAGGCTCGACGGCGCGCTCGTGTCCGATGCCCATGGACCGACCGAGCTCGCGGGATTCCGCAGCCCCGGGCGACTCTCCCTCTCCAGCGCGACTTTCGGCGAGCTCACCCAAGCGACGATCGCCCTCGGTCCGGGGCTGGGCTGGGCACTGTTGCTGCCCTTCGACATCGGTCTTACGCCCGCCGTCGCCGAGGCGGGCACGGCGGCGTTCGCGGCGGTAGTGCTCCTGTTGGTCGGATACTACGCCGGGATGTCGCTGCCCCATCGAACGGCCGCCGCGACCGGCCTGGCCTTCGCCCTGGCGGCGCTGGGGCTATGGGGCGCGCCGATCGTATTCCCTGAGGCGACCGTCGCCGCCAGCGAGGCCGTGGCAGCGACCGTGGGCGCGATCGTCGGCACTCTCGCCGCAATGGGCGTCAGCAGACGCGTCAGACGACGCGATCAGTCCCGTCGGTAGCCCTTCGCACGACATACCAGATCCATGGCGCCTTGATCACCAGCGCGTCCGGTTGCACGACGTTGATCTCATCGTCATGCACCGCGACCACTTCGAGGCCCGCCTCGGCAAGTTGCCGTCGCTGCTGCCCATGATCGATGTAGTAGTGGATCAGGCCAAACCCTTCGGCGAGGTCATTGATCAGCGCGTACTCAGGAAGTTCGCGTTCCAGTGGGCGCCGACGAGCGTGATTCCAAATATCCCTCAGCCAACGCGCGACGTTGGCAAGAAACGTGATCGGATTGCGATGCAGACGCAGTTGGGGTCCCTCATGGGCGGCGAAATACTCTCGATTGTGTGCTGAGAAGGCGAAGAGGCCCCCAGGTCTGAGTATGCGCCTGACCTCACTCAGGACTCGCAACCGCCCCTCATGATCCAGCGCACCGATCGCCGCGTAGGAGAAGAGCACGAAGTCGAAGCTCGACGGCTCGAATCGTGAAAGGTCGCGCGCGTCGCCGAGTTCGAGTCGCGCGGACGGAAAGCGACGGGCGCAGTGCGCGACCATGGACGGCGAATAGTCGATGC
>JANOWT010000212.1:0-2040 GCA_031418115.1 Gemmatimonadota bacterium
CGGCCGTCGTTGCGCAGCGACTCCGACATGAGCGTCAACTTGCTCTGGTACTCACCCGCGACCGGGATGCAGGTCGGGTGGATCTGCGTGAAGCAAGGATTGGCGAACGCCGCACCCTTCTTGTGCGCGCGCCAGGTCGCCGTGACGTTGCAGCCCTTGGCGTTGGTCGAGAGGTAGAAGACGTTGCCATAGCCGCCCGTCGCGAGGATCACCGCGTCGGCCACATGCGACTCGATCTCCCCTGTCACCATGTCGCGCACGACGATGCCGCGTGCCTTGCCGTCGACGAGCACGAGTTCGAGCATCTCATGACGCTCGTACATCTTCACGCCGCCGCCCGCGATCTCCTTCTCGAGCGCCTGATACGCGCCGATCAGGAGCTGCTGCCCGGTCTGACCGCGCGCGTAGAAAGTGCGCGAGACCTGCGCGCCGCCGAACGACCGGTTGGCCAGCAGTCCGCCGTATTCGCGCGCGAACGGCACACCCTGCGCCACGCACTGGTCGATGATGTCCACCGATACCTGCGCGAGCCGATACACATTCGCTTCGCGGGCGCGGAAGTCGCCGCCCTTGATCGTGTCGTAGAAGAGCCGCTGCACCGAATCACCGTCGTTGCGGTAGTTCTTGGCGGCGTTGATCCCGCCCTGCGCGGCGATCGAGTGCGCGCGCCGCGGCGAGTCCTGATAACAGAAGCAGCTCACGTTGTAGCCCAGCTCGCTGAGCGTCGCAGCCGCCGATGCACCCGCGAGTCCCGAGCCGACCACGATCACGGAGTATTTCCGCTTGTTGGCCGGATTCACCAGCTTCATCTCGAAGCGGTGCTTGTCCCACTTCTCCGCCAGCGGACCGGCGGGGATCTTGGCGTCGAGCTTGATGGTCATGGTGTTGGCCCCGTCGCCTAGTTGAGGATGCCGAGCAGGACAGCGATCGGGATCGCCGTGAACCCTGCCCAGACGATGATCGCGACCCAGAGCGCTGCCGAACGCTGGATCGGACTCGCCGATCGTTTCTGCAGGCCGAGCGTGCGGAAGCCCGCCCACACACCATGGAACAGGTGCATCCCCAGCGACGCCATCGCGACCACGTAGAAGAGCACCACCCACGGCGACTGGAAGCCGATGATCACGTTGCCGTACACACCGGTGTGGCTGAACGCCGGGTGGAAGGTGCCGAACGTGAAGTGGCCCAGGTGGTAGACGATGAACACCGCGAGGATCACACCACCGATGCGCAGCGTGCGTGACGCGAAGGTGGAGACCTGCGGTTCGCGCTTGGCGTACTCAGTCGGCCGCGCCGCACGATTGATCAGCGTCAACTGCACCGCCGACACGATATGCAGCACCGCCGCACCGAAGAGACCCGCACGCGCGACCCAGAGCAGTTCACCCGTGCTCTTGAGGAAGGCCGCGTAGCCGTTCATCGCATCGGCACCGAGGAACATCTGCAGGTTCCCGAGCATGTGCGCGAACACGAACCCGACGAGCATGATCCCCGTCACGGCCATAACGACCTTCTTCCCGACGGTCGACTTCCAGAACTTCGGCAACCAACTCATCTACGTCCTCTGCAATGGGATACGGAGCCGAAGGGTTAGAGCTTCACGACCGACATCGGCTCGAGCACCGCCGCGGCACTCTTCTCCAGCGCCGCACGCTCGTCAGCCGTGAGCGTGACCTCGAGGATCTTCTCGATTCCCTTGCGGCCGAGCTTGACCGGGACGCCGAGGAAGTGGCCCTTCATGCCGTACTCACCCTGCAGCCAGGCCGAGCACGGAAGGATGCGCTTCTGGTCATTCACGATCGCCTCGACCATCTGCACCGCGCCCGCCGACGGCGCATAGTACGCCGAGCCGGTCTTGAGGAACTTCACGATCTCGGCGCCGCCATTACGCGTGCGGTCGACGATCGCGTCGAGCGTCGCCTTGTCCATGAGCTGCGTGATCGGGATGCCACTGACGGTCGTGTAGGAGATGAGCGGGACCATCGTGTCGCCATGGCCACCGAGCACCATCGCCTGGATGTCGCGCACGCTCACGTCGAG
>JANOWT010000213.1:0-7050 GCA_031418115.1 Gemmatimonadota bacterium
GGGATCGACGGCGTCTGGGACCGCGCGATCCGCGCGCCGATCGGCGGTCGCGCAGTGCGCGTCTGTTCCGTGGCCGACCAGCTCGCGCATCTCAGCGTTCATCTGGGCGTCAAGCACGGCTTCTGCGACGGTCTGCTGGGAGTCGTCGATATCGCACTCACCGCACACCTCGTGCATGGCGATGACGCCTGGCGCGAGATCGGCGCTGCCCACCGTGCGCAGTGTATCGCCCCGTTGACGACCCTCACGCTCACGCTGGCGCGCGACCTCTTGGGAGCACCAGTGCCGTCAGCATACTTCGCGGAGGCCGGGGCCGATGCACCTGACGTGTTGCCGGCAGCACTCGAGCAACTCTGGGATCGCGACACCAGCGACATCCGCGGCCTCGACGCGGTCGTCGGCGCGGGCGTCGGCGCGGGCGTGGGAGGAGCGCTCGGTGCGATCGGAGCGTACGTCTCCATCTTCCACGGGGGCCCCCTCGCGCCAGGAGAGAGCCGCCTGCAGGCCCTCGGCACCCGCCTGCGTTACGACGTCACCGGCAGACTCGCGCGCTACGCGAAGGCGTTCGCGCGAGGGGAGTTCCGGCCTGATCGGCTGACGCACCGGGCGCACATGCTGCGTGAGAAGAAAGCGTTGGTCGAGGTGCTCGAGCGCTCGGTGAGCTCACGACCTCCCGTCGAGGCGTTGCTCCCGGACCGCGCGTGACGGTGCATCGGCATCTCTGAGGCGCGCGATGATGTCGTCGATCGCGGCGACGTGCGCGACGAGCGCACGTTCACTTGCGGGTAGTACGAGTAGTTCGAAACTGCACACGCCGATGCCGGTGATGGCACGCACCGCGTCCGTATAGACTGACGCCTGCACCTGATACCGCTCGGCAAGAGTCGCCGCGCTCGACGCGCTCGTCTTCAGGTCGAGGATCCGCACCGCGTCACCCTCGCGAGCGATCAGGTCGAACGCGCCGCTGATCGCTGTGCCGTCGGAGCGGAGGTGTACGAACGCGAGTTCGCGCTGCGACCCGGGTGTGCTCACGAGCGCGCGCCACGCCGGCGCCGTCGTCGCCGCGTGGACGCGCTGCCGCAGGAAGGCGCGATACGCGCGACCGGCGTCACTCTCAGCCTCAGGGGCATCGTCGTCCCGCCGCGCGATCGCCCGCTCCAACAGTAGATCGATGTCCCAGGAGTCCTCCTGCACGACGGCGCGTTCGAGCACGTCATGCACGACCTGACCGGCGATGATCGCGCGGCCACCCTTGCCGCCGCTCTGTCCCACGAGCGCGGGATCGAATCGCGTGATGTAGCGGCGGCGCCATTGCTCAGGGTCACGCGCGAACGACATGAGCTGCGTGGCGGAGAGGCGCGCAGCCCCGGCGCGCACACCATGCGGCGACGGGGGTACCGCGATCATGGGCTCTGGCTCGGCACGCGGCTCGAGCACCGACGGGTGCTCGTGGAGCGTGCGGACCGTCGCGTGATACACCTCGCCCGCATCGCTCTTGTACTCGAACTCGGACTCGCTGCCGAGTGTCGGAAGCACGGCGCGAATGCGCGCAGCCGGCGAATCAGCCTTCCCGAGGTCCCCCAGCGGAACTCCACTCAGGATCAGTCGATCCTTCGCTCGAGTCGACGCGACATACCAGAGCCGCAGCATCTCGGCCTCACCCTCGAGCATCTCGTCCGCCTTGACCGCCTCGTGAACCGGATCCTTGCCATCCGATTCGTCGTCCGCGACACCGGAGACCTTGATCGCGAAGCGATCGCGGCCCGGCAGGAATGCGTCCTTGGGGACGTTCCGCTGGCGCGAAAGATCGGCCCAGATGACCACCGGCCACTCGAGTCCCTTGGCGCCGTGGATCGACGTGATCGTCACGACATCACCGCCTTCCGAGTAGAGTCGCTCGAGCGCGACCGACTCCTCTCGTTCCCTGGCGAACTCGATCTCACGCAGGAACTCGCCAAGCGAGAGATCGGGCGAGGCACCAGCGAGACGAAGCAGTTTGCGGAGGTTCGCGGCCCGTTGGCCGCCGTCGAGCATGAGCGCCGCCACCGCCGCGAAACCCGACTCCTCCAAGAGCCGCTGCAGCAGTTCGTGCGCCGACAGGCGATCGCGCAGCGGAGCGAAGCGCGCCAGCAACGCCGCGGCGCGATCGAGCCTCACGCGCTCATGCGGCACCGCGCCGAGTGCGTGCACGAACGGAGCGGTGCCGCGCGCACGCGCGAGCGCGAGCAGCGTGTCATCCCTCACTCCGACGAACGGACTGCGCAGCAGCCCGACCATCGCCACGTCGTCCGCCGGATCACGGATCGCACGCAGCGCGAGCACGGCGTCGAGCACTTCGCGCGCCTCCCAGAACCCTTCGCCGCGCTGCACGTAGAACGGAACGCCGGCATCTCGGAACGCATCGGCGTAGAGGTCGACGTCGGTCCAGCTGGAGAGAAGCAGGGCGATGTCGCGCCACGCATGACCCTCCGCCTGCAGGTCGCGCACACGTAGCGCGAGGCCCGCGGATTCGAGCGCGCGGACCTCCTTGACCGCGCGTGCCTTTCCCTTGTCGCCCGACGGTATGACCAGGAACTCTACCGCGCGGTCGCCGGCACTGTTCGGCGCGCGGGGTGCGAGTGCTGTGTACGCGACCTCGAACGGCTGACGGCCTGCCTGAGCATTCACCGGGCGATCGAGCTGGACCCCGATCACGGAATCGACGAACCCGAGGATCGCGGCTTTGCTGCGGAAGTTCTCCTTCAGCGGCACCACGGTTCCGACCACGCCGTCGAATCGCGCGGCCATCCCGTTCCAGACGGTGACGTCGGCCCGACGGAAGCGGTAGATGCTCTGTGTGGGATCGCCCACGAGGATGAGTCGCGTCGGCGTCGCGTCGGCCGCGATCGTCAGGCCACCGAGTCGCTCGGCGATGTCCCGCTGGATGGGATCGACATCCTGGAACTCGTCCACGACGAGCAGCCGGATGCGGCGTTGCACCGCGCGGCGCACCTCGTCCGCGACCAGCAGGTCGCGCGTGGCGACGATCATCCGATCGAAGTCGAGTTCGCCGCGGGCGTCGAGTTGCGCCGCGTGCGACTCGTTCACCTGATTCGCAAGCTGGAGCAACGCGCGCTCATGTGCACGCATCGACTCACGGTGCGCATTCCAGCGCGCGAGTCGCCCGGTGTCCTCGGCACAGGCGAGCAACCACTCCGTCACGTGCTTGAGTCGTCGACCCGCGAGCAGTTCGTCGAACCCATCGACGCCGCCATGCTGCAGAGCAGCGTGCAGCACCTCGCGTGCGCGATCCGCGCGCAACATGGCCGCGTCACCGTCGGTGAGTGTGCGACGCCCGGGGCGCGTACGGGCGCGCAGCGCGAAGTCGCGTAACAGGTCACCGCAGAAACCATGGATCGTGCCGATGCGCGCCGCATCCACCTCCGCGGCGAGGTCGCGCCGGCCAGCTGCACGGAGTGCGGCCCGCAGTTTCCGCTTGAGGTCAGCCGCCGACTGGTTGGTGAACGTGATGGCGGCGATCTGTTCGAATGTGAGTGGCGACGCGACCGGTATGACCGGCCCACCCTCGGCCACGACGGTCACGCCCAAGTGATGGCAGATCGCCTGCACGACCGTCGTCGTCTTGCCGGACCCGGCTCCGGCGTCGACGAGCAGGTGACCGCTCGTCTCAATGACGCGGCGCTGCGCGAGAGTGAGCGGCATCATGCGCGCACATCCTTGGGCCCGCCGGGGATCCGACACACATCGCGTGCCGGACAATAGGGCGAGCACCCGGCAGTCGGGGTGGGCACCGCGGGCAGTTCGCCGTGCCGTAGTTGCGTGATCTTCGTGCCGGCAGCATCGAGCGCGGCCGCGAGCTTCTCCTCCGCCGCCGCCGCGTCCTGCACCTCACCCTTCTTGATCGGTACGAGCGTGAGCTGGTGCACCGCCTTGGGACCGCGGATCGTGCGGTACTCCATGCGCGCCACCTCGTCGTCCGGACGCGCGGCACGGAGCGCCGCGGCATAGAGCGGGACCTGCAGCACGATGCCGTCGTCCCACGCCGAGCTCTTTCCCCCTCCCGGCGTGGAGTAGATGGTACTCTTGTAGTCGATCGCCGCTACATAGCGCTTCGCGCCGGGCAGCGTCTCGTCCGGGCCCTCGATGCCCCGGTCGACACGATCGACCTTGCCGCGTAGCAGGAACGAGACGCCGCCGCCCTGCAGTGGTACATGGTCGAACGCGAACTCACCTTCGACCGATCCCGTCCGCACATTCTTGGACGAGGTCGTGCGGTGGTCGAATGACTTCTCGTTCCATTCGATCTCGAACGTGAGATACCCCTGCAGTTCGTTCCCGAGCTCGGCGCGCGTCGACGCGCGGGTGGCGTCGGGGCCAAGCCACGTCCCCGAGGCCTCCATCGCCGACCAGGCCGCACGCAACGCGGTGTCGAGCAAGAGCGACGCACGGTGGGCATCGCCCGTGCGGAGGAAGACCGGCGCGCCGAACTCGGCCGCACACGCCCTGAAGAAGTGCTCGAGTGCGTCATGCAGAACGGTGCCGCGTGTCGTCGGCTCCATGAGGTCGTCGGCATCGCTGCGCGTCTCGAGGCGCAGTTGCCGCGCGGCGAACCAGTGCCACCGGCACTTGGCTGCCTCCTCGAGCTGCGTTGCCGACCACTCGTACGACTCGCCATACCGCTGTGCGAGATCGGCCACCAACGCTGGGTCCTCGATCAGACCGTTCCACGGGCTCGCCCCGTGAGTGGTGTCGGCCTCGCGAGCACGCTCGCGCACCGCCTCCTCGCGCGCGCGTGCGAGCCCCTCTGCGCTCGTCACCACGGGGAACCCGGGCACGAGTTGCTCGTGCGTCGCGATACGGCACAGCGCACCACTCGCGATGAGCGCATCGTCCTGGACCTCCCCCGCCGCGATGCCGTCGCGCCGTGCGAGTACCGACGCCGCCTCGTCCACGTACGTCGACCTCGCGACCTCGCGCCCGTCAGCATCCATCGCCGGCCAGCTGAGCGTGAGGGTCTCACGTGCGCCGGCGCAGAGTACGCGAAAGAGCTCCTGCTCGCGCGCACGCCACGAATCGACCGGGTCGAGCGAGAGCCCGGCGAGTTCGAGTGCGCGACGTTCCGCAGGATCGAATAGTGGACCCGTCGCCGGTCGGCGTGGGAACGCTCCAGCGGAGAGACCCACGACGAATAGATGCGCAAAGCTCCGCCAACCGGCCGCGAGCGCCTCGGCGACCACCACCCCGAAATCGGTCGATGGCGGCGTGATCAGGTCTTGGCTCAGCATGAGTGCGAATCGATCCGCGAACTCCGCCGCTCCCAAGTCCGACCCCGCCGAGCCGAACTGGTCGCTCGCCACGCGCCACGATGCCGCGATCGAGACGATCTCGTCGCGCGCGCGCAGGTCGGCACGCCAAACGTCTTGGTCCGAGCAGGGCTCGCGTAGTCGCGCCGCAATGCCCCACGCGTCCGCGTCGAGGGTCTCGGTGATCCAGTCGCACCACGCACCGAGTGTGCGCTCGCGCGCGAGCGCCTCAAGGTTTGGCGCGAGCTTCTCCCAGGCGTCGACGGTCGCGCGCACGCGCGCGATCGGCGGGAGCGGCGCGCGCCGTTCCTCCGCTTCGCCCTCGGCGCGCGCCCGCGTTTCACAACGCGCGAGGAGCGCCGCGAAGCCGTCATGCCAAGCCGCGAGCGTTCCGATCGCGCTGGCGTATCCCACCTGATTCACCACGCCCGCGTCGAGCCCGGTGCGCAGTAAAGGATGCTCAGCGAGTTCGGCGATGCTGTGACGCGACCAGTCCTGCGACGCCGCGCGCAGGATCGCCGTGATCGCCCGCCCAGGCGCGGTATGTCCGAGCGCGGTGCGCCGGCGCGCCGTCACCGGCACGCCAACACGACCGAGCGCAGCGGCCGTCGCATCGACGGTCGGTCGTGCCTCGCGCGCGATCACCGCGATCTCTCGGGCGTCCACTCCAGCGTCGACGAGCGCCCGCACGCGCACCGCTACGTGCTCGAGCTCGCGCGCAGCGTCGGGGGCCTCCAGCAGACTCACCGTCGGACCCTCCGTTGGTGCCTGCTCGGTGAAGAGTGCCGCCGCAAAGGTCAGCGTCGCTGCCGGGACCGTTGTCGCCCGAGCACCGTCGAGCCCGAGCGCAGACGACGTGATCACCTCAACGCGATCGAGTTCCGGCGACGACGCGAGCGCGCGAAGCAGCGGTCGCCATCCGCCGCGCAGGTCAGCGAGTCCCACGATGCGGACTTCGCGACGGCCGCCGAGTCGCTCGGCGAACGCGGCTCCTCGATCGGTGATCCAGCGCGCGAGCCGGACCTTCGCATCGCGACCGTCCACGCGCCCATGACGGGAGAGGACATCGACCCAACCGGCGTACACCGCGCTGAGCACCGCTTCGCGCGTGCGCTCGGTCCGCTCCTCCGTGGTCGCTGCGAGCGCGCGCGTGAACTCCGCCGGGGCGATCCCCTCGCTCACTAACTCGCCGATGAGCCTGTCCACCGCGGGCACCCACGGATCGAAGCCGGACGCGCCATTGAAGAGCGCACCCGCATGCTCCGCGAGCAACGCCGAGACAAGCGTCTCGCGTTCGGCGTCGTCGAGCGGGGGGGTCTGCTCATCAGCGCCCCATCGCTCCTCGACCTCATTGAACAAACAGATCGGATCGCCGAACCAACCCGCCACGCCGCGCGCGGCCGCGAGTCGCAGGAGATCGTCGCGTAGTCCGCCCTGACGCAGCACTACCCAGGCGCCCAGCGTGGGCCACGGCCGCTCCGTGCTCGCGGGCTCGAGCGGAAAGAGTCCGTCGACGGCTCGCTCGAGGAGCAGGGCCGGATCGAGGATCGTGGTGATGTGCAGAGGGGTCATCGCTCGGGGCAATCTACAGCGGGGGTGTGACGGTTCAGGCGAGATCGGCCGCCGCGACCGTCACCGCCACCCCACTGAACGCCGCATTCCCCGTCAACGCATCGATCCGCATCTCATCCGTGAGGTCGTTGATGCTCACCCCCGCATGCGCCCCCGCGATCGCGAGCTGCGCACC
>JANOWT010000214.1:0-3036 GCA_031418115.1 Gemmatimonadota bacterium
GGCTTGCAGTGCGATGGCAGGTGTCGTCATCGGTGATGCCGGGTTGGACACAAGGGGTCCGAAAAGCGTTGGGGGGACCGCGCCGCGGGCCCGCTCCCACTACACTACGGGATTCCCCCGCCCGGAGTCGCCGGATGTCCCGTCAGGTCCGCATTGCCCTCGCCGTCGTGGTCGCCCTCTCCGTCGCCTGCGGAGAGAAGAGCGCGGAGGTGCCCAGAGGCCCTGTGGGCCACCTCTTCACCGATGCGCCGAGTGGGGTGGGCCTCGACCTACCGGGCATCTGGGCGGGACGCTACCGCGTGGGCGACAGCGTCACGACCACGACGGCGGGTCTCGAACGCGAACTGGCCTTCCGCTTCGTGCGCGCTGACTCGACGCTGGTCGCGGAGCCGCTGATCGTGGTGCGCGTCTTCAAGAGCGCCGCCTGGAATGCGATTCCCGCCGACGCGGCCGGTGGACTCTTCGGCACGGTCATCGCGAGCGACGATTCTCACACGGTCGCGGTGCGCACGGCGGCCGGCAACCCGCTCGCCGCGGGCACGGCGGATGCGCTCGCGTTCGATTCGCTCATGATGATCGTGCTGCAACGCCCCATGCGGGCGTCGTTGCGACCGTAGCGCCCGGCGGCGCGATCACCCCGCTCGGTCGCGCCGCACCAGCACCCGCTTCCCCTTGATCGACGTCGCCATCAGCGTCTTGATGATGTCGTCCGCGAGCGACTCCGGCACCTCGACGATCGAATGGCGATCCCAGATCGTGATCGCACCGATCATCGTCGAGTCGAGGCCCATCTCGTTGGTGATCGCGCCCACCAGATCGCCCGGGCGGATCTTGAGCTTCCGTCCGGCACCCACGTAGAGCTTCGTCGATTCCCAGCCGGGCTTCGGGGCCGAACGCTTGGCCGCTGGCGACTTGGCCGCGGTCGTCGTGGCCGGGCGAACAGCCTCTGCCGCACCTCGCGCTGACTTGTCCTCACGCTTCAACGACCGTTCGTCGTCGCGAGCGCGCGCCGGATGCTTCTCGCGCGGAGACGACGAGCTCGGGATCTCCTCCTGCGTCTTCTCCTCGTCCGACCCCGTCGCGCCATGCTTCACCGCCGCGGCTGCGATGTCCATGAGTTCGAACTCATCGGCGAGCGCAGCCACCACTCCACGCCAGATGTCGAGCTCGCCGCCGAGGATCACTTCACGGATCGTCGCCTGCGTGAGCTCCATGCGACGCGCCTTGAGATCCGCCACGGTCGGCACCGCGAGCGTCTCGATCGCCACACCGGTCACGCGCTCGAAGTTCTTGAGCATGCGGTGCTCACGCGGCTCAGCGAGTGTGATCGCCATGCCCGTGCGCCCCGCGCGGCCCGTGCGGCCGATGCGGTGCACGTACGCCTCGGCGGCACTCGGCACGTCGTAGTTCACCACATGCGACACATGCGAGACGTCGAGGCCGCGCGCCGCGACGTCCGTCGCGATCAGCAACTGGGACGTATGCGCACGGAACCGCTTCATCACGCGGTCGCGCTGCTCCTGCGAGAGGCCGCCATGCAACGCCTCGGCGTGGAAGCCGCGACCGTTCATCGTCTCGGTGAGTTCGTCGACCTCGGTGCGTGTGCGGCAGAAGACGATCGCGGCCTTGGGCTGTTCCACATCGAGGATGCGTCCCAACGCCGCCATCTTGTGCGCGCGCGGCACGAGGTACGCCACCTGTCGCACCTTGGCGGTGTTGCCCGCCTTCACAGCGGCCGCGTCGATCCTGATGACATGGGGGTCGCGCAGGTGCGTCCTGGCGATCGCCGCGATGCGCGGCGGCAGCGTGGCCGAGAAGAGCGCGACCTGCTTCTCCTTGGGCGTCGCCGAGAGGATCGCTTCGAGATCCTCGGCGAACCCCATGTCGAGCATCTCGTCGGCCTCGTCGAGCACCACGGTGCGTACGGCGGCCAAGTGGACTGTCTTGCGGCGGATATGATCGAGCGCGCGACCCGGCGTCGCGATGATCACGTCCACACCACGCTTGAGCGAGCGGATCTGCGACTCCATCGACGCGCCGCCATAGATCGGCACCGCGACCGCGCCGAGCGCCTTGCCGTAGCGATGGATCGCCTCGGCGACCTGCATCGCGAGTTCGCGCGTGGGCACGAGCACGAGAGCGGCGGTCCGTTCACGCGGCGGTGCGTCGAGGTTGAGACGGTGCAACAACGGGAGCGCGAAGGCAGCGGTCTTGCCGGTGCCGGTCGCGGCCTGGGCCAGCACATCGCGGCCGGCGAGCAGCGGCGGGATCGCAGCCATCTGGATCGGCGTCGGCTCTTCGTAACCCAGCGCAGTCAGCGCAGCGACGACCTTGGGATGGAGCTCGAGCGAGGCGAACCCCGCGGAGGGTGTTTCAGTAGCGGGGCGTGTGGACATCCTTTAAAGATACACTCGCCTGGCCCTCCGAACTCGATCAGGCCGCGCGGTGCGCCGCGAGCCGCTGCATCTGCCTATGCTCGCGGAAGCCGATCATCCGCTTGTTCGCCTCGTCCCACAGCGTGAGCCGAAGCGTCCGCCACGCGGTGCGGAGCGTGAGCTCCGGCGCCTCGGCGAAGATCGGATTCTCCTCATGCGCGCGCTTGAGCCGGTAGTTCGGGATCCGAGGACCCAAGTGGTGCACATGATGCAGGCCGATATGGCCGGTGAACCAGTTGAGAATCGCGGGTAGTCGGAGATGTGAGCTGCCGATGATCGCGGCCGTGGCGTAGTCCCACTGCTGTCCGCGCTCCCAATAGGCCTCTTCGAACTGATGCTGCACATAGAAGAGCCAGATGCCGCCCGCCGCCGCGAGATAGTAGGCGGGGAGATAGAGCAGGAAGACGGGCTTCCAGCCCACGGTGATCACGACGATCGCCGCCAAACCGACGAGCGCCGCATTCGTCATCCAGATGTTCCACTGCTGCTTGCCACCGGTCGCCGGGCCGTTGAGCCGGAACCGCTGGAGGATCATCATGTGGAGCGGACCGATCCCGAAGAGCACGAACGGATGACGATACACGCGGTACTTGAGCCGGTC
>JANOWT010000215.1:0-7122 GCA_031418115.1 Gemmatimonadota bacterium
ATCGCAAATGCGACCATGCCGCCACTAGTGCCGGACCTCGCCTGAAGTTCCCGGGAACGGTTCGGCTAGCCGATGCTCCCGGAAGAACGTCCACATCACCGCCGTCGCGTCAACTCCGTTGCTGGTGCGCCCGACGAACCAATCCGCCATCGGCGTCCCGCCGGGCCAAGCGTGGCCTCCGCCCTCGACCCGGTAGAGCACGACCGCCGCGTCGTCGACGCAGTGCCGATACTCGATCCGCGTGACATCCGTCGCGACCGCGGATTCGACAGGGCTCGTCTGGCAGCGGTTTCGCGCGGCCCATCTCGCAGTCCAGGTCGAGATGTCCGGAAATACGTTGGGGGCCACCCACGACGTGCCGCCCTTGTATGGCACGGCTCGATCACCTGTGCCCTGGAACGCGATCATCGGCACCGCGCGTTGGCCCGTGCAGCCGCTCCATGGCAGGAAGATCGCCGTGGCCACGACCCCGACCGCTGCGATCCGGTCCGAGAGCCTGCACGAGAGTGCGAACGACATGCCCCCGCCATTGGAGAGCCCGTTCGCATAGATCCGCGACGGATCGATGTTGAATCGCGCGCTCAGCGTATCGATCAGCTCCGAGATGAACCGTACATCCCGCGTCAGACCAGGCTCGCGGCCGGCTCGCCATGCCCGTGGCCCGCGCCCACTCAGACCGGACGGGTAGACCACGATGAACCCGTGCGCGTCGGCGACCCGATCCCACCGATCGATCGCCCGTTGAGCTGCGGGCCACAGGGAACCCCCGTGCATGCTGATGACCAGCGGTGTCGGCCTGGCGCGGTCGTAGCTCGCGGGAACATGGACCAGGTATTCGCGCGTCTCGCCCGACGAGACGATCGTACCGTTGGTGCGATTGGTCGCGTAGAACCACACGGCCTCCGCCAAGGCCAGCGCCACCGGCAGGCTGATGAGCACCAGCACGACGGCGATGACGCTGATCCTGCGATGGCGCTCACCGCCAGCGGTCACGTCGGTCATCGATGTCGGTTCAACGAGAGGGCCAGCGGCGCAGCGGCGACGCGCGCGAGCGGCATACCCAGGATCGCGAGCAACACGAGGACGTATTGCGGGATGAGTGGACCCCAGACCAGCCACGCGAGCACGCCGTAGAGCGCGAACACCCCTGCCACCCAGGTGGCGGCGCCGGACACGAGAGCGCCGTCACTCAGCACCCCGCTGCGCGTGAGGCGGGCGGCGACCCAGGCCGCGGCGAGCATCTTGAGCGCGACGAGCACCGCGAGGATCAACGGCAGTGAGTTCCACAACATCGCCCGCGCACTATCGTGATCGACGATCCATTGCACGACTGGTCCACTGAAGATGATGATCACCAACACAGCGACCAGCACGGATCTGGCGATCCAGTCGCGACCGCTCAGGCCGATGCAGAGGCTCTGCACGAGCTGCTTCCACGTGGCCGCCACGAGCGCGGCGAGCACGAGCAACGTGAAGACGATCGTGCGAGGCATCTCGACGATCTCCACGAGCCGGCTGACCCGCTGTTGCACCATCGGCCAGGTCCCCGACCACTGCAGCACGAGCGTCACGGCGATGAGCACCACCAGCCACGTGGCAACGGTGCTCCAGAGCGCCATCCTCAGCTTCGCGGCAATGAGATCGGCACTCGACAGCGGCCGCATCGCGACGAAAGGCGACATGGCGTGGGAATCAGGCGCCATTGGATTCGCCCTGCTCACCGTCGCGGCGATCACACTCGCCAGCAGCGGTGGAGTGAGGAGCACGAGGATCAGCAACTCGAGCAGGAGCGCTGGCGCGTCGCGGGCCAACCAGAACAGCGCGAGCTCGAACGGCAGCACCATGACCACGAGCGCCGGCAGTGTGCGCCCGTGGCGTCGCCATTCGAACCAGAACTGCGCACGCGCGGGCGATGCGAATGCAACGCGGCGGAGCGGCGCCGTACCGACAACAGCCGCAGCGCGCATGAAACGCGGCCGCCAGTCGAGCACGTCGCCGCGGCGAGCACGTGCGACCGCGTATAGCGCAACCAGATAGGCGATGGGGATCTGGGGCGCGAGGATCGCCAGCATCACCGGCTCTGAGACTTTGAAGTGCGCGGCAAGCAGCACGACGGCATCGAGCACGGCGAGCCAGAGCACCGTGACGATCGGACGCGCCACCGGCAGCCCGTACGGCATCCACATCAACGCCTGCGTCCAGGCAAGGAACGTCGCGGCGAACAGCGCCGGCCAGAACAGTGGGGCCTCGATCCCCCAAGGCCACCGCGCGAGCGCTGTCGTGGCGAGCACGAGCGTGCCGACGGTCAGTGTGCCGTACAACATCGGCCACCCGACCAGTGCGGCTGTTCTCACCGGCAGCGAGAACATCCGCGCGGGGAATATCGACTGCCGCGCGCCAAGGTCGCCGGAGAGTCCGAAACTGAATACGGCGAGGTAGTAGAAGAACGCCCACGAGAGCGGCGCGATCACCGTGGCCGCCCTGCCGTCGGGGGGAACGACCGTGATCGGCTCCCCGGGGACGTAGAACACCAGCCTGAAGACCGCCAAGCCGAGCAGGTAGACGCCCATCGCGATCAGCGGCCATGCATGCCGCTTCCGGAACTCCCAGCCGATCGCGAGAGCGTGGGACTGCATGGTCTATGGTCCGGTTGAGAGCGGCGCGGCGCTCCTGACGTGCGCAACGAAAGCCTTGGCGAGGGTGCCGTGCGATTCCTTGATCGCGGCAAGTGGTGCGCTGAGCGCGATCCTCCCTGCGCTGATCATCGTGACGTGGTCGGCCACCTCCTCCACTTCATCGAGGAGGTGCGACGAGAAGAGCACGGTGCGGCCTTCGTCGGCGATGGTGCGAATGACGGCGCCGAGTATGTCGCGGCGGACGATCGGGTCAAGACCAGAGGACGGCTCGTCGAGTAGGAGCAGTTCGGGGCGATGAGCCAGCGCGACCAGCAGGCCCATCCTCGCCTTCTGCCCCTTGGACAGCGTCTTGACCCTCGCCCGGGCATCCAATGCGAAAGAGCGCCGCAGCTCTTCGGCGTAGACGTCGTCCCACGTCGCGTAAAAGGCGCGCTGGTAGCGGATGAGCTCGTCCACCCGCATCCAGCCCGGAAGGTCATTCTCCTCGGAGAAGTAGCCGATCCGCGACAGCACGCCCACCGGGTCAGCAACGGGATCGAGCCCGAACACGCGCACCGAGCCGCTCTCGGCGCGGAGCAGGCCGAGGATGTGTTTGATGAGCGTGGTCTTCCCCGCACCGTTCGCCCCGACGAGACCGTACACCGCTCCCGGCGCGAGGACGAGGCTCACCGAGTCGAGCGCCGTCTTGGCGTCAAAGCGGCGCGAGAGCCCGATGACGCTGATGACCGGGTCACTCACGCTCACACTCGCACTCACATCGCGATCTTCTGCTGCTGACGGATCTTCTCCATGTACTTCTTGAAGAAGTGCTTCTGGATGTCATTCATGTCGATCTCGCGCCCCTGGATGTACGACTGCACGATCGTCGACGTCATGTCCAGCGGCGTCCCCGTCGTGATCAGCAGCGTCGCCTGCTTCCCCACTTCCAGCGAGCCCACCTTGTCGGCGATGCCCATGAACTCGGCCGCGTTGATCGTCACTGCCTTCAACGCCTCGTCCTCCGGCAGACCGAACGCCACCGCCACGCCCGCTTCCCACGGCAGACGATAACTGTAGAGACCGCCCGAGCCACCGGCGATCGCGAATCGCACACCCGCGGCGTGCAGCTGCGCCGGTGCGTTGTACGCGACGTCGTAGCCCTCGTGGCTCCGTTCCGGCGCGCCCATCGTCGAGGTGAGGATCACCGGGATGTTCTCCGCCTTCAACCGTTCGGCGACATGGATCGCATCGCGGCCGCCGCGGATCACCAGGCGGATCCCCTCCGCCTTGGCCCACGTGATCGCATCATTGATCTGCGATACCCCTTCGGCGGCCACCACCACCGGGATCTCCCGGTTGAGCGCCGGGATCATCGCCGCGTAGCGCGTGTTGGTACGCACCTGCTGCCCCGCCGCGAGCGCATCGCGATACGCTCTCGCCTCGGCGAAGTAGTCCTTGAGCGCCTGCACCTGCTCGGCGTAGGTCTTCGGCTCCGGCTGTGCGGCGCGCGCACCCGGCCCACCCGGCGGCGGT
Source organism: Gemmatimonadota bacterium (assembly GCA_031418115.1). Lineage (GTDB taxonomy): Bacteria > Gemmatimonadota > Gemmatimonadetes > Gemmatimonadales > Gemmatimonadaceae > Pseudogemmatithrix. Next base: position 4,149 of record JANOWT010000215.1, read on the forward strand.
CCGCCGCCGAATCGACGTGGACGCGCGGTGGGGTCGGGCCAGTTCACGTTGAGCGCCGCGGCGCCCTTCATCGACATCTCCTCCCAGGTCCACCCCTCGAGCGACATCGCCGACGAGAGACCGGAGATCACGCCGCCGTCGGGCGTGCTGAACGCCACGAGCACGCCAGCCGACCGCGTGGTGCCGATGTGCCGGCTCTCCGCGTTCACCGCGATCTCGGCGCGGATGTTCGGGTTGAAATCGCCACGTTCGGTGATGTCATTGGAGACGTCGACGGCACCGATCTCGGTGAGACCCACAGTGCTGTACGCGTCGATGAGGCCGGGGTAGATGTGCTTCCCACTCACATCGACCACCTTCGCGCCGCGCGGCACCGCGATCTCAGGCCCGCCGATCGCGGTGATCTTGCCGGCGTCGAGCACGATGGTGCCGTTGGTGATCACGCCGCGCGTGACCGTATGGATCGTCGCTCCGCGCAGCACCACCGGCTGCGTCTGCGGCGGCACCGTCATGCCCACCTGCGCGTTGGCCGTGAACGCGAACGCCATCACGCCTGCGGCGACACGCACTGCATGCCGCACCGCGCTCGTGGTCCAGCTCTCGGTTCCACTCATGGATGAGTCCCTGGTGAGTCGATCGATGATGCTCATGGTCAGTTGCGCTCCGGCGGGCGCGCACGCGGCGCGCCGTTGGCGGGCGCGTCCGGTGTACCGGCGGTGAGGATCGCCTGGATCAGCTGCGAGCGCTGGCGCGTGATCTCCACGCGCAGCAACGCATCTTCCTCGAGCGAGAAGTACCGGCGGCCGTCCACCCAGGTCTGTTCGGCGCGGGTGAACTGCGAGAGCGGGTTGCCACTCCAGATCACGAAGTCGGCATCCTTGCCGGCCTCGAGCGACCCGATGCGGTTGTCGATCGCGATCGCCTTCGCCGCCTGGTTGGTGACGGTCGAGAGCGCCTGCACCTCTTCAACACCGGAGCGCAGCAACTTGCCCGCTTCCCAGTTCATGCGGGTCGAGATCTCCGCGTCGTCCGAATGCAGCGCCGTCACGACGCCCGCTTCCATGAGCAATCTCGCGTTGTACGACGTCGCGTCATACGACTCGAGCTTGAACGCGCCCCAGTCGCTCCAGACCACCGCGGCGACGCCGGCGTTCTTGAGCTCGGTCGCGATCTTGTACGCTTCCACGCCATGCTGCAGCGTCTGGATCCTGAAGCCGAACTCCTCGGCGAGACGCACGAGCGCCAGGAACTCGTCAGCTCGATAGCCGTGCGACGAGACGAGCAACTTCTGATTCAGGATGTCGAGTAGCGCTTCCATGCGCAGGTCGCGGCGCGGTGGGATGCCCAGGTGGTCCGCTTCCCAACGCTTCCATTCCTTCTCGTAGTCGCGCGCAGCGAGGAAGTGGTCGCGGATGATCTCCTGCACGCCCATGCGCGTGTTGGGATACCGATTGGGGCTGCGCTTGGGGTTCTCGCCGAGCGCGAACTTCACGGTGCGCGGCGCCCCTTCGATCTTGAGATCGTCGGGAAGCATGCCCCACCGGTTCTTCACGAACACGTTCTCACCGCCGATCGGGTTGGCGGAGCCGTGCTTGACCATCTGACTGGTGAGCCCGCCGGCGAGCTGGCGGTACATCCAGATGTTGTTGTGCGTGAGCACATCGCCCATCCGCACCTCGGGCACGATCGCGAAGCCGCTCTCGTTCACCGAGCTCACTCCGGTGTGCGTGTGCGGGTCGATGAGTCCTGGCGTGAGATGCTTGCCGGTCGCGTCGACGATCACCGCACCGCGCGGCGCGGTCAGGTTGCGCCCCACCTGCACCACCTTGCCGGCCCGCACGAGCAGGTCGGCATTCTCCAGCCGGCCCTGCGGTCCCTGCGACCAGACCGTCGCATTGCGCACGAGCAGCACAGCGGGCTGCTCGGGCTGCGACGCTCGGCCGTACTCCATCATCGGACGGATCCACGGCAGGTCGATCACCGGCACCTTCTTCGCGACGGTGCCGCGCGCCGCACCTTCGAACGCTTCGGTGCGAGTGCCGCGGAATGCCGGATCAGTTCCATTGGGAAGCGAGGTCCATCCTAACACCGTCTCGCCGCTCACTGAGCCCGCCATGAGCACGGTGCCTTCGTAGCCGAGCTGTTCGCCCGGGAAGGTGACCTCGAGACGACCCGTCTCGGAGATCACGCGCGCCGAGGCGAGGTTGATCGCGCGACGCCCCTCGCGCTCGATGGTGCCGCGAATGCGATTGATCGGTCCCTCGAGTTGCAGCGTGGCGTTGAAGCCATCGGCATCGGTCGAGGTGATGGCCCAGGTGCCGCGCGGATCGATCTGCGGCGGGCGCGTCACGGCGTAGCGCGTGCCCTGCACCCACACATCGCGCACGCTCGACTCCTCGGTGAACAGATCCCCGTCGGTGATCACTAGGTTCGCGACCTTGCCGACGGCGATCGTGCCATGCGTGCGCTCGATGCCGAGCCAGGCGGCCGGCACGGTGGTGAGTGCGGCGAGTGCTTTGTCGGCAGCGAGGCCGCGCGAGACGGCGATGCGCAGGTTGGGGAGGAACTGCGTGAGTGACGAGAGTCCGTCGGTGGTGAGCGCGAACGATACGCCCGCCGCCGCGAGCTGCGCCGGGTTGGTGGGCGCGAGATACCAATGGCGCATCGCCGAGAGCGAGGCATTGAGCGCCAGCTCGGGGCTCGAGACATCGGGCGCGTCGGGGAAGTTGAGCGGCACGATCAGCGGCTGCGTGCGTCCCTTGAGCACGTCGATCAGCTTGTACTCGTTCCCGTTGCCGCGGAACCAGGGCGTCAGCTTGTACTCGCCGGCGACGCGATACGCGCGCAGGTATTCCTCTTCGCTCTCGGTCTGGAAGAGCACGGCCTGCTTGGCCTGTACCACATTGGCGAGCGCACCGAGCGCTTCACTGCGCTCCGGCGGCAGCACCGATCGTCCGCTCGCCTCGTACGCCGC
>JANOWT010000216.1:0-3537 GCA_031418115.1 Gemmatimonadota bacterium
TCTCCGCGCTCACGGCCGGCAAGCCACCGCGGTAGAGGTAACCAACGCCGAGCAGGAAGATCCCCACCACGAGATAGCTACCGACACGGAGCCCGATCCGGTCCACATCACTCGCCTCCGACACGACCTTCACGGCCGCATACAGCGAGAGCGCCAGTCCCGCCTGTCGCAACCCGCTCACACCGCGCGCTCGACCCAGCAGGATCGTCCCGACGCCAGTCAACGCGTAGTAGCTGATCACCAGGAAGGTCGCGATGTCCGACGAGTATGCACCGACCAGTTCCTGGCGCGCCCACAGGAAGATCGCGATCGGACCGATGAGTCTGAGCGCAGTCTGCGTCTCGTTCGCGTTCCACGGCCCACGCTTCTGATCAGGCAGCGCGAGTGTGCGTGGCGCGATCCACGAGAGCAGCGCGAACGCGGCGGCCACCGTCGCCGCGCCTACGGCAACCTCATTCAGGAACGGCGTGTACGCCCAGTTCGCACGCAGGTCGTACAGGTAGACCGCGCGGTTCGTCCCGAGCGCGAGCGCGAGCGCGATCGGCAAGAGGATCGCAGCGCCTCGCGCCCGCTCGAGCGTGAGGATGCTCACGACGGCGATCAACGCGAACGCAGAGACCTGGGCGACATCGCGTTCGTGGAAGAGCGCCGCGCCCGCGATCAGCGCCGCCGTCAGGATCACCGCGAGGTGCCGCGCCCTCTGCGCTTCGCTGTCGAGGTACAGGAACACGACCGTCAGCGCGGCCCAGCCGGCTGCGAGCGCGGCACCCGCCGGCACCTCGTAACGGTCGCGCACCAGCACCGCGCAGCCGAGGAACAGGAGCGGCAACCCCACCACTTCGTACCAGGTGTCCGGTGCCTCGCTGGTTCTCTCTGGGGCCTCGCTCGTTGCGACCGCCGACCGACGACGCAACGCATGCACCGTGACCGTACCGAACAGCGCGTAAGCGACTCCAGTCCATGCCGGAGTGCTCCCACCGAAGGAGCCGATGAGGATCGCGAGCGCGAGCAGCGAGAGCAGGCGCTGCACCAGCGCGCGTCTCACACCCTGCGCGCCCAGCGCGAGCGCGACCAATGCGAGCACGAGCGCCAGCGCGGCGGGCCAGTAGGCGCTGTTGGCCGACATGCTCGACGTCCTCGCAGCCGCCCCCGCCACCATGTACCAGGCGGCGAACGCGGGCAGCAGTTGTCGCGCCACTCTCCAGTCGGCATCTCGGAGCGCGACGATCGCCGCTGAGAGCACCGCTCCCCCAAAGAAGAGCAACTGCCCCACACTGCCGCCACCGGTCATGGTGACGAAGGGCGCGAGCAGTGCTCCGCCGAGTCCGAGGCAGAACAGGAACTCCTGTCCCTCGCGCAGCGCGAGCGTCGCGAGCGCGAGGCTCGCCACCGCCGCGACCGAGAGCGCCAGCATCGGGGGGACGATCCCGAGCCCGGGGCCAGCGGCCCAGGCGTCGAGGTGGACGATCGCGAGCGCGATCACCAGCAGCGCGTCACCATAACGGGCGCTGCCCTTGCCTCGCATCCAGAGACCGAGTCCGGTGAGCAATAGCGCGGCCACGGCGCCGAGGGCGACGCGCACCTCCGGGCCGAGCATCCCGCGCGCGATCGCCCACTGCAGGAACGCGCCGAATCCGAGGAGCAGGGCCAACGTCGCGACAACGAGCGTGCCGTAGCGACCTACGAGCTGTTCGAGATCGCCGGAGGAACTGCGCGCGGCGCGAGGGGGCGTGCGGGTCTCCGCGGCTCGTGGCGCCGCATCACGAACAGCGTCCGAAAGGCGGCCTGACGTCGTTCCCGGGGTTGCCACCGACGCGACATTCGGGATCGCGGCGTTCACCCCCGGCGCCGCAGAGCCCCGCAGCAGCGCGATCTCGCCCCGCAGCCGCTCCAAGTCGGCCACGACCGACCGCATGACCACCTCGAGCGCCTCGATCCGGCGCTTCTCCGATCCTGGTTGCTCGTCGCTCATGTTGAGTCACGCGAAGTGAGGGGGGTGATACCCTCGAAATTGGGGCCAGCGTCGTCGGGGCGCCATTGCATACCGCAAGTGCGGATCGCAAGTGCGGATCGCAAGTGCGACTCCCCCTGTCCGGTCCCCCCTCACACACGACCAGACTTTCCCCACCTTGCCGCCTTGCCGACAGTTAGCGACACTTGCAATAACCTCTCATCGGGGAACCCTCGGCACATGGCAGCAACCGACGTCTCAGACCCTCGCTACTACCATAAAGTCGTGGACTGTCAGTGGGCCTGTCCGGCCCACACGAACGTGCCCGGCTATCTCCGCCTGATCGCCCAGGGCCGCTACGACGACTCGTACATGCTCAATCGCGAGTCAAACGTCTTTCCCGGGATCCTCGGCCGCACCTGCGACCGTCCCTGCGAACCGGCCTGCCGCCGTGGTCGCGTCGAGGAGAAGCCGGTCGCGATCTGTCGACTCAAGCGCGTCGCCGCCGACCTGCGCGGCGACATCCGCGACAGACTCCCCACGGCGCCCAAGACCAAGAACGGCAAACGCGTCGCACTCGTCGGTGCCGGCCCCTCCGCATTGACCGTCGCGAACGACCTGCTCCCACTCGGCTACGACGTCACGATCTACGAGAAGAATGCGCAGCCGGGCGGCCTGATGCGGATCAACATCCCGTCGTTCCGTCTCCCTCCGCAGGTGCTCGACGACGAGTGCGGCTACATCATCGACATGGGCGCGACGATGAAGTACGGCACGCCGGTCGAGAGCATGAAGGCGCTGCTCGCCGAAGGCTACGATGCCGTCTACGTCGGCAGCGGCGCACCCAAGGGAAAAGAACTCGACATCCCCGGCCGCTGGGACGCGCCCTCGCAGGTGCACATCGGCATCGATTGGCTCGCGAGCGTGCACTTCGGACACGTCGAGAAGATCGAGCCGCGCGTCGTGATCATCGGCGTCGGCAACACCGCGATGGACTGCTGCCGCACCGCCAAGCGTGTCGGCGCGACCGACGTGAAGGTCATCGCCCGCCGCGGCCGCAAGAACTTCAAGGCATCGCCCTGGGAACTCGAGGACGCCGAAGAGGAACTCGTCGAGATCATCGAGAACCACGCGCCCAAGCGCTTCGTGATCGAGAACGGCGATCTCGTCGGCATGGAGTTCGAGAAGCTCGCGTGGACCGAGGACGCGAACGGCCGTCAGTCGAGCAAGGTCGTCGAGACCGTGATCATCCCCTGCGACACCGTGATCCTCGCGATCGGTCAGGACAACGCGTTTCCGTGGATCGAGCGCGATCTCGGTGTTGAGTTCGACCCCAAGTGGGACATGCCGATCGTCGACAAGACGACGCATCAGAGCACGCGTGCCGACGTCTTCTTCGGCGGCGACGCCGCTTGGGGACCTGAGAACATCATCTGGGCGGTCGCACACGGACATGCGGCGGCGATCTCAATCCACCAGCACTGCCAAGGCCTGCCCGTCACCGATCGTCCGCCGGTCGGCATGACACTCGTCTCCGCCAAGATGGGAATGCAGTCGTGGGCCTACGACAACGACTACGAGACGGC
>JANOWT010000217.1:0-1547 GCA_031418115.1 Gemmatimonadota bacterium
GCTGGACGCATCCGCAGCAGCAGGCGTTCGGACTCGACCTCAAGGCGGGGCTCACGAGCAACATCACGGTCGACGCGACGATCAATCCCGACTTCGGGCAGGTCGAGGCCGATCCGGCCGTACTCAATCTGAGTGCGTTCGAGGTGCGGTTCGAGGAGCGGCGTCCGTTCTTCCAGGAGGGCGGCAACCTCTTTCGGTGCGCCGGCCCGTGCGAGGGGATCTTCTACACGCGGCGCCTGGGGCGCCCTCCGCAGCTCGCGACGAGTGTGCGCGACCCGCGGACGAGCACGATCCAGGCGGCGGCCAAGGTGACGGGACGTTTTTCGGGCGGCACGCAGTTCGGAGTCGTCGCAGTGCAGTCGGCGCGCGAGCTTGGCGTAGTTGGTCAGACCATCGAGCCCGCCACAACGACACTCGTGGGCCGGCTCGTGCAGGACTTCCGGGGCGGGCGCTCGCAGCTTGGCACGATGGTCACCGGGCTCAGGCGCGACCTCGACAACGGCACGGAGCCCTTCCTGCGACGCGACGCCTACACCTTGCTGCTGCAGGGGTATCACCGCTTCGCAGAACGTTGGGAGGTGTCGGGTTACGCTGGCCGCTCGACGGCCCGTGGCAGCGCGGCTGCGATCTCGCGTACGCAGCTCTCGAGTGTGCACTACTACCAGCGTCCGGATCATGATCAGAAGTACGACCCTACGCGGACGTCAATGGCCGGTGGGGTCACCGGGGCGTCGATCAAGCGATTCGCGGGGCAAGTGCGGTGGGAGACGTCGATGCGGTACGCCGAGCCGGGGAGCGAGTTGAACGACCTGGGCTTCGTGACGCTCGTGGACGACGGAATGGTCAGGAATCAGATCTCCGTCTCGTCCGTGGTGCCGACATCCTGGTACCGCCGCGGCAACGCGGTGCTCTCGCTCGAGAATCATTGGACGTCGGGTGGCTTGCCGACCGGTGCGGTGGCGTTGGCGCACGCGGCCGCCGAGCTCGCCAACTTCTGGGGTGCGTCGTTCACGTACACGCTGGCGAACGCCGGCAACACCATGTGCGTGAGTTGTGCGCGCGGCGGGCCGTTGCTCCGAGTCTCGCCGTATCACCGGATCTCGGTGACGCTCGACGGCGACGGTCGCAAGGCGATCACGCCGGAGCTCGACTTCCGCATCGCGAGCGGTGACGAGGGACGGTCGTGGGCCGCGCAGGCGTCGACCGGACTGCTCGGGCGCTTGGGTACGCGCACGTCCGTCGAACTGGGTGTGAGCTTCGAGCGTCGCTCTGATGACACACAGTGGGTGCGCAACTACGGCGCGACCTTCAGCGACACGGTGCATCACACCTTCGCGGCACTCGCACAGAACATCGTCGAGATCGAGATGCGCGCCAACGTGACGCTCACACCGGCACTCAGTGTTCAGCTGTACGCCCAGCCATTCGTCGCGAGCGGGGCCTTCGACGACTGGCGCGAGATGGTCGACGCACGGAACGTGTCGTACGCCGCGCGCTACGCGCCCTACGGTGGTGGGGCGACGCCGCCGGGATTCAACCAGAAGCAG
>JANOWT010000218.1:0-2624 GCA_031418115.1 Gemmatimonadota bacterium
GACGGACTATCCGGCGGATCGACGGCAGATCCTGGTGGTGAGTGACGGCTCGACCGATGGCACCGACGACCTCGTGCGTGAGTACGCGGCGCAGGGAGTCGAACTGCTGCGCATCGAGGGGCGGCTCGGCAAGACGGAGATTGAGAACCGCGCCTTTGATTCGATCCGCGGTGAGATCGTGGTGAACACCGATGCGTCGGTGACGATCGACGCGAAGGCGATCAAGAAGCTCGTCGCGGCGCTCGGTGATCCTGACGTGGGCGTGGCGAGTGCGCGCGACATCTCGGTGGCGTCAGTGGGCGCGGTGGGGCATGCGAGTGAGGCGGCGTACGTGGGCTACGAGATGTGGATCCGAGACTTGGAGACCGCGGCTGATGGGATAATCGGGTCGTCGGGGTGCTTGTACGCGATTCGTGCGTCGCTGCACCGGCGGAACCTCCCCGGGCATTTGAGCCGCGACTTCTCGTCGGCACTGTGGGCGCGGTTGAATGGAGTGCGCGCGGTGTCGGTGCGCGATGCGATTTGCTTCGTGCCGCGTGCGGCGAACATGCGGGTCGAGTTCCGGCGGAAGATCCGCACGATGAGTCGTGGGATTCAGACGCTGTTCTATCACGGGCGGTTGCTCGATCCGTTGCGGTACGGGCTGTTCGCCTGGTTCTTGTGGAGCCACAAGCTGGTGCGGTGGCTGGTGCCGGTGTCGCTGGTCACGGGCGCACTCGCGCTCATGATGCTCGCGCGGACCGAATGGTGGGGCGCGCTCGGCGCCGCCGCGATGGTGGGCGGGCTGGGGCTGGCGGCGGTCGGCTGGTGGTGGCCGCGGGGGGGAAGCGCGCCGAGGCTGGCGTCGATGGCGGCTTATTTCGTTTCTGGGACGGTGGCCGGGCTGATCGCGTGGAAACGGGCGCTCATGCGTGAGGGGGCGCCGGTGTGGGAGCCCACGCCGCGCGCGCTGGCGAGCTGACCCGCTTGCCGCGACCGCGCCTCAGCGCCGCTGGAATGAGATGATCGTGAACATCGACACCGCGAAGGTGACGACCTGCAGCACTGCGTTCCGGTCCCACGGCAGACCCTTTTCCGGAACGAAGAGCGCATCTCCGTCGGTGAGATCGAAAGCGCCCACTGTTCGCCCCTGAGCAACGGCAGCCCGAATCGCCGATGACCCGACCAGCACAGTGTCGGAGCGGACGAGCCGTAAATTCTCGATTTCGGCAGTTGTCGTCGGTCCACCCGCGCTCATGAGCAGATCGTCCAGCGTCGTCTCCGGCGGCACGCTCACGTAGCCTGGCTGAGCGACGGCTCCGAACACGGCGAGGCGGATGAGTGGACGCGCCGAGACTGTGGCGTTGCGCACGACATCGGTGAGCTCAGTGCGCAACTTGGCCTCGAGCTCGGAGCGCAGCACTCCAGCGATCGAGACCGCTCGGAAACCCGGCACCTGCAGCCGCGCGCCGTCCAGCACGGTGAGCGTGTCGTTGACGGCGAGCTGACCCTCGATCACCAGCATGATCCGGTCGCCGGCCTTGAAGTCCCCTTCGGTCAGCCGAACCCGGATCTTAGTCGCATCGGTGCGCGCACGCGCTCTCAGCCGCTCGCTGTAAGCCGTCGATGCAGCGAGCTGATCGAGCTCCGCCGCCGCGGACTCGAGGTCGGCCCGCGAGGCGGACCGGGTCGCAGGGCGCGCGGCAGCATCCTGCGCACTCGCGGACCCAGCCGGAAGCGCTAGGCAAGCGGCTAGGAGGAGGGTCGAGAGACGAGTGCGCTGTAGAGCGGTCATTGAAGATTGAGGATAGTGGGCGAGAGCGACTTTTGCACGGTCAGGTCAATCGCGTTGCAGCGCTGCCGCATGGACGCGGTCCAACTGTGGACTCAGCGCATCGGAACCCCGGGGCTTGCCGAGCTGGCCACCGTCATAACAATATCACCCGCAACGTCTTATGACTTTTCTCGCTTCCCGCACGTAACGTGCAGTTAGCGGCCACGGGGTCACCGGACCCCGGATTAAGTCGACCGCACCCATTCAGCCCGCTTAATGACCGACCGACCGGTACGTGCCCATCCGCCCCTCACGCTCATCGCGAACAGCCAGGAATGGCATTCCCGGTCGCTCGAGAGCATCCTGGGGCCCCATGGCTACGCGGTACTCCGCGCCTACACCGGCAAGCAGGCGATCGAGCGCGCGCAGGCGTCGCGCCCCGACCTGATCATCATCGACACCGACCTCCCGGACCGCGACGGGCTCGACGTCTGCCGCGAGCTCCGCGCCGACCCGAGCATCAGCGACGCCACACCGATCCTCATCACGAGTCCGGCACACTCCAGCCGCCAGAAGCGTCTCGACGCACTGCGTGCCGGCGCCTGGGACTTCATCGGCTCGGCCCTCGACGGCGAGGAACTCCCGCTCCGGCTCGACGCCATGATGCGGGCCAAGCGTGAGGTGGACCGGGCCCACGAGGAGTCGCTGCTGGACGAGTTGACCGGACTCTATAATATCCGCGGTCTCGCCCGTCGCGCACGGGAGCTCGGGTCGCAGTCGTTCCGTCAGAAGGAGCCGTTCGCCTGCATCGTCATCACGCCGCTCCTGCTCAACGAACAGGGTGCCGCGCTCTCTGCGAACCGGTCGGCTG
>JANOWT010000219.1:0-3095 GCA_031418115.1 Gemmatimonadota bacterium
GCTCTTCGGCGCTCGGAAGTGCGCGATGAGCGCGCCGACCAGCAGGTGAACGCGACCGCCGAGACGCGAGCCCGCGTGGCCCGCGAGCAGGGCGCCCGCTTCATGCTGCAGGGCGATGTCCAGGCGATCCAGGACTCGGAAGGACGCGAGAAGATCGTGTTCTATCAGATCGATGCGACGCTGATCGATCTCGAGAGCAACACGAAGGTCTGGGTGGGGCAGCACAAGATCAAGAAGTACATCCAGCGTCGGCGACTGACGCCGTGAACTGCAGGTGGGAGGTGTGAGGTGGGTGGTCACAGCCACCACCGCCTCACACCTCCCACCTCACACCTCACACCTCTTACTCCAAGGTCATCGTCATGCTCAAGCCCACGATCTACCTGTCGCGCGTCCACACCGCCGGCCTGCTCGCCTTCGCACTCGCCGCATGCGCGCCGTACCCGCAGCGCGTGAATGAGAGTCCCGTGATGGTGAACGGTGACAAAGTGCCGGCGGTCGACGCTTCCACCGCGGCGCCCATGGTCACCGCCGATCGCGAAGCCATGAAGGCGGCGATGGACTCCGTCTATGGGGTCGCGACCGCCGGTGCCTCCACCGCTGTCCGCGAGTCGATCGCGCGCGGTGAGGTCACCATCGGCATGAACGAGGCGCAGGTCTTCGCCGCCACGCGCACCACGCCCTCGGCCTGGGTCGTCCGCCGCAACAGCGGTAGCGCGGTCCTCGTGCCGGCTTCGCTCTCGGGCATGCCCAAGGACAAGCTCGGAGAGATGGTGATGGTGCAGATGGATGGCGGTCGTGCCGCCGTGCTCTCGCGTCGCGGGCCGCAGGGCATCATGGTCGCGAGCACACCGCAAGCCGCTTCGGCGCAGGCGCAGGCCAAGGAGTCCGCTGGACTGCTCATTCGCGAAGGCGACGATCTCGTCGCGAGCAACGATCTCGCGGGCGCACTCAACCGCTACGACCGCGCGAGCGTCCTCGACCCCGAAGCCGGCGAGGTACAGTACAAGGCCGCACGTCTGCTCGACCTGCAGCTGCGTCCGCAGGAAGCTCTCATGCGCTACCAGCGGTTCCTCCTCTCCATGGACATCGAGCGCATCCGCGCCCAGGGCGACGCGAGCGCGAAGATGGCCGAGGCGATCGCGATGGCGCAGCAGCGGATCGTGATCCTGCAGAAGCAGGTGCCGTAGCAGCCATGCGGCTCCCGATCATCCCCTCACTGACCCTCGCGGTCGCGCTAGCCCTCCAGGGCTGCGCGTCCGCGGGGCAGTCGTGGCGGGCGGGGCCGGCCGGGATCGCCGCCGAGCAACAGCTCCGCGCGCGCTTGAGCTCCGGACAGCACGGCTCGGCGCTCGCGGACCTCAAAGACAAGAAGATCGCCCCCGCTGACGCACTCTTGCGGCAGATGTACCGCGGGCTCATCGCCATGCATGCGGGCCAGAACGAGCTCGGCACGCGCGCGCTCGACCGCGCCTGGACGATCGCGTATCAGCGCTACACCAAGCGCATGAGCGACGCCGCACAGAGCATGGTGACCGGCGATGGCGCGCTTCCCTACGATCCCGGCAACGCCGAACTCCTGCTGGTCCCGTACTACGGCGGCCTCAACTGGTTGGCGCGCAACGAGAGCGCCGAGGCGGCGGTCGAGGCGCGTCGCATGTCCGCGCTGTTGGCGAGCGGGAGCAATAGCCTCCCCGATGCGCGCTTTCAGGGCGTGATGCGCTACATCGCCGGCGTGATGTTCGAGGTGGCGGGCGAGCGCAACGACGCCGACGTGGCGTACCGCAACGCGAACCTGCTACTCGAGAACGAGCTGCCCGGTGACACCACTCCGCCCGACGCCGAACACGGCGATGTGATCGTGCTCATCGAGGATGGGTTCGTCGCGCGCCCCGAGCCTGCCGCGCTGAGCTTCTGGGTCAGTCGCGAGGAAGCGGGTCTGCTCGAGAGCGACGACGCCACCGTGCGCATGAATACCTACCGCACGATCGACCGGCGCCGCGGCGTCGCACGCGATTGGGCATCGGAATCGTATCGCAACGTCAGCCTCCGTTGGCCGGTGATGTCGGACGACAATCCGCAGGCGGGGCAGGGAGTGCTGGGCGCCCGCGCAACGCGTCTCGCGGCGGTCGATCCTTTCTCCGTTGCCGCACTGCTCGATGCGGTCGCCACCGATGCGCCGATTATGGCGCACTCGGTCGGCATGAGCGTGAGCAACGCCGTGCGCGCCGACTTCGACCGTGGTCAGCCCGGCCGCATCGCGCGGGCGCTCGCGCGCGTCGCCGTGCGCGAACTCTCGCTCAATGGCGCCGAGGCTTCGTTCAGCGCTGCGGGCGACATCATCACCAGCGACGACGACGACAAGAAGGGCAAGGGCGAGAAGGGCGACAAGAAGGACGAGGACGAGAAGTCGGGGAAGGCCATCGCTGCGATCGGAGCGATCCTGCTCGGCATCGGCCTGTTCGCGATTCATGCTTCATCGCAGATCCTCGACCAACCCGATCTCCGCTCCTGGCAACTGCTCCCCGACCGTATCACCGTCGCGCGCATGCGACTGCCCGTCGGCGAACACATCGTCGAAGTCACCCGCGATGGTCAGGCGCATTCGCTCGGTGCCGTCACGGTGCGCCCCGGACAGGTGACGGTGCTGGTCCATCGATGGTGGCCTGGCGTCGCACCTCTCGTCGCGGCCGCGCCTGAGCGCTGAGAGAACGGCTGTCGGCATTCACCCCCTGTGTCCCCTGTGCCCCTGTGGTGAACGCAGTAGCAGTCAGTCGAGCGCCGCCGCGAACTCCGCCACGATCCGCCCCGCAGGCCGCACATCATGGATCCCCGCAACGGACTTCCCCGCCTGCCAATAGTCCGTCCGCACATCAGACGAACTGAGCGACTTCTTGAGCCGCCGCACCGAGTTGAGCGCATACCAGGTCCGCATCCAGTGCTTGGTCCGCCCCCCGCGCAGCATCCACTTGGCGAACCACCCCGCTTTGGTGCCCAGCTTGTCGATGTACGCATTGCGGATCACCGCCACCGGCACGCCCGTGAGCCGTTCGGTGAGCACGATGTCGTCCTCGTTCGCATCGACGATCGCCTGC
>JANOWT010000220.1:0-35020 GCA_031418115.1 Gemmatimonadota bacterium
CCGTTCCGCACTCCTCCCCTGGGGCGACGCTGAGGGCTTTCGTCGCTCCGACGCCGCCGTCGTGGCGGTGGTGGGGGTGTACGGACTGCTCGCGGTCTTGGACGCGAGCACCTGGGTGGTCGCCTCGGCGCTGGACGACGTGCTGTATGCGCTCATCACCGTCGCGACGATCGTGCAGACAGCGCGGGTGGCCTTCCGCACAGCGCCGGGCGCGAATCGCATCGGGTGGGTGCTCCTCCTGGTCAACCTGTTGCTGCGGTTCGGCGCTGGCTTCGCGTGGGGACGCTGGGCCGGTACCGGCATCGGTGGTGCCGACCCGAGCTGGCTCGCGGTCGCGAGCGTGTCGTACCTCGTGGCGCTCGTCCCGGCGCTGTTGGTCTTCCCCAGCGCGCGTTGGCGCGGGCGTGATGCGCTGCGTGCGAGGATCGACGCGGCCACCGTGTTGCTCGGGACTCTGCTCGTGGTCTGGTTCCTCGCGATCGGCCCCCTGCTCCGCTCTCCCTTGCTCGCCACGGCACCGATCGACGATCTGGTATTCGCGTTCGGCGACTCTCTCGCGGTCATCGTCGTTGCCGGGCTGTTCCTGCGGGCAGACACGGCCGAAGTGCGGCGTGCCGCGGGTTGGCTCGTCGTCGCCTTCGCCTTGCGACTGGCGCCGGACCTGATCATCTGGAAGGCGAGCTCGTCGCCGGACTTCTCGCCATTCTCCCTGATCGGCATCACCTGGTTCGCCGTCTGGGTGTTCCAATGGGCCGCTGCCCGTGCGGCCGAGTCGGTCCAGCAGCAGCACGCCGCGCATTCGGCGCCGCGGCATCGCTACGAGAGCGGTGCGCTGCCGGAGACGTTCCTCATCGCGGCCGTCGCGATGCTCCTCGTGCAACTGACCGCCGGTGAGGTGCGGGACAGCATCCTCTTCGCCCTCGGGAGCGCGGTCCTCACGCTCCTGCTGGTCGCGCGGCAAGGTGTGGAGCTCGACGAGCGCGACCGGCTGGCGAATCGCATCGCGTGGGAGGGGGCACGGTTCAAGGCGTTACTGCATCACGCCTACGACGCCGTCGCGCTGATCGGTCGCGACGGCCGTTTGCGCTATGCGAGCCCCGGTACGTCGCGCGTCCTCGGCGATCGCTTGGAGTCGACGGCCCCCGCCGACCTGATCTCACTTGTGCATGAGGACGACCGGGCCGCGCTGCTCGCGGCCTTCGCCGACGAGGAGACGCCGGTGCACGCGATCAGGGTGCGGTTGAAGAATCGCCTCGATCGGTGGCGCACCTTCGATGGACACCTGCACGACCATCGGCGCGACCCGTTGATCGACGGTTTCGTCCTGCACGGCATCGACCGCACGCGCGAATACGAGATGAACGAGGGGCTCCAGGCCACGCAGCCCCTCGAGGCGCTCGGCGTACTCGCGGGGGGCCTGGCGCACGACCTCAACAACATCCTCACGGTCGTCGTCTCGCATGGTGAACTCCTCGCGGTCGACGACACGCTGGACGCGCGTGCGCGTGTCGATGTGGACGCGATCCGCGTCGCGAGTGACCGGGCGCGTTCGCTCACCACGGGGCTCCTCACGCTCAGTCGTCGCAAGGATGCTGTCGTCGACCGGATCGACGTACCGGACGCCGTACGTACGCGAATGAGCCGGGGTCCGACGCCTCCGCTCGACGTCGCGGAGGACGGCGCGCTCCATGTGCGCGTGGACGCGGGCGCGATGGCCCAGGTGCTCGACGCGGTCATCGAGGTCGCGCACGAGGAGGCGCACGGCGATGACATCCGCGTCTTCGTGGGTGAGCGCGCGGTGAACGATGCCGAGGCGATGTCGCTCCGGTTGGATCCTCGCTTGTACGTGACCGTGTCCGCCGGGACCGGGGACGGCCTCGGCGTCCCGGACGTGGTCGAGGACGCGGTACGGACCGAAGAAGGGGACGAGTGGGATCTCGCGCCGGGCGACCTTGCGCTGCTCATCGGGCTCGCGGCCTGCCGCGAGGTGGGCGGCACGATCGTGCGCGAGCGGCGCGCGAGCGGGACGCGATTGGTCGCGTTGCTGCCGGCGGTGCATCAGTGACCGCGGCCGTCGGGGCGCGCGTCGGGGCGCGCGTCGGGGCGCGCGTCGGACGCGAGGGCCTGCTCGTCGCCATGTACGCGATCGTCTGGGTGATCGGGCTGCGGTTCGTCATCCCCGGCGGCGGTCTGCCGGCCGATCTCGTGAACCTCGCCTATTTCCTCATGGGTGCGGTCGCGTCGGTCGCGCACTGGCGTGCGGCGTCGGTCGCGACCGAGCGGCGCTCGAGGCTGGCGTGGCGGCTGCTCGCGATCTCGTGCTCGCTCATCTGGCTGGGTGGAGTGGTCTGGACCTACTGGCACCTGGTCTCCTCCACGCCGATGACGGGGGTCACGCTCTGGATCAGCGAGACGATCTACATCCCGTTCGCGATCGCCGCCTTCCTCAGCTTCCCTGTCGACCCTGAGCTCTCGTTGCGCGACGCGAGAGCGCGTGTCGACGGGGCGCTGTTCGCCATCGGCGGATTCGCGCTCTCGTGGCACTTCGTGATCGAGCCGTGGAGCAGTGCCGGCTCGGTGTACGATCTCGTGAGTGTCGTCGCCGAATGGACGGTCGCGCTCGCCGCGAGCATCGCCCTCCTCCGTGCTCGTGACCGTTCCACACGCGCCTCGGTCGGCCTTGCCCTCTCCGCGCATCTCGTCTACGTGCTCTCCGGGTTCTTCTGGACGCGGTCCGAGGCCGTCTACGCGCCGGGCCATTGGGTCGACGTCGTCTGGTTCAGCGCGTGGGTGCTTCGCTGGCGCTCGGCGCGCCGCGCCATCAATGCGCCCGCCGAACCTCCGCTCTCGACCGTAGGCTATCGCGGAAGCCTCGCACCGTCGCTGTTCGTCGCCGGCGCCTACGGGCTCCTGCTCCTCTCGCTCTTGATCGAGGGCGGGCAACGTGTGCTCCTCCTGGGATTCGCCGCCGCCGCGATGACGGCGCTCCTGCTCCGCCGACAGCGTCTCACGATGAAGGAGAACAGCGCATTGGCCGGTGAGGCGGCCAAGCAGACCGCCGTCTTCCGTTCGATCGTCGCGAGCGCGACCGACCTGGTCCTGCTGGTGCGGCCGGACCACCGCATCGCCTACGCGAGCCCATCAGTGCGGCGCCTGGTCGGGTCCACCGCGGGAATGCTGTTCGGCGACCTGCTGCATCCTGCGGACCGCCAGGGTGTGCTCGAATGGCTCGAGGAGCGCACGTCGAGCCTCGGACAGCGCAGTTATCGCTGCCGTCTCCGCGATCGCGAGGGGAGCTGGCGCGAGATCGATCTGCGAGCGCAGGATCGTCGGGGCATGGCGGCGGTCGAGGGCTTCGTGATCAACGGTCGGGACGTCACGGAAGCGAACGCGCTCGAGCGCCGGCTCGGCCACGCGCGCAAACTCGCGATGCTGTCATCGATGGCGGGGCGGATCGCCCACGCCTTCAACAACGCGTTGGCCGCCATGCAGGTGCACGCGGAAGAGCTCGCGCGCGACCTTCCCGCCGGTGCGCCGGCGCTCGAGGACGCGCACGCCATCAGCGCCGCCGCCGAGCGTGGCGCGGGGATCACGCGGCAGCTGCTCGGCTTCAGCGGCCGTCATGTGATCCGGCCCGAGCCGCTGCGACCGCTCGAGGTGATCGAGTCGCTCCGGCCGACGTTCACGCAGATGCTCCTTCCCACACGTCGGTTCGAGTTGGTCTGCAATGCCGCGGGGGCGACCATCGTCGCCGATCGGGCACAGTTCGAACAGGTGCTCGTGAACCTCGTCGCCAATGCGCGCGATGCTATGCCCACCGGCGGGCGCGTCGTGGTCACGATCGGTCGCGACGAGGCGACGGAGAAGGACTGGCCCCAGATCCGGATCACGGTCTCCGACGACGGGACGGGGATCTCCGCGGAGACGTTGCCGCGCATCTTCGAGCCCTTCTTCACCACCAAGGTCGCCGGACGCGGCACCGGCCTCGGCCTCGCGATGGTGGCGTCGATCTTCCGTCGGGCGGGAGGCACCGTCGACGTCGCGAGCGAGGTCGGTGTAGGGACGACGGTCACGCTGCGTCTCCCCGCGGTGGAGCGGAGACCGACGCCGATCGCGACGATGCGTGCGCTCGATCTTCCCGAGGCGGCGCCCACCTCGACGCGTCACCTGCTGCTCGTGGACGACGACGCGCTGGTCCGCCGCGCGAGTTCGCGGATGCTCCGCCGCGCCGGCTTCAACGTGATCGAAGCGGCGGACGGGGCGCGCGCACTGGAGATCGCGGAGGACCTCACGGTGACGATCGACGCGCTCGTGACGGACCTCATGATGCCCGGACTCTCGGGCCGCGACGTGATCTCCCGCTTCCGGCCGATCCGCCCCGGCGTGCCGATCGTATGCGTCACCGGCTACGCATCACAGCGCGAGAAGGAAGGGCCGTTCGCGCTCGAGGTGAACGCGATCGTGGCGAAGCCGTTCACCTCGCAGGTGTTACTGCGGGCCGTGAACGAGGCGATCGCGAACGGGTCGGCCGTCGCTACATAGATCCAGGACCGCGGCGTGCGCGACGGCGTGCGTTACGGCGCGCGCTCGCCCGGTCGGTAGCTCCGCTCGGTGTGCCCCGCGAGCTGCGACGGGTGGAAGTACACCGTGCGCAGGTCACCGCGCGCATACCGCTCTGCCTGATCATTGAAGTGCTTCGACCCCGGCACGCTGTTGAGCCCTCCCGCCGTGATCGCACGCGCCATGACCGAGTCGCCGAACTCCACCACCGCGACGAAGCTGTTGCCGTAGGTGCCGTACATCTTCTTGGTCCCCGGGTACGGTCGCGCACCGAAGGCCGCGAGCGATCCCCAGTTCGCCGAGGCGAATCCCACCGGGATGCTCGGACCCGAATCGCTGAAGGGCTGTGCGATGTCGGCGGTGAGTCGCTGGAACCGGTTCACGTCGCCCCACGCCGTACGCCAGTCGCCGAAGTCCGCGGTGAGGCGCGCGACCGCCGATTCGAGCGCGCCGAGCCGTTGCTCGGCGGTCGCGCCGCGCGCCATGAACGCGAACAGCGACGTCCCCTCGGCGTCTGGGTCCGCCTGCACGCGCGCGAAGAGGTCCGTGCCCCAGAAGTGCGCGACGGTCAACGCGACCGACTTGGCGCCCGATCGCCGGTCCCAGGCGCGCAACAGTGTGATCGGCTCCTTGAGCGCCAGCTTGCGCGCATCGCTGGGGCGCAGGGCATCGTAGTCGCGCACGAGTGCGGGAATGAGCGCGTCGAAGGCCGGGAGATGCGGGTCATAGGCCGCAGCGACCAACTTGTCGATGTCGAACGCGCGCTCGCGCGTCAGGACCTCGATGGCATGCAGGCCGCGCGCGTTCTCGCCCTCGCCGTCCTCGAAGTACCGCGCATAGGCGGACTGCTTGGGACTCGCCGCACCGGCCGCGGAGAACGGATGGTTGTTCGTGTTCTGGATCCACCCGGTGCTCGGGTTGAACACGTTCGGACTCTCGTCCACCGTGTGCACGCCCTGCCACTCGGTCGCGGGATCGCTGCCGTCCACCGGCTTGCTCCAGTCGAAGCGCGTGTCGCGCCGCGGGATGAAGTTCGCATGGAAGTAGGCGATGTTGCCCTCAGCGTCGGCGAAGACCGTGTTGTTGGACGAGTTGGTGTGCAGATCCATGTTCGTCCTGAACTCGGCGAGGTTCTTGGCCTTCGTGCGCAGGTAGGACTGCGTGAGCGCCTTGACCGGCTCATTCATGAGTCGCACGGCGATCCATTTTCCTGCGGCCTCGCGCACCACCGGACCATGGTGCGTGCGATACACGGTGAACTCGCGCGTGGACAGCTGCTCGCCGTCGCGAACGCGCAGTGCGATCCGCTGCGTCACCACGCGTCGCTGTGCGGTGTCGTATGCGTAGGTGTAGCCGTCGGCCGTCTTCGTCGCCGTGACCGCGAACTCGTCGATCGCGTCGTTGCTGCTCGAGGTGTGCATCCACCCCGCGGTCGCGTTGAAGCCCTGGTACACGAAGAACTGCCCCCACGTCACGGCACCATACGCATTCAGTCCCTCATCGCTCGTCATCTGAAGCTCTTCGCGGAAGAAGAACGAGGTGTGCGGATTGATCAAGAGCAGTGCCTTGCCGGATGCGCTGCGCGTCGGGCCGACTGCGAACCCGTTCGATCCACCTGGCTCGATCAGCCCGGTCAGCGGCTCGGCCTGCGCGACGTCACGGCGCACGCTGCCAGCCGACGCACTCGCGGTGTCGGGGCTGCCGTAGAGCGCCTCGAGTTCCTTCAACGAGACCCCTTCGATGTCGCCACCGATGCTCCCCTCGCTGAACGCGAGCGCCATCCAGGGCTCGAAATGCTTGAGCACGCGCGGCTGCACTTCAGGGTGCGTCACGAGAAAGTGATTGAGCCCGTCCGCCCACGCGTCCATGAGCGTCCGAAGCCATTCCGGACTCGCCGCATACTGCGCGCGCAGTGTGTCGGGGTCGATGAAGAGTCGCATCCGCAGGTCGCTCCAGACCGCTGACTTGCCCTCGGCTTCGGCCATGCGCCCCAGTGCGGTGAGGAAGTTCACCTCGATGCGGTTGAAGTCATCCTCCGCTTGGGCGTAGACCATACCGAACACCGCGTCGGCGTCGGTCTTGCCGCGGATATGTGGTATCCCCCAGTCGTCGCGCGTGATCGTGACGCGCGCGGCCTGCGCGTCCCAGCGTGCGCGTTCCTCACGTGACGGGCCTTCGGTGGCGCAGGCGGCGATGAGAAGGGCGACGACGAGCAGAGAGAGGCGGGGGATGTGTCTACGGGTCACGGGTCGCATCACTTGGTGGAGGAAGGTGCGGCCCGCGTGCTCCAGGCCCGGTACGATTCACGCAACTGCTCTTGGAAATGATGCACGCCCTGTTCCGCGTCCACCGAGAACCGGCCGCGGTCATAGGCGGGTGAGCCGAGTCCGCGCTGCACGAGTGCGCAGATGTCCATGTCCTCGCGCTGTATGCGGTCGCTGTAGTCGAGGTCGTCGGCGATCGCGCGTTCAGCCGCCTCGCCCTTGGCGTCCCGGTAGTAGAAGCGGAACTCCACGCGACACCGGTCCGGCCCGAGCGGCACGACGACGTTCGTCTGCACCCGTCCGGGCAGGATGTTCATCATGTAGTTCGGGAAGACGAAGTAATAGTAGGCGCAGTCGCCGGGGCGGATGTCATACGGTGCATCGCCCGGTTCGATCGGCGACCACTGCAGCGAGTACGGTCCCGCGAGCTCGGTCGTGTAGCGACGGAAGTCGTAGAGCTTCATGAGCTCGGGATGCACGTACGGGACGTGGTAGCCTTCAAGGAAGTTGTCGACGTAGACCTTCCAGTTGCACCCGACCTCGTAGTCGATCCGCTTCATGAGGGTCAGCTCGTCGATCCGCAACGGCGCGACCCGCTCGGCGATCCCACTCATGGTCGCTGCGAGCGGTGCCGCGTCAGCATCGAGATTCACGAAGACCTGGCCCTGCCACGACTCCACGCGGATCGGCACGAGCCCATAGTCCTTCTTGTCGAACAGGTCCACGCGATCCCAGCGCGGCACGCCGCGCAGCGAACCGTCGAGCAGGTAGGTCCAGCCATGGTACTGGCAGGTGAGCGCCTTCACGCAGCCCGAGGCGGCGGTCGCCAGTGGTCCGCCACGGTGGCGGCAGACGTTGTGGAAGGCGCGCAGCGCACCGTCCTTGTCGCGCAGCACGAGCACCGGTGCGTGTCCCACCTGTGCGGTCAGGAAACACCCGGGCTCGGTGAGCGCCGAGAGGTCGCCCACGCATTGCCACGTGCGCTCGAAGATCGCCTGGAGGTCGATACCGTGGAACGGCGCGCCTGTGTACCACGACGCCGGGATCGTCCACGCGCGCGCGATCGGAACGCTCTCGAGCTCGTCCGGTGTGAAGGCGTGCAAGGGCGAAGTCATGGGCGGACTTCGCGCTCAGCGGCAGGGAGTCGCAGCCAGACGATGTAGTCCGTGCTCGGCGGTCTGTGACCGAGCTGGCGGATGCGCATCGAGATCTGGCCGCGGTGGTAGGTGCCGTGGTTCACCACGTGCCGCACGAGGTCGCCGATCGGATTCGACTGCTCCTGACCGGCGAACGTCCGGTAGCTCATGGGTCGCGCGATCGATGGTGCGTCGAGTGCGCGCAGCAGTGTCGCACGTTCTTGCTCGACGTGGTGCAACTGCTCGACGAGCTCGTCGAAGCTCGACTCTCCCACCCACGCCGGAGGTGCCGACGGGCTCGTCCCTTTCCACCGCTCGACCCAGACCCACTCGGCTGCGATCAGGTGTGCGAAGGTGCCGAGCAGCGATCCGAACGCGCTCTCGTCGCGACGCCGGCGTTCAGCGTCGGGAACGGCGCGCAACGCGGCCGTCAGTTGCGCGGTCGCCCACTCCGTGTAGGCGACGAGGTCGAGCAGCTCGGATGGGTTCACCGCAGGAACTTGCCTGTCCGCCGCGCTGGACGGAAGCCGTGCCGCCGCGGCACGCGAGCGCCGTGAGGCAGCGCACAGTCATGCCGGTGGGCACCGGCGGTGTGCCCTTGCGTCGGCACTCCGGGGTAGCACAGAGTGTCACATCCCGTTGACCGGGTGGTGTACTGCCCCGTAATTCTCGCTTGCGGCTCGAGGCGCCCCCGCCGTGCCGCGTTCAACACTCATCGCCGAGCATGCCCTGATGCGCTCCCGTTCGCTGGTCCCTACTGTGCTCGCCCTCGCGCTAGCGGTCGGCGTCGGGTCCTGCACGAGCTCGACCGAGCCGCCCAGGGCCACTGCGGTGCAACTGATCCCGGGAGCCGTCGCGCTCGACGCGATCGGCGCTAACCAGACGATCGTCGCGACGGTGCTCGACCAGCGTAGCGCGCCCATGAGCGGCGCGGGACTCACCTGGTCCACCAACGCCGCCGGCGTGGCGACCGTCTCTCCGGCCGGTGTCGTCACGGCGGTCACGAACGGTACCGCGACGATCACGGCAACGGTCGGCGGCAAGCTCGCCTCTGTGCAAGTGACGGTCGCGCAGCTACCCCTCGCACCGGTCGTCGTGGCCGGCAACTCGCAGACGGGCGGCATCCAGACACAGCTCGCGACCGCGCTCCAGGTGAGGATCGAGGACCGGCTCGGCAACGCGATGGCCGCACAGCCGGTCACGTTCGCAGTGTCCTCCGGTGGCGGTTCGATCACTATCACCACGGTGAATAGCGATGCGGGCGGTCTCGCCTCCACTCGGTGGACACTCGGGTCGAGCACCGCCACGTTGCAGCGCGTGAGTGCGGCGGTCGCTGGGAACTCGAACGTGACGTTCTTCACTGCCAATCCGCTCGCAGGCCCACCCGTGTCCATGGTCGTCGCGCCCGGGAATAGCGCTGACGGCCAGTTCGCCAAGTTCGGTACCGCCGTCGCGATCAATCCCGCCGTGCAGGTCGTCGACGTCCTCGGCAACGGCGTGGCCGAGGCGGCCGTCACGTGGAGCGTGCTCAGTGGCGGCGGATCGCTCACGGGCGCTGCCTCCGTCACCAACGCGAGCGGCGTCGCGACCGTGGGCTCGTGGACGCTCGGCGCGCCGCTCGGGGCCAACAGCATGCAGGCGGCGTTCGGTGGGCTCACGCCGATCCTGTTCACTGCGACCGCGACGCCTGATCCGTGCACTCCTGCAGGCGCGACACCGATCACGCTCGGTGTGATGAGGGCGAGTACGATCAGTGCGACCGATTGCCAGATGCCCGCGCCGGGACTGCAGAACTTCGAGTTCTACAGGCTCGATCTCGTTGCGACTACTTCGATGATCATGGAGATGAACTCCGCGCAGTTCGACACCTGGCTCTTTGTATACGACTTCACCACGCAGGCGCTGATTGCCGAGAACGACGACATCCAGTCGGGTATCCTCACCAACTCGCGGATCGCGATCACGCTCCCGGCGGGTAGTTACCTCCTGCGCGCACGCACCTTCGACCCCGGGCAGACCGGCAACTACACACTCCTCGTGCGGACCGCACTGCTCGGTGTGCCCGCGATCGTTGCGGTCAACACCGGCAACGGCCAGCTCGCCGCGCCGGGAGGCACTACGCCCGTCGCACCGTCAGTGCGTGTGACTGACGAGGCTGACCTGCCGGTCGCCGGCATCACGGTCGAGTTCGCCACTGTGCCGGGCTTCGGCTCGGCGAGTGGTGCGACGGCGGTGACGAACGCGAGCGGCATCGCGACCGTCGGTTCGTGGACGCTCGCGGCCGGGGCGAATGTGCTCTCCGCGACCGTGTCCGGGGCCAATCCCACCGGAAACCCCGTCGTCTTCTCAGCGACCGGCAAAGCCACCGGTGCCGGGTTCGACATCGGGCTCCGGTTCGTCGCCGTACCCACCCCCAGCCAGCTGCAGACGTTCAGCAACGCGGCAGCCCGTTGGGAGAGCATCATCACGGGCGACCTCCCCGCGCAACCGATCAACTCGACCGGCGTCCCCGGCGCATGCGGCTCGCCTTCGGTGATCAACGAGACCGTCGACGACGTCATCATCTTCGTGCGGCTCGAGGTGATCGACGGCGTCGGACAGATTCTCGGCTCGGCCGGACCTTGTGCGTCGCGTGCGGGTCCCTCGTTCATTCCCGCGGCCGGAAGCATGCGGTTCGATACTGCGGACCTCGCCAACCTCGAGTCCGCAGGCAACTTCGGGAACGTGATCCTCCACGAGATGGGGCACGTCCTCGGCATCGGCACCATCTGGGGCAACAAGGGGTTCCTGATCAATCCGTCCTCAGCGACGAGCACGCTCGACACGCAGTTCAGCGGTCCGCTCGCGATCACGGCGTTCAACGGAGTCGGCGGCTCGACCTACACGCAGGGCGGGAAGGTGCCGGTCGAGAACCGACCGGACGAGACCAACCCGCCCCGGAGCTTCGCGGGCACGCGCAACTCGCATTGGCGCGAGACCGTGCTGCTGAACGAACTTATGACCGGGTTCCTCAACGGTGGATCCAACCCCCTGAGCGCGCTCACGATCGCGTCATTGCAGGACCTCGGTTACGTGGTGAACAGCGGCGCTGCCGACGCGTTCTTCGTGACCACCTCGCTCCGGGCCGAAGGCGATGCAGGGGAGGTGTCGATCGAGCTCAAGGATGACGTGCTCCGGGGGCCGATCTACCTCCTGGACCGTCTCGGCCGTTTCCAGGGCGCTTCGCCCGCACTGCCGCCGAGCGTGCCGACGAAGAAACCCAGGCCGCTGCGGTGATCGGCGGCTACGGCACTCGTGTTGTGA
Source organism: Gemmatimonadota bacterium (assembly GCA_031418115.1). Taxonomy (GTDB): domain Bacteria; phylum Gemmatimonadota; class Gemmatimonadetes; order Gemmatimonadales; family Gemmatimonadaceae; genus Pseudogemmatithrix. The sequence goes on from JANOWT010000220.1 coordinate 11,264, forward strand.
GCGGCACGAGCGGCGTGATCGGCACGAACGTCCCGTCGTCCACGCGGCCATCGGTCACGCGGTAGACGGTCACACCGGACGGGAACACGAATGGGCCCGACGGTGAGTTCGACACCGTCGCCGAGCCCTGATGGAACCTCATCGGACGCCCGCCGAGCTCGAAGGCGATCCGCTCGCCGATGTGCACATGCCCCGCGAGCGCGATCTCGTAGCGCGCCACGCCGATCAGCTTGATCACGTCACCCGCGTTGGCCACCGTGTGACGGAACTGCGTCCGCCCTCTGACCGTGATGAGCGTGGGCGCGGGTGGACCGTCGGAGTACCCGTGCAGTTGCTCGTTCACCGAATAGAACGGGATGTGGTTGAACGTCACCACCGGCATGGTGGCAGGGACCATCGCGAGGTCGCGCGCCAACCAGGCGAGTTGCAGGCTGTCGACGTTCCCATGGTACCACTGGTCGTCCACGTCGATCGTGTTGAGCGCGACGAAGTGCACGCCGCCGGCATTGAAGGAGTAGTAGTCCGGTCCGCGGAACTTCCGGTACATCGCGCGGCCGTACAGCGGGTGTGAAGGATCGACTCCCGATTGCCCGCGCTCCACGCCGAAGATCTCGTGATTGCCGGGCACCGTGTGCACCGGTGACGTGAACGCTGCCGCCTCGCGCACGAACAGTTCGTAGTACCCGGTCGCCTCGGCTTCGCCCACGCGCAGCGCGTCGCGCACCAGGTCGCCGGTGATGATCGTGAACTGCGGAGCGATCGAGTCGACCAGCGCGCGCAGGCGCACCGTGCGCCCGGCCGTCGACGGCTGGATGTGCGTGTCCGACGCATGCACGAAGGTGAGTGTGCGCGGCTCAGGCGTGCTCGTGAGTGCGAAGTCGACCGAGGTGCCGGTCTCGTTCCGCTTCCACCACCCGCTCGCCGCGCGAAAGCCGCGCGGCAGCGAGACGAACACCGCGCCAAAGCCACCCGCCCCGAGCCGGTAGGCGCCGGTCGCGTCGGTGCGCGCGACCTGATCCTGATTCGAGACGACGACGCCCTCGATTCCACGTTCACCGGCGTCGCGGAGCCCGTTCGCATTGCGATCATCGAACACCGTGCCCTGAGCCGGCGACTGCGCCCTGAAGGTCGTCGGTAGCATCGCGGCAAACAGTAGCGCTCGCACCAACGTCGCAGTCATCACGGAAGGTTCGCCTCGAGGAACGCGATCGTATTCTCACCCATCACGGCCCGGATCTCCGCTTCGGTGAACTTCGCATCGAGCAACGCCTGCGTGAGCTGCGCGATCGTCCCACCACCGATCGCCACCGTGACCGCGCCATCCCAGTCGGAGCCGAGTGCCACATGCGCGAGTCCGGCGATGTCGATCGCATGCCGGAGCGTCCTTGCGATCTCGCGCGGCGACGTGCTGCACACCGCTGCGTCCCAGAAGCCGATGCCGATCAGCGCGCCATTGGCGGCCAGCGCGCGCAGTTGATCGTCGCTCAGGTTGCGCGGGCCGGCGCAGATGGCCTTCACGCCCACGTGGCTCACCACGACCGGTCGCGTCGCCGCGGCCAGCGCATCATCGAATGCCGCTGGCGAAGCGTGCGCGAGGTCCACGAGCATGCCGAGCTCTTGCATCCGTCGCACCACGTCGCGCCCCAGCGGCGTGAGCCCGCCCTTCGTCACGCCATGCGCCGACCCTGCGATCTCGTTGTCGAAGAAATGCGCGAGTCCCGCCATGCGGAACCCGTGTGCGAAGAGCGTGTCCACGTTCTCGAGCTTCCCTTCGATCGCATGCAGTCCCTCGGTGTTTAGCAGGCCGACCACCGGCTTCTCATCGGCGGCACCCGTCCACTCGCCGCGCCGCGCGAGCGCGTTGCGGAGTTCGTCGCCGCTCCGCGCGAGGATCAGACGCCCGTCGGAGAGGGCCGCGGCGCGCTCGAGCTTCGCGCCCTGATGCAGTGCGCGTGCCAGGAGCGAGCCGTAGGTCCGCGGCGGCCAACGCGACGCGATCGCGAGCAACGTGATGTTGTCCGACTCCGCGCCGTTGCTGTCGTAGTTCTGATTCTTCGGCGTCTTGGTCACGGTGCTGAACACCTGCACGGCGACATTCCCCCGCGCGAGCCGCGTGACGTCCGTCTGGCCGCGCCGCGAAGGGCCGATCACGCCGCGGTCCCAGAGCAGGATGTCGTCATGCAGGTCGGCGACCGAGAGCGTCGCGTGCAGGTCGCGAGCGCGCTGCGTGACCGGGATCTCCTCCGTGCGATCGAGCCGGTTCATCGAACCGTCGACGTACACCGGCACCGCGAAGAAGAACCCTGCGACGAGTGCGAGCACGACGCCGACAGCGAGCGGCACGCGACGAAGTCGGTTCATGGGCGCGGCGCTCCATCAGGGTGCTTGAGGCACGAAGGCGGCTGCTCGACGCTCCACCCCATCGTGGCGATCTGCCAGTGACCCGCGACCTTGTACATCGTGAATGCATCGACGCCGCAATGCGACCAGACGCCATTGATGTAGAGATCGTACGGCATCCAGACCACAGCGAGCGGGCCTGAGACGAGCACGGTCGGCGCGAATCCACGTTCCGTGATGCGGCCATCGAACTTCGAGGCGCGTTGTTCCTCGCGCGTGCTGCTGCTGTAGCGCCACTCGCCGTCGCGTTGGCGCGACGAGAAGGTCCGCGCCTCGGGAAGCATGAGGTCGGCAAGGTGCGCGAAATCGTTGCGCGAGATCAGGGCGAGAGCGGAGTCGGCCACGGCACGCGCCGCCGCACGGTCGGCGGCGACGGCGGCGTCGCTCGTGAGGCTCGCGCTTCCGGTGCTCGACACGGCCTGCGCCTGCGCCGCGCACGCGGGCATGAGGGTCGCCAACGAGAGCGCCAACGCGAATGCCAGCGGGGCGGTGCAGCGCATCCGGTCGAGGCACGCGCGGAAAGAGCTTCGCATCTGATTCGGTCCCTGGTCCAAGTGTGGGAATGTGCTCATCGCCGCAACTGCGCGATCCGCAGCCCAGCCGCCGAGTCCGCCAGGAGCGTGGCGAATCGTCTTGCCCGTGTCTCAATACGCTTCGCGCTCCCCACCCAATGCGCCGCCGTGCGTCGGTACCCTTGCGGCTGTGCCTCAAAGAACTTCCACGCTGCGGCCTTCTTCCGGAAGGCCGCGAGCTCAGCGTCCGACAGCCCCTGCGCCTTCGACTCGAACGCGTACACGCCGGCCCGATTGGCGGTCCGAGCCTCGAACACGCGCAGCCCCGCCGGCCGCATAAGTCCCGCCGCGATGAGCATCGCGATCTTCTTCGTATTGACGTCACTCCAGATGCTCGTCGACTTTCGCGGCGTGAAGCGGATCATGTACGCGTCGGCGTCGATCGACTTGCGCAGCCCGTCGATCCACCCGTAGCAGAGCGCCTCGTCCACCGACTCGGACCACGACATGGACGGCTTGCCCGTCGCCACCTTGTGGTAGCCCACCCAGAGTGCCGTCTCGCTGCCGTGGTGCGCGTGTAACCAGCGGCGGAATGCAGAGGGAGAAGGGAAGAACGTGGGTGTCATCGCCCGCTACGTTCGCTCGGCCGGAGCGCCGGCGCCACCCAACCGCCGATCCATTCGCGCGCCGCGCGCCAAGCTCGGCCCGCCGCGAACCCCGCCACCGACGCGATCTCCTCCACGCTCGGCTGCACTTCCTCGCCGAGCGAGCGCAGGATCCGGCTCCGCATCCGCATCACCACCGGTGTCCCGATCTCGATCGCATTGAAGTACGGGTCGTAGCGCGTTCCCACTCCTTCGATCAATGCCGCCGCGCGCCCGAAGTAGACCAGATCGCGCGGCAGGATCACCGGGAAGTCGTAGAGCGACTGCATCACGCGGTCCGCGAGCATCGTGTCGATCCGCTGCTGCGTCGTCGTCCGCGAGGACGCCAGCTGCACGAGCACCTCGCACAGTCGATCGATCTCCAACGGGTCCGCCCCCGGTGCGACCAGTCCGAGTGCATAGAACCCCTGCGCCACGGCTTTTGCGTCGCGACGGATGCTCGCGAACACCGTCCGGATGAGCTTGAGTCGCAACTCGGGCGGCACGCGTACCATCATCCCGAAGTCGAGCAGCACCAATCGCCCGTCGGGCGCGACCATGAGGTTCCCCGGGTGCGGGTCCGCATGGAAGAGCCCGTCCACGAGCATCATCTGCACGTAGACCTCGATCACCATCCCCGCGAGCCGTCCCGCGTCCACACCGCCGGGCACGAGTCGGTCCACCCGAGTGCCTTCGATGAACTGCAGCACCAGCACTCGCTGACGCGTGAGCTCGTGCATGACCTCGGGGATCACCACGCGCGGGTTGTCGACGAAGTTCGCGCGTGCTTCGGTCGCGTACTCGGCCTCGAGCCTGAAATCCATCTCCTCGCCGATGCGCGCCGCGCACTCCTCCACCAACGACTGGAACCCGAGGACATGCGGCGATGGCCAACGGCGCGCCGCCCACGCCGTGATCGCGCGCGCCGACTTCAGATCCTTGCCGACCGTCTGCTCGATTCCCGGACGCAGGACCTTCACCGCCACATCGCGCCCGTGCCAGCGCGCGCGGTGCACCTGACCCAGTGAGGCGGCGGCGACCGGCGTCTGGTCGATCGATTCGAACACGCGCTCTGGCTCCATGCCGTACGCGGCGACGATCTGCGCGCGGATCGCCTCCCACGTGACCGGTGGCACCTGGTCGGTGAGTCGACCGAAGATGCCGAGGTAGGGTTCCGGAATGAGATCGGCTCGCGATGCGAACACCTGCGCGAGCTTCACGAACGTCGGTCCCAACTGCGCGATCCGCGAGACCAGCGCCTCGGCGCGCGCGACATGGAACGCCTTCGACCGCTCGGCCGGCGCCCCCCACCAGAGCCAGCGGCGCCGGTCGCGCAGCACCGAGACGAGGAAGGGCCCGAGGGCCAGTACGATCCGGAGCGTGTGCACAGTGGTTGAACGATAGAACGGCAGACCCGGTTGCACACCTCCCAGTACCAGCCGCCCTGCCGTTTCGGCATATTGGGTGGGCAGTACACCCCCTTCTATTGAATAGGACCGCTCCCAATGTCCGCCAGCTCCAGCGTGCCGCTCAAGCGCACCCCGTTCTACGACATCCACGTCGCCGCCGGGGCCAAGATGGTCTCGTTCGCCGGCTTCGAGATGCCGATCCAGTATCCGGGCGGCATCACGGCCGAGCATAACGTGGTGCGCAACGGCTGCGGCGTGTTCGATGTGAGTCACATGGGTGAGTTCATCATCAAGGGCAAGCAGGCGATCGACTTCGTCACGTACGTGACGTCGAACGATGTTGCCGCGCTCGGTACCGGTCAGGTCCACTACTCGGGCATCCTCACCGAGCGGGGCACGTTCGTGGACGATTGCCTCGTGTACCGCTACGCCGACGATCACCTCATGATGGTCGTGAACGGATCGAACAAGGACAAGGATCTCAAGCACATCCAGCAGTACGTCGGCAAGTTCGACTGTGTGCTCACTGATGTCAGCGACGACATCGGCCTGCTCGCGGTGCAGGGCCCCAAGGCGCAGGAGATACTGCAGGCCATGACGCCCAAGCAGCTCGACGAGATCAAGTACTACTGGTTCTGCGAGACCACGGTCGCCGGCATCCCCATGACGCTCTCGCGCACCGGCTACACCGGTGAGGACGGCTTCGAGCTCTATCACGACGTGAAGTATTCGGCGCGACTCTGGAAGGTGTTGATGGACACCGGCCGCATCCAACCCGTCGCACTCGGCTGCCGCGACTCGTTGCGCCTCGAGATGGGGATGGCGCTCTACGGCAACGACATCGACGACACCGTCACGCCGCTCGAGGCCGGACTCGGCTGGCTCGTGAAGATGAAGAAGGGCGACTTCGTCGGTCGCGCCGCACTCGAGGCGCAGAAGGCTGCCGGTGTGCCCAAGAAGCTCGTCGGCTTCACCTTCACCGAGAAGGCGATCCCGCGGCACGGGTACCCCGTGTTCGTGAATGGGAGCGCGAGCGGCACCGTGATGTCGGGGGTCATGAGCCCGAGCGTCGGCTGCGGTCTTGGGACGGCGTACGTGCCGACCGCGCACGCGAAGGAAGGGAACACCATCGAAGTCGACATTCGCGGCAAGCGGATCGTGGGGACGATCGTCGGGTTCCCGTTCTGGAAGCAGGGCACGGTCAAGAGATAGGTGCGTTGAGATGAACGTCCTGATCACCCTCACCGACGTCGAACCCGCCGTGCGATTGAACGCACTGCTGGAGGCCGACGGCGTGAAGACGACCGTCGTCTCTCCCATGGATGACCTCCCGCGCGAGATCCGTCGCGCGAAGCCCGACGTCATCGTGTTCACCGGCGCGCTGCTCGACCCTCAGACGCTCGGCCTCGTGCGCGATCAGCTCTGGGGTGGCGCGAGTGTGATCGGACTCGCCGACGTCGGTGACCCTGCCGTGGAGCAGCGTCTCAAGTCGCTCGGCTTCGCCGACGTGCTCACCAAGCCCGTCACGCCCGACGCGCTGCGTGCGAGCGTGAATGAGCTGCTCGAGCGCCAGCGCATCACGCGCGAGACCGGGCTCTGGGGCGAGAGCGAGGCGGTGCGACAGGTGTTGGTGCAGGTCAAGCAGATGGCGCCAGTGTCGAGCACGGTGTTGATCGAAGGCGAGAGCGGGACTGGCAAGGAGTTGGTCGCTCGCGCGCTCGCGAAGATGTCCCCGCGCCGCAACAAGGCGTTCATCGCAGTGAATGTGGGGGCGCTGCCGGAGACGTTGCTCGAGAGTGAGCTCTTCGGTCACGAGAAGGGCGCGTTCACCGGCGCGGCCGAACGGCGCATCGGGCGATTCGAGCTCGCGAGCGGCGGCACGCTCTTCCTCGACGAGATCGGCGAGATCCCCCAGAGCACGCAGGTGAAGCTGCTGCGCGTACTCGAGGAGCGGCATGTGACGCGTGTGGGTGGCACGCAGACGATCCCCGTGGATGTGCGCGTGATCGCCGCGACCAATCGCCCGCTGCGTGAGAGTGTGGAACGCGGCCACTTCCGCGCTGATCTCTTCTATCGCCTGAACGTGCTGCGGATCTACCTGCCACCCCTCCGCGAGCGGCGCAGCGACATCCCGCTGCTCGTGCGGCGGTTCGTGCAGGAGTTCTCGCAGGAGCACGACCGCGAGTTCCACGGCATCTCGGCCGACGCCATGCAGTCATTGGTGAACTACACCTGGCCGGGCAACGTGCGCGAGTTGCGCAACCTGGTCGAGAGCATGGTCGTCCTCGCCACCGGGCGCGAGATCACCGGTGCCGACATCCCGTCTGGCATTCGCGAAGGGGGCGCGTCGCGACTCCTGCCGGTGCCCATGGGTCCGATCCACCGCGAGGAGGGGCGCGCCGAGGGGCGCGAGTTGGAGTTCATCGTGCGCAGCCTGGTCGAGATGAAGTTGCAGCTCGAGGAATTGCGCCGTCGCGTGGACGAGGACCGTGGAGTGCTGGCGCAGGTGGCGGGAGGTATGGTCGCTGGTCTGCCGCTCGTTGGGGGCATGAGTGGGGCGGCGATCGAGCCTCCGGGCCTCGTGCCGGCGCCGAGCGCGGTGAGCGCCACCATGGGAATGACCATGGCCGAGATCGAGAAGGCTGCCATTCTCGCGGCGTTGCGTGAGACGCGCGGGAATCGTCGTAAGGCGTCCGAGATCCTCGACATCGGGGAACGGACGCTTTATAGGAAGCTCAAGGTGTATCAGGTCCCCGACCGGTTCGGCGAGTAGGGGGTCGCTGCCGAGGGGCCGCCCTCGGCCGTCACTCTGTGACGTCACCGGTGCAGGGTCGTTTAGATGATGGAGATTGTCCTTTGCGCCGCGACTGCCAGTTTTCGTGACAGCAATGGCTGCACCAGCGCATTCTGGGGGCCAGGTGGAAAGAGTATCGGAAAAGAGGCACTCCGTTCGTGAGATCAACACTCGTTCTTCCCCAGGAACCGTGACGCCGCAACCCCATCCGCAGGGCGCTCTTCAGAACTCGCCGATCGCCGGCTCGGTTCTGCCATTGCAGCGCGCCGAGGAATTGATCGCTTCGCTTCAAGACGTGGTGTCCGTGCGGATCACCGCAACGGACAGCGGGTCGGTGGACGCGATCCACGTGCTCGTGACCGGGGACACACCGGCGAAGCAGGTGGTCCGGAACATTGAGAGCGCGCTCATGGCGCAGCTCGGCCTGCGTGTGGATCACCGAAAGATCTCGGTCGCGGCGACGTCGAAGCGACCGACACCGATGGCAGCCTCGATCGCGGTGGCGCCTGCCGAGGAACCGATGCCGTCGAAGGGGAGTCGTCCGGTCTATTTCGAGGACGTCGAGGTGCGCGGATCGCGTGCCCGCGGCGTGACCTGCCGGGTGACGCTGCGGATAGGCAATGAGCAGTTCGCGGGCGAGGCGGAGGAAGGGCTGCAGAGCGACCGGAGCCGGGTGGACGTGGCGGGCCGCGCGACGCTCGTCGCGCTGGGCATGGCACAGCCTCTGAGCGGCCTCTTCTCGCTCGAGGGAGTCCGTGTGATCACGGCATTCGACCGCGAGTTCGTATTCGCTGCGGTGATGGCGCGTCAGGGCCGCGAGCAGGTGATGTTGACCGGCAGCTGCGAAGTGCGCGAGAGCGCGGAGACGGCGGCCGTGCTGGCGGTGCTCGACGCGACGAACCGATGGATGGGACCGGCGGTGACGATGGGCAAGGTGATGCCGGCCACCAACGCAATGGAGGACCGGCGCGGCCTGGGTCGCTGACGGTCGAGGGAGTGAGTGGTGCGGAGCGCGGCGTCGGGGTCAGTCCCTGGCGCCGCGTCGCGGCCAGAGGGAGTGGGTTGTTGGGGAGTGGTTATTACTTGAACTGAGAGGAGAAAGGGTGCCCCCCGTTCTCTCCAAAATAGCGGAGAGAACAATAGCGGAAGCGTCATTCAGGACGCGTGAGCGGAGCCGATCTTTGCTGAATGTCCGGTCGAAAGGCCGGGCCATCTCACCGAAGGGAGGTGATACTCAATGTCAATCATCACGTCGCTCATTAGCGCGATCTGCGCACTTGTGCTCGGAGATGCGGCCAGCTGGGCCTGAGTAGTACAGAGGACGGGGGGTCCTCCACTTCTTTTCACTATGAATCGTCAAACCCGAGTCGCCCAAATAGTCCTGATGGTCGCAGTCGGCGCGGTGCTTTCTTCCGCGGCGATGCTGCTGCTGGGGCCGGTTCCCACAAAAGAACACTGGATGGCGGGAGCGTTCTTCGCGGCATTCGGGATCCTCGCATCAGTGCTAGGATACGCGACTTCCAGAACCACCTCAGGAAGCATCGGGTTCCTCCCGTTTCTCAGCATCGCCGTCATCGCGCCAAACATTGTGTCTGTGGTGACCGTTTTCATAAGCATAGTCATCACCGAACTCATCGTTCGCCGCGCGCCGCTCAAGGCAGGATTCAATATTTCTCAGTTCGTATTCGCCGAAGTCGTCGCGGTCTCTGTCTTTCTGTTCTTGCGCGGGTCACCCATGACGGGCGGGGCTCTCAGCTTCACTGAGGGGTTCGCCTTCTTTGTCATGGTCGCAACTTGGTTCGCTGTAAACAAGCTCGCAGTTAGTACGGTGGTGGCCGTTTCGGACGGGCGCGACACGCGTGAGCACTGGGTCAGCAGCATGCGGCTTTCGGCTGCGTATGATGTCTTGTCCTTTCCCTTGATCTACTTCTTTGCGTTGACGTACTTCAAGTTCGGTGTTGGTGTCACATCGGTACTGGCGCTTCCAATGCTCGGAATTCGACAACTATTCAAGCAGAACGTAGCGCTCCAGAAAATCAACGAGGAACTACTGCAACTCATGGTTGCGACCGTCGAGGCTCAAGACCCCTACACCTCGGGACATTCGCAGCGAGTTGCCAGATATGCGCGCATCATCGCTCGAACAGTTGGCATCGGAGGTCGAGGATCTGAGCGCGTTGCCGTCGCAGCATTGCTTCACGATGTTGGGAAGATTTACGGTGAGTTTGCCCCGATTCTGCGAAAACCCGGGCGGCTCACCGACGCAGAATATGAAGTCATGAAGACTCACCCTGCCCGCGGCGCTTCGCTCGTCGAAAAGGTTTCCCATTTTGCCGACTTGGTGCCCGCAGTCATGTCTCATCATGAGGCGTGGGATGGTCGAGGCTATCCTCATGGTCTCGCCGGTGATGCAATCCCGCAAACTGCCCGCGTAATCGCTCTCGCGGACACGATCGATGCAATGAGTACTTCTCGTCCATACCGCGATGCGTTGTCGGCGGACATCGTGTACGCGGAAATAGTCAAGGAAAGCGGTCGGCAGTTCGATCCGCGAATGTGCGCCGCGCTACTACGTCCGGAGAGTTGGCGAGAACTTGTCAGTGAGATCGCAATTGCGACCCGCGAGTATCCGGTGGCCACAGATCGATTGATTCATAAGGAAGGGGAGCCCCCTCGCAGCGTAGTTGTGACGGAGCCCTCGAAGCGAAACCTTTAGTCAACCGTTCGTCGTCGCCAATCCAAGCGTTCAGTGGCGAGTTCAGAAAACGCGATGGGAATGGGCCGATCGATCGCCGGTGCGCGGCGACGGAGGTACGATTCGTGCACCGATAGTGCTTCCGGTGTTTCGTCGATCGCGGTGAGCGTTCGCAGTACAGAGTTGGCGACCCAGTCTTCGTTCGGCCCAGGTATGAAGGCCTCCAGCAACTGCACTGCGTCGGCACAAGCTACCCGAGCGGATGCTATGTCTCCAATCTGAGCAAACGCAAGCGCAAGGCAGGCTCTGTCCGCCGCACGCCGCCGTAGCGTGTTGTCGACACTGACGGCTTTCATGTAGGGCGCGTATGTCTCAAGGCACCCTGCGGCGTCGCCCACTTCAACGAGGTACCGCCCTTTCGCGTGTACGAGTGCGTGATCAAGGTCGATTCCCTGAGCACTTGAAACGAGCCGGTCCGCCTCTTGAATCCACCGATGCGCCTGCGCGAAGTTTGCATGGTCAAGGTGGAGGAAGATTAGGCTCGCTACCGCTAGGCGCGCATCACGTGGCGCTCCGAGTGCCTTGGCCGTCTCAAGAGCTTGCTCCATTACTTGGGATGCTGCTTGTGCGTGACCGAGGAATCTGAGCGCCGTAGCTCGGTATCTGAGCGCGAGCATTCGAACTGAGGGAGTCGCCTCGGCGTCGAGTCCGTCGGCCACTTCGCGCGCTAGGGCTGCCAGTTCGCCTGCGTCGCCGTATTCAGCCGCGTACATGAGTCGAACGAGGGATCCCATTAGGCTACGGCCGGACCGTGCAGTGGAACTGACGGATGCACTCAGAAACGCACGGGCTGGTTCTCCGATACCAGAATTGAATAGGCTCCGTAGGCCTACGTGGCAGGCGCGTTGGCATAGAGAATCATCGATGTCTGAACTGGAGACCGATGCTGCGAGTGCGTCGATGGCCTCGCGAATGGACTTGCCAAGTTTGAGTCGAGAGTCGACGAGAGTAGCGAGGGCTTCGGTTCGGATCGGTGTCGATTCGGGGGACAGTTCAGCCACGATCGCCAGTACCGTTTCGCACGAGTCCACGGCTTCCGTGTAGAGTGAGGCCGCGTTCTGTGCTGCCGCGAGATCGGCCAGGAGTTCAACCCGATCACGGACATCGCCACTTAGGCCGACAGCTTGCGACAGAGCTTGAACCGCCTGGAGCGGAAGGCCGCGGGCTGTGAACAGGCCAGCAACTTTGCGGAACTGCTCGCGAGACTGCTCATAGCTCCCAGCAAGTGTGAAGAGCTCAGCGGCTCTCCAGTAGTTGGAGAATCCAGCGTCTGTCGACGTCTCAGAGGAGAGAAGCGTGGCTGCGTCGAGCGACATCGCAGACAGGGCGGTGCCCTTGAGAGCATCGCGTACCGAGTCGTGCCAGCACTCGTGGAGCTCCAACGCGCCGTTCGGGCTCATAGATAGCACACCCTCGAGCTCAAGCTGTTCGAGGAACGAGTCGTAGTCCCACGCCGCGGTCGGCAATAACGCACGAATCCGCGAGAACCGTGCAAGGGGTCCGAGGAGCGTAATCAGGCGAAGGAGCTTCAACTCCGAATGCACAAGATGCGATATGCGTTGTTCAATGAGCTCGATGAGAGACTGGGGCAGACTGTTCGTTGCGTCTCGCGAAGCGTGTTGTGAGGTAAGCTCACGGAGGAACAGTGGGTTGCCGCCGCCGGCACGAAGAATCGCGGAACTCGCTTGAGATGAGAGGGGCCTGTGAGGGGAGGTTGCGAAGGCGGCGACCAAAACTGTCGCATCAGTCAGCGATAACGGCGGAACTGGAAGTGTGAGGAAGTTGGCGAGAGGTGTGCCAGAGGAATGGAGCTTGAATCGCGAAGTCAACCGACTCGTGGCGAGCAGCAGTAGTCGGCTTGAACGCGATGCATTGGCGATCGTGGCTATCACGTGAAGCGATAGTTCGTCCGCGTTGTGAAGATCCTCGACGCTCAGTAGTACCCGATTCTCATGCGTAGCCGCGGCAACGGCGTCGGTAATGGCCCAGGCGGTTTCGGTCGGTGATATTGTTTCGGCCGCGCCGACAGAATATTCATCCGACTGCGCCGACGGCCTGCAGAGACGTGATATTAGAGCAAGAGCGGCCGGCGAAGTGCCCGCCACACCGGGAAGGTCTTGAATGGCAGAGGCAAGGGCGATCGCTAGTGCAAGCGGCCGATCGGCGTCGGACTGCGTCGCCCTGACGAAGCACGAGCGGAATCCGTTGAGGTTGGCGAACTCTCGGACTTCACTGGACAGCCGAGTCTTGCCAATTCCTGGCGCTCCACACAACAGGATCGCGCTGCCTCGGCTCTGCCCAGCGTTGGTTATGGCGGTCGTAAGGCGTTGCATGATTAGCTCTCGCCCAACAAGGGGCGTCTCCTTCGTCGCTCTCCCCCCCCACTCCGGCCTCCGCTCCGAAATCCTCCGCCGCAGCACCGTCGCCGGCAAAGCAATCTGTCCCGCCCGCTCCCCAAGCTCCTCCACGTACTGATCCAGGATCTCCAACGCCATCGCCTTCGACCCCGCCATCGCCGCGCTCTCCGCACGCGCCAGCGTAGCCTCCTCGTTGAGCGGGTCGGTCCGAAGGACCACGCGCCCCCATCGCTCCAAGTCGGCCCACCGCCCTTCGCGGCGGGCTTGGGCGATCTGACGCAGTGCCGCGCGTCGATACTGCGTGGCGAGTCGGCTCCGCGTCGAGTCGAGCCACTCCTGGAACTGCGGTGAGATCGGCCGCGTCACGACGGGCAGGAACTCGCCAGAGTCCTCGATCATCCATGGCTCCGCAGTCTCGGGCCACGACTCGTCCAACGCCCTCGTCGCATCGCAGTCCACTCGCTCGCGATCGATCTGAAGGGACTCGTCGTCCTCATCCAGTGTGAACCCCTTGAGCCGCAGCTTGTAGAGCATCTGACGCAAGCTGTGGCGGCCCTTCGCGAGGTCGCCGCTGGGCCAGAACACGTCGACCACCTCGTCGCGCGTCATGCGCTCGCCCGCCCGGACGCACAGGTACACGGCGACCGCCAGCACCATCTCAGTGCTCTGGGTGATCCGTTTGCGGCCGATGCGGACTTCTGCGGCGCCAATGGCCCGTACCGTGATCATGCTGGCGTCATCCTTTGTGTGCGTGTCCCACACGCTCGCGACGGACCGTCATCGCTGCGTCATCGGCTGCCGAGTCCGCAACGGTAGCTCGGCTGGACCATTGCGGCAACGCCGCGAGAAACCCGGTTCCGGTCCGCAGTCGAGGCCGAGCTTCGAGGGCCGCAGGTACTTCATGGACCGGGACACTGCACATGGCGCAGGTCGGTACAGTCTCCCAGGGTGAGCCTGTCCGCCGTTCGCGTTGACGCTCACTCCGCCACCGCCCCCGGCACCATCTCCGCCCATCGAAAGCGTCGCGTGCCCGTTGCTGGAGCCGTTGTCGTTGGTGTTGCCTCTCTACAGTCAGACAGACATGCACGTCCCGCTCGTGCACCCGCTCCTCGGCTTGCACACCGACGACGATTCCGGTGTGAATGAACCGCCTCCGCAGTCGGTTGTAAAGCAGAAAGATGTCGCCGACGTAGGGCTCGTCGCGGAGCACACCGCGCGCGCGCGCCGCCCGCGCGAGCGCTTCGCAGCTGCCCGTGGCCGGCAGCGGCCAGCTCGATCGCCGCGTCAGCTGATCGCAGTGCGCTGAGCGCCCGACGTGGTGGACGAACGCGGCGCACCAGGGCAGGCCCGGCGGGAGCGATGTGATAGCACAGTTGGTGCACAACCAAACGATGTTATGCCGACTCCAACGCCCTGTTGGCGACAAAACGAGGGGAGCTTTCGCGCGAACGAGGGCCGGCCGCTCGGGCGCGTGTTCCTCCCGTGTTCCTCCCGCTAACCAACCAGCGTCCCTCCCCGTACATTCGTCGCCGGTCCACCTCCCAGTCTCACCGCCCATCACTCGCTGCATCCGAGCACACCTCATGCGCCGACTCGTCTCCCTGTCGCATCTCTCCACGCGGTCGTCACGGCATCTCACCGCCCTCATGCTCGGGCTGGGAGTCCTCGCCCCAGCGCTCAGTGCGCAGCAGGTGACCGCGACGCGCGTTCCCCTCCCCGAGCGCTCGGGAAAGGGATTCCTCTTCGCCGGCAACCAGGCAGTCACCGTCTCTCTCGAATCCGACCCGCAGTTCGGCATGATGCTCCTCAAGACTGGCCTGCTCCAGGTGCTCGCCCACGAGGTCACGCGCGCCAACTCGCGACAGGGGAGCTGCTCGGGCAGGACCGGCACCTCCTGCGCGAAACTGAGCGACGAGACCTGGTCGATGATCGCAGCCGAGCCCGAGAGCCACCTGAGTCAGCGCGTCAACGCAACGCTCTCAGGCTTCTCACTCGATGCCAGCGGCACCCCATGGCGCCGTCAGGTCGTGGCCACCGAGCGTGCGGTCGGCGAACGTCGCGTGATGTCGCGAATCGACGCCTCGCGCGACCGCATCTATGTGGGTGCTGGTCCGTTGACTGCCATGAATACGAAGAACGGCGAGATCCTCTGGGCCCTTGCCGCCGACAGCGTCGGTACTGTCGACCTCGGCCGCTCGCAGATCCGCGCCGATGGTTCCCTCCTCGCGGTCGGTGATGACGGTCGAGTGCAGCTCATCGACGGCGCCACCGGACGGCGGATCTGGTCGGTGAAGCGCGCGCCCGCCGTTCGTTCGCTGAACAATCAGGTCACGCCTCAGTTCTCCGTGATCGACTGGGACGGCGGCAACGTGCTGATGATCGGGCGCACACTCGAACTCTTCGACCCCGTCGCCGGAAAGACCATCTGGACGACCGAGGAGGAAGTCGGCTTCCTGATGGAGATCTTCCCCGGTGACCTCGCGGTCTTCCAGAAGGACAAGCAGCTCATCGGCCGCTCGACGGTCGACGGCCGCAAGCTCTGGACGTTCGACGCGAAGACACAGGTACAGAGCGTCTCGCTCGCCGACCTCACGTCAGCCGCGACAAGCGACCTCATCGCATTCACCAACCGCGGCGTGGACCAGGTCGATCGCTCGACCGGCGTGTCGGCCTGGCACAAGTACTACATCGATGACTCGAACTTCGGCTCGCTCATCGCGACACCCTTCGTGATCATCCCCAGCATGGACCTCATCTGGGACGGACTGAACGCGTCGACTGGCCAGCGCGCCTGGCGCTTCGCATTCAGCGGCATGGGTGGCCGCGATCGCCATATCGACCCCGCCCTCTCGGCGTCACTCACCGGGACCGTGCTGTTCGTCGCCGCCGCTGAGGGAAACAAGCCGCCCTACTCACTGACGGGCGTGGACCTCATGACCGGCAAGCAGATCTGGCGCACGGCGAAGGTGACCGATGCGGTCATCACCGACTACGACGTGATCGATTCGACTCGCATCGTCGTCAGCAACAACGGCCGCGTGCTCGGCGCGCTCGATGCCAAGACCGGCGCGCTCCTCACACCCGAGACCGACGTGGGTGCCGATGCGGGCACATGGACGCTCAACTACAACGCGCGCCGGAAGCTGCTCACCTGCGTGACGCCGACTGGCGCCGTGGCGTGGACGCGGAGCGGTGAGCAGTCGTGGAACGCGCCGGCCACACTGCTCACGGCGCAGAACGCCGTCGTGTGGACGCAGACGAACGGTGCCGTGGAGATCGTCGCACTCGCGAGCGGCAAGACGCTGAACACGACGCAGGGCGTTGCCGGGCGTCGCATCACCGTCGATCCGGCAACGGGACGTGTATTGGTGCCCCAGGAAGGACAGCTTCAGCTGTTGACGGTCACTCGGTAGAGGTCCGCACGGGAACGCGGGATAGGACTGTCAATCGGGGTCGGTCGAGCATACGGGGTGATGCTCAGGGGGCCGGGTGGGCCGGCTCGAAGATCCGTGGCGTGAAGACCGTCGAGGTCCGCTCCTGGTTCGCCAAGCACGGCGGCGGTCGCATCGCGATCCACGCCAGCACCAACATCGAACTCAAGAAGGTCGAGGCGGCCTGGGCCGACGACCGGGTGGTCGCGCAGTGCTTCGCCGACCAGGGGTGGATGGACCGCGACGACCTGCGCGCCCTGCCGCGCGGCGCAGGTCGTCGCAGAGTTCGCGGCGGCCCTCGACTAGCGCTTCGGCGCCACGAAGAACTCCAACGGCGCGCGGCGGAATCGCTGGAACACCCGGGCGGTGAGGCCGTCGGTGTCGTCGGACGTGATGCCGCGCGAGCGGAGCGCGACCCTGAGCGCGAGCACGAAACTCACCGCGAGGTTCACGACGCCGATCAGTATCACCCCGGCGATGCTGATCGCGACCTCTGGCCAGCCGATGCCGAAGTGCCGCTCCTGCAGCGCATACGCGAAGTTGGCCGCGGCGAACGAGACGTGCCGCGTGTCGATCGGGAGACCGAAGAAGCCCGCGACGATGCCGGTGGAGCCGAGCATGCAGCCGAACAGGAAGTTGCCGACGAGGGCGCCGAGGTTGTGCTCGACGTAGCTCGTGAAGCGCCCGAGGCGCTCCGGACCGAGCAGCGTGCGCAGCCACTTCACGCGGCCGAGTCGCTCGGGCACCCGGTTGTACATCGCCTGGTTGTCGTAGTAGCCCGAGATGAGTCCGGCGAGGAACAGATACACGCCCGCGACGCCGGCATGCAGCAGCGCGAGACTCTTCCACGGATGCAGGTCATGCAACAGGTGCTCGGCCTTCTCGGCGCTCACCGGGTTCCATCCGAGGAACTCGCTGCCCGCCATCGCGATGAAGAGCGCCGTGAGGAAGCCGACCGTCACGTTGCCCGCGATCGAGACCCACTGTGTGCGGCTGACCTGCGCGGCGAGACCGGCGATCAGGTCGAGGCGCGCATCGGCGTTCTTCTCCCGGTCGATCGCGGCCGCCAGCGTCGCGGCGGTCATCGCCGGCTGCTTGGTGGCGATCGTGAGATGCAGCACGTGCACGAGCACGAAGCCGATCCCGTAGATGAGGCTGTACGAGACCGCCATCCAGAAGGGCGCGAGTTCGAGCGTCGACGTCAGGATCTTCATGAGGGCCATCACGCCCACGATGAGCCCTGCACCGGCCGCTGCGCGGAACATGTGCCAGAGCTCGGCGCGCGTGTCGGTGAGGTAGTGCTCGCCCGACTTGCTCGCCTGCTCGGTGACACGCCGCGCGAGGAGCTGCGTGGTCCCTTCGAAGAGGTCGCCGATGCGGTTGCGCTGACTCGCGCCGCGCACGAGTCGCACGACGAAGTCCACGCGGCGGGCGGGCGCCGTGTCGTGCGCCTGCGGTACGTCGGTCGACTCGACGATGTCGGGCAGGGCGAGGGTCCTGAGGAGCCGTAGCCGCTCCACGAGCTGCTCGATGCGCGCGAGCGCGAAGACGAGACTCACGGCCACGCCCGACTCACGCGAGAGACGCCGGATGCTCGCGATGAACTCCGTGCAATGGCCGAGCAGCACCTCGAGATGGCCGTCGTGCGCGGTCGGCTGTTCCTCGGCGATATGCTGGGCGATGAAGGCGCGGACCTCGTCGCTCTGCGCGAGAAACGGCGACTCGTGCCGCGCGAGCGCCGGGAGGTACCGCAGCAGCGCTGGTTCCATGCCGAGCGCAGCGAGACGGTGCGAGGTCATGCGCATCGCCTCGAAGAGCTCGTGGCGGCAGTGTGCGCGCACGGGCGCGAAGCTCTCGCCGTCGACGCCGAGTTGGTCGAGGAGAGCGAACCAGAGCTCCTGCGGGAGCGCCGCGACCCACTCGCCGTCGCGCGCCTCGTCGAAGACCTCGGCGACAAGGTCGAGCAGGAAGTCGGGATCGACGGCCGGTGGCAGAAGGCGACCGAGGAGGCGACTCCAGAGTCCGGTGAGGAATCCCTGGCTCGTGAGCACGCCCGACTCGGCGTAGAGCGTGCGGTGCATCCGCGAGAGAAGCACCGCCCGCACGTGCGTCGCGAGCCCCTCGGCGAGGTCAGGGCGCTCGGCGAGGAGCGCGAGGAAGATGCGGAACCGCTCCGCCGCGACCTCGACCGCCTGCAGGCGCGTCGGACGAATGAGCGCGACGAGTCGCCCGAGGCGTTCGCCGGAGAGTTCGTCCGGCTGGCGGGCGAGCTCTTCGAGGAGTTCGTCCATGCCTTCGATCCTCGGGAGTACGCTGCGGCTCATCACAGGGCGTAATGTCGCACACCGGTCCCGCTTCTGCGACGACTCCGCGCCACGACGGCGTGCCGGCGGCACTCACTGCACGAACAGCGGCGCCTCGCCCTACTTCTCCCGCCCCCGTCCCCCGAGTGACAGCACCTTCTCGATCCCCATCCCCTCGGCTTCCGCCTGGAAGTTCATCACCACGCGGTGCCGGAGCACGCTGAACGCCACGGCATCCACATCCTCCAAGTCCGGTACCGTGCGCCCGTCCATCGCCGCACGCGCCTTGGCGCCGAGCACGAGATACTGTCCGGCTCTCGGGCCCGCACCGAAGTTGACGTACTTCTTCACCGCCGCCGTCGCCGAGGGATCGTCGGGCCGCGTCGCACGCGCGAGGCCTACCGCGTAGCTCACGAGCGAGGGCGGGGCAGGGAGACGGCGCACGAGCTGCATCATCTCGCGCAGCTTCTCCGCCGAGAGCACGGGCGTCACCTTGTTGTTCTGCACGCCGGTCGTGGTCGAGACGATCGCCTCTTCCTCGTCCACCGTCGGGTAGCCGATCCGCAACTCGTACATGAACCGGTCGAGCTGCGCCTCGGGGAGGTGATACGTGCCCTCCTGCTCGATCGGGTTCTGCGTGGCGAGCACGAAGAAGGGCTCGGGCAACGCATAGGTCTTGCCCGACACCGTCACCGAGTGCTCCTGCATGGCCTCGAGCAGCGCGGCCTGCGTCTTGGGCGGTGCGCGGTTGATCTCGTCCGAGAGCACGATGTTGCCGAACACCGGCCCACGCGCGAAGGTGAACGCGCGCTTGCCGGTGCCGTGATCCTCCTCGAGCAGCTCGGTGCCCGTGATGTCGCTGGGCATGAGGTCGGGTGTGAACTGGATGCGCGAGAACTGCAGGTCGAGCGCCTGCGCGATGGTCGAGATCAGCAGCGTCTTCGCCAGCCCCGGCACGCCGATGAGGAGCACATGGCCGCCGGCGAGGATCGCCGAGATCATGTTGTCCACCACCTGGTGCTGGCCGACGATGCGGCGGCTGATCTGCTTCGCGATGTCGACACGCGCCTGGGCGAGCTGCGCGAGGAGTTCGAGGTCCTTCTGGTCGGACGGTGGCACGGGACTCCGCGGGATTGGGTCTGTCCCTCTCTACGGCGAGCCGCAATGTAATGCTGACGGAGAGGTGGTAGGTGGTAGGGGGGAGCGAGAAACGAAAAAGGCGGAACAGCCTGCGCTGTCCCGCCGTTCCTCCCACCTCCCACCTCCCACCTATCTCCCCACTGTGAACTCCACCCGCTGCGTCACCGGAAAATTCGCGCTCGCGAGCGTGGCCACCGCGACATAGCGCCCTGGAGCCGGCGCGTCCCACGCGTCTTCGTACTGCAGCAGATCGCTCGTACGCAGCACCTTGTTCTGCATCGACTGCGTGAAGATCCGCCCTTCGCTCCAACGCCACACCTCGCGGCCGATCGAGTCGAGCACCACGAACTCGTGCGTGCGGCCATCAGCGAATGTGAGTTCGAGCTTCTTCTTGCCGGCATTGATCACGGCGAACGCGAAGTGCACCTCGTCGTCCACGGTCACGTCGAGCGATGGGGCGAGTGGCGACGAGGGATCAGCACTCACGGCGCGCGTCGGTTGATTGCGTGCGCTCGCACTCTCGTTGTTTGCGCGCGGCCCGCATGCGAATGCGAGCGCCGCTGAACACAACAACGTGATGGGGACTGAGCCGTTCATAAGAGTGACCGCGTTGGATGCAAGTGGTCAGCAGGCGCCGCGTCGCGTGCTGTCCAGCTTTGCGAAACTAACTTATCAACATCAGGACGATTCGTCAAACGGTGGGTAACGGCTAAGTGGGCCAGTGCAATCGACTTGCCGAGAAGTCACTTATCTGGCGTCGAGCAACGGTTGCGAGATTCGCACGGTGTTCGGACTATGTTCGGTTAAATGTCAGGTGTCGAACCGCATAGGGTCACAACTGCCGAGCTCGGTGACCTGAGTATCGGCACGAATGTCCGATCGCCGCGCCCCCTGAACCGGGCGACCGAATGCGTGCATTCTCAGAGGAGGAATGCGCTTGCGCTTTTTTTCACAAGCTCCTAGAATTCGTGGCTGTGACGCCTGAAAAACCGTCGTCTGCGGACGGCTCCGAAAACCGGCCCGAGGTGCCCCTGCCCGAAGCATTGGCGAGGCTCGACGAGAGTGGTCGGAACGGGGCCACCGGGGTGGGGCGGTACGCCGGCGTAGGACTGCAGTTCGCGGCATCGCTCCTGTTCTTCCTGTACGTCGGGCAGTGGATGGACCGGAGGTTCGGGACGGACCCACTGTTCCTCTATCTCGGCGTTGCCACCGGTGCCGGTGCCGCCTTCTACTCGATGTACCGGAGCCTGATGGCCGACCAGCGGCGTGAAGAGCAGGAGAAGCTGGCTGCCAAGCAGCAGACGGGCGGTCGGTCGCAGTGAAGCGGGGCCTCATGTTCGCGGCGCTCGCCGCGGTGATCATCTTCGGCGGGGCCTGGGGCATCACCGCGCTCAAGCCCGGAGTGGAGATCGCGCGAGCAGTCTGGAGCAGTGCGGTGATCGCGTTCGCAGTACAGCTGCTCTCGTTCGCGGTCGCGCGGCCGTTCGTCGCGACCAATCCGATCGCCGGTTGGGGACTCGGGTCGCTCCTCCGCTTCACCGTATTGCTGGTGCATGCCTTCGTCGGAGTCCCGGCGCTGGAGCTGGCCTCGGGGCCAGCGCTATTCAGTCTCGCAGGATTCCTGTTCGCTACGATGATCGTCGAGCCACTTTTCCTGAAATCATGAAGACCGCTTCCGTCGCAGTCATTCTCGCCTCATTGGTCCTCGCGGTCGCGCCTCTGCGCGCGCAGGATCATGCGGCGACGCCCGCCGCCGAGCATGAGGCCGGCCCAGTCGACATCATCACGCCGCACATCACCAACGGGGATCACATGGAGATCCCCTACTGGAAGTTCCCGTTCTTCAAGGAGATCGAGCTCCCGCATTGGGAGCCGATCATGATCGGCGGACTCGAGTTCGACATGTCGCCCTCCAAGCATGTCGTCTTCCTTCTGCTCGGCAGCACGATCCTCTTGCTGATGATGGTCCTCGCGGCGAGGTCGCTGCGTCGGGCCGCCGCGAAGGGTGTGGCCCCCAAGGGCGGCGCGAACGCGATCGAAGCGATGATCCTCTACATCCGCAACGAGGTCATCCTCCCGAACGTCGGGCATCATGGCGAGGGCTTCGTGCCCTACCTGCTCACGGCGTTCTTCTTCATCCTCACGCTCAACCTGATCGGCCTGGTCCCCTACGGCTCGACCGCGACCGGCAACATCTCGGTGACGGCGACGCTCGCGATCATGACCTTCATCACGGTCGAGGTCGCCGGTGTGCGCGCGCAGGGTTGGGGCTATCTGAACACGCTCTTCTACTGGAACAACGACCTGCCGATCATCCTGCGGCCGGTCCTCTTCTTGATCATGTCGCCGGTCGAGATGATCGGAAAAATCACGAAGCCCTTCGCCCTGGCGATCCGTCTCTTCGCGAACATGACGGCCGGCCACATCGTCGTGCTCGCGCTCATGGGACTGATCTTCTCGTTCGCGGGGCCGCTCAGTGCGGCGCCGCTGTTCATGTCGGTGTTGATCATGGTGCTCGAGCTGTTCGTGGCGTTCCTGCAGGCGTTCATCTTCACGTTGCTGTCGTCGGTGTTCATCGGACAGATCCGCGAATCGCATCACTAGACGGACAGGTGGGAGGTGGGAGGTGGGAGGTAGGAGGTGGGAGGTGGTTCCTACCCCCCTTCTCCTGTCGGTGTACCTCGGCGAGCGCCGAGGGAGGCCCGCTGGGCGAGATCCCACTGGCGGGTGGCGGCCTGCACGGCGCGTAGGCAAACAGCAGTTCACACACTCAAGGGTGCTTCACGATGACGTTCTTCCCGTTCTTCCAGGCGACCGCTGAAGCGGTCACCAACAACAATCAGGGTCTCTCGCTCATCGGTGCCGGGCTCGGCGCCGGCCTCTCCGTGATCGGCGCGGGCATGGGCATCGGTCGCATCGGCGGCCAGGCAGTCGAGGGCATGGCGCGTCAGCCCGAGGCGGCCGGCAAGATCCAGACGGCCGCGCTGATCCTCGCGGCGCTCATCGAAGGCGCCGCGCTGTTCGGCGTCGTGATCGCGTACCAGATCCAGGGCAAGTTCTAAACATTCGCGTTGTTCGGGCGGCGGCACTGCCGCCGTCCGAATGACCGCGGGTCTCAGGTCGACCAACGGTGGGCGCCCCTCACCGACTTCTGTCTCCAAATACCTCCCAAGACGATGCGCTCTTCAATCGCCGCTCTCACGCTGCTCCTGACGACCACTGCTCCGGCCTTCGCTGCCGAGGCGGGCGCCAAGCCGAGCCTGCTCGATCCGCACCTCGGCCTCATGACGTGGACGATCGTCGTCTTCGTGCTGCTGGCCTTCGGTCTGTACTTCTTCGCGTGGGGCCCGATCCTCGAGGCCGTCAATGGCCGCGAGCAGGCGCTCCGCGACGCGATGGCTGCGGCCGAGCGTGACCGCAACGACGCCGCGCGACTGCTCGCCGAGCAGCGCGCCGCGATCGAAGCGGCCCGCAACGAGGCGCAGCGTTACATCGCCGAAGGGCGCGCGACCGCCGAGTCGATGCGCGGCGAGATGCTCGAGGCGACGCGGCTGCAGCAGGCCGAGCTGCTCGATCGTGCGCGCAAGGAGATCGAGAGCGAGAAGGTGAAGGCGATCGACGAGCTGCGCCGCGAAGCGGTCGACCTCGCGCTCGCCGGCGCTGGCAAGCTGATCGGGCAGAAGCTCGACGGCGCTGCCGATCGCGTGCTCGTGGAGCAGTACCTGGCCTCGCTCGGGACCAAGTGATGCGCGACACCTCGATCGCCCGTAACTACGCCGAGGCGCTGTTGGCGCTCGCTCGCAAGGCGAACGACACGGCGGGGTGGGGCGTTGCGGTGAGCGCGCTCGGCGACGCGGTCGCGCAGGACGTCACGCTCCGTCACTTCCTCGAGGCGCCGCAGGTGAGTGCGTCGCAGAAGAACGCGGTGCTGGGCAAGGCGCTCGCCGACAAGACGGCGCCGAACTTCGTGCGGTTCGTGCAGAAGCTGGTGTCGAACCGCCGGCAGATGCTG
>JANOWT010000221.1:0-5399 GCA_031418115.1 Gemmatimonadota bacterium
GGCGACCAGCCGGTCGAGGGCACGCTGGTGAAGAAGATCAAGGGCGGTGTGGTCGTCGACCTCATGGGCGTCGACGCGTTTCTCCCCGGCTCGCAAATCGCGCTGCGCCGCGTGCCCAACATCGACGAGCTGCTCGGGCAGAAGTACGGGTTCAAGATCATCAAGCTCAACAAGCGCCGGCGGAACATCGTCGTCTCGCGCCGCGTGATCCTCGAGACCGAGCGCGCCGGCAAGCGCGAGAAGCTCATGAAGGAGCTCTCGAAGGACCAGGTGCGGAAGGGCGTCGTCAAGAACATCACCGACTTCGGGGCGTTCATCGACCTCGGCGGCGTCGACGGCCTGCTCCACATCACCGACATGTCGTGGGGCCGCATCTCGCATCCGAGCGAGATGGTCCAGATCGGCGGTGAGCTCGAGGTCAAGGTCCTGGATATCGATTGGGAGCGCGAGCGCATCTCGCTCGGCCTCAAGCAGCTCCAGGCGTATCCGTGGAAGGACGTCGCCGACAAGTTCCCGGTCGGCACCCGCGTCTCGGGCAAGGTCGTCTCGATCACGAACTATGGCGCGTTCATCGAGTTGCAGCCTGGTATCGAAGGCCTCGTCCACATCTCCGAGATGAGCTGGACGCGCAACGTCCGTCATCCCTCGAAGCTCGTCAGCATCGGCGAGGCGATCGAGGCGGTGGTGCTCAAGGTCGATCCGTCCGAGGAGAAGATCTCGCTCGGCATGAAGCAGACCGAGCAGGATCCGTGGATGGTGTTGCCGCTCAAGTACCCGGTCGGCACGCGCCTCAATGGCAAGGTGCGCAACCTGACCTCGTTCGGCGCCTTCGTCGAGATCGAGCCGGGCATCGACGGCCTCATCCACATCTCCGACATGTCCTGGACCAAGCGCGTCCAGCATCCGTCGGAAGTCGTGAAGAAGGGCGACAGCGTCGACGTCGTGATCCTCAACATCGATTCCGACAACAAGCGCATCTCGCTCGGCTTGAAGCAGGCGTCCGAGGATCCGTGGCTCCGCATCGGTGAGACCTACCCGGTCGGCACCGAGCTCCCGGGCAAGGTCGCCCGCCTGATGGACAAGGGCGTGGTCGTCGACGTCGGCAACGACATCGAAGGCTTCGTGCCGATCTCGCACCTCAGCACCAACGGGGCGCAGGTCAACAGCCCGGCCGACGTGGCCTGGGAAGCGATGCTGATGAACGTCCGCATCCTCGAGGTCGACCCGATCCACCGGCGCATCGTGCTCGGCGTGGTCGACGTCCCTGCTGGGCAGGAGCGCCCCGCGGAGCCG
Organism: Gemmatimonadota bacterium; assembly: GCA_031418115.1. GTDB lineage: Bacteria > Gemmatimonadota > Gemmatimonadetes > Gemmatimonadales > Gemmatimonadaceae > Pseudogemmatithrix. Next base: position 1,294 of record JANOWT010000221.1, read on the forward strand.
TCGAAGGTCCACACCGAGGACGAGATCCCGGAGATCCCGGCCGATCTCGATCCGGACATGGACGCCTGAGCGAAGTTCGCTCAGCGCATTTGAACCGCCCCGGTCGCGCGTTGCGCGGCCGGGGCGGTTCACATCACCCCGCGTCGTTGACCAATCTGCGCGCTGCAGGGTATTCCTCGAGTGAGTGCGCCGGTGCGGGCCTGAGAAGCGGACACGAGAACAGGGAGGTCGATGCAACGGATCATGACGGTACTGCTCGCTTGCGTTCTACTGTCCGGCTGCGACGATACCGTGCTCGCGCCGGGCGAAGTGCTGCCGGTCGTCACGGTCCGGGACGCGACCGACGGGCCAACGTCTCTGATGAACGTGACCGTGTCGAACATCGGATATGGGCGCTTCTCTTACGGCGGCTGCGCGCTGCTCATCGAGCGAGCGGAACGCGAGGGCTGGGCACCGATTCCCGAGTACAGAGAACGAGTCTGCTTGTTGTTCTTGGCGGGCCTGCCGGCGGGCGAGGCACGGACCTTCGCAGTCCCCCGGCCGACCGAGGTCGGTCTCTATCGCGTCCGCTTCGTTGTGCGTCACCGCGAGCAGGACATCGGCGTCCTGTCGTCGCCCTTCGTTATCGGCACCGGCATCGGCATCTGAGGCACACATGCGAAACCTGACCGCCCGTCGCGCGCTCCTAGCGCTGCTCGTCGCCACCGCCGCGCTCGGTTGTGACAATGCCCTCGGCAACGATTCGCCTGCCGACACGCCGTTGGTTCGTGTCCTGGCGAGCACCGTCGTGGCCGCGACCGCGGTCGAGATTCGCCTGACGAACGCGTCGTCGGCGAGCTGGGGATACAATCCGTGTTCGTCACCGCGCCTTCAGCGGCGCGAGGGGGACGCGTGGTTGGATCAACCTGATCCGCTCATCCTGTGGTGCACCGCAGACGTATACATGCTCCGGGCCGGTGCGGTGCACACGGTGACGTACGGGGCACCGATCGGACTCGCGGCTGGAACGTACCGATTGCGGTACCGGTTCTTGCGCCGCGACGGCGTCGAGGTGCTACCGGTGTCGAACGTGTTCGTCGTGCAGTAGCGGAGGGCGGCGGCTAAGTTTCGCGCATGACGATGCGCGAGAAACTCGACCTCCTCGACCGCCGCCGTGCCGAGTCCGAACTCGGCGGCGGTGCCGACAAACTCAAGCAGCAGCACGCCAAGGGAAAGCTCTCGGCGCGCGAACGCCTCGACGTCCTGCTCGACGAGGGCAGCTTCGTCGAGCTCGATCGATTCGTCACGCACCGCTCGACCGACTTCGGCCTCGACGCGCAGCGCCCATACGGCGACGGCGTCGTCACCGGCTATGGCCGCATCGAGGGCAAGCTCGTCTACGTGTTCTCGCAGGACTTCACCGTGTTCGGTGGGTCGCTCTCCGAAGCGCACGCCTCGAAGATCTGCAAGGTGATGGACCTCGCCGTGCAGAATGGAGCTCCGATGATCGGGCTCAACGACTCTGGCGGCGCGCGCATCCAGGAAGGCGTGGTCTCGCTCGGCGGCTACGCCGACATCTTCCTCCGCAACACGCTCGCCTCCGGCGTGGTGCCGCAGATCTCGGCCGTTCTCGGCCCGTGCGCGGGCGGTGCCGTCTACTCGCCCGCGATCACCGACTTCGTCTACATGGTGCAGGACAAGTCGTACATGTTCGTGACCGGACCGAACGTGGTGAAGACGGTGACGCACGAGGACGTCACCATGGAGAAGCTCGGTGGCGCGAGCACGCACGGTGAGGTGTCGGGCGTGTCGCACTTCACCATGCGCTCCGAACTCGAGTGCCTCGACGGGATCCGCCAGCTGCTCCGGTTCATTCCCGCGAACAACATCGACGAGCCGCCTCGCGGCCGCGCGATCGACCCGGCATCGCGCCGCGACGAAGCGCTGCTCGACGTCGTGCCCGACAACGCGAACAAGCCTTACGACATGCACGACGTGCTCTCGCGCGTCGTCGACGACGGCGCGTTGCTCGAAGTGCAGCGCGAGTTCGCACAGAACATCATCTGCGCCTTCGCACACCTCGGCGGACGCTCGGTCGGCATCGTCGCGAACCAGCCGGCGATCCTCGCTGGGGTGCTCGATATCAACGCGAGCGTGAAGGCGGCGCGCTTCATCCGCTTCTGCGACGCGTTCAATATCCCGGTCGTGACGTTCGAGGATGTTCCGGGATTCCTCCCCGGCGTCGCGCAGGAGCATGGCGGCATCATCAAGCATGGCGCGAAGCTCCTCTACGCGTATTGCGAGGCCACGGTCCCCAAGGTGACGGTGATCACGCGCAAAGCTTACGGTGGCGCGTACGACGTGATGAGCTCCAAGCACATTCGCGGTGACATCAATCTCGCGTGGCCGACCGCCGAGATCGCGGTGATGGGGCCGAAGGGCGCTGTTGAGATCCTCTTTCGCAAGGAGATCGCCGAGGCCGCTGACCCGCAGGCGGCGATGGATGCGCGTGTGGCTGAGTACGGCGAGAAGTTCGCCAACCCGTACGTCGCGGCCGGTCGAGGGTACGTCGACGACATCATCGACCCGCGCGACACGCGTCCGCGCCTGATCGACGCGCTCGAGATGCTCAAGGGGAAACGCGTGAAGAACCCCGCCAAGAAGCACGGCTGCATCCCACTGTGAGCACTCGCCGCCGCAGTGATTCACCTGCCGTGCCGACACCCGTCGCTCGGCCGATCAAGAAGGTCCTCATCGCCAATCGCGGTGAGATCGCGCTCCGCGTGGTCCGGGCCTGCCAGGAGCTCGGGATCAAGTCGGTCGCGGTCTATTCCGACGCCGACGCGCACGCGCCGCATGTGCGTGAGGCCGACGAGGCGGTGCGGATCGGACCGGCGCCGGCGAGCGAGAGCTACCTGAAGGGCGACCACATTATCGCGGTGGCGAAGGCGATCGGTGCTGACGCGATCCATCCGGGCTACGGCTTTCTCTCCGAGCGCGAGTGGTTCGCGCGCGCGGTGCGAGAGGCCGGGCTGATCTGGATCGGCCCACCGGCCGAGGCGATCGCGGCAATGGGTTCGAAGACATCTGCGCGTACGCTCGCGATCGCCGCTGGTACGCCGGTCGTGCCGGGGACGACGGAGGCGCTGCGCGACGCTGACGAGGCCATGGAGATCGCGGCGCGATTCGGGTATCCGGTGCTGCTCAAGGCCTCTGCTGGCGGTGGCGGCAAGGGCATGCGTGTGGTCCGCGAAGCAGGCGAGGTCGCGGCGGCGCTCGCGTCGGCACAGCGCGAGGCCAAGAACGCGTTCGGTGATGACGCGGTCTACGTGGAGAAGTACATCGAAGGGCCGCGGCATGTCGAGATCCAGATCCTCGCCGACATGCACGGCAACTGCGTCGCGCTCGGCGAACGCGAGTGCTCGATCCAGCGCCGGCACCAGAAGATGATCGAGGAGGCGCCGAGCGTGGCGGTATCGCCCGAGCTGCGCAAGCGGATGGGCGACGCGGCCGTCGCGGCGGCGCGCGCGGCCGGCTATGTGAACGCGGGGACGTGCGAGTTCCTGCTGGCGAAGAACGGGGAGTTCTACTTCCTTGAGATGAACACCCGCATTCAGGTCGAGCACCCGGTCACCGAATTGGTGATGGGAGTCGATCTCGTGCAGTGGCAGCTCCGCGTCGCGGCTGGTGAGGCGTTGGACTTCACCGAGGTGCCCGCACCCCGTGGATGGGCGATCGAGTGTCGCATCACGAGTGAGGATCCGGCCAACGGGTTCCTTCCGTCGACGGGTCGCATCAACTATCTGCACATCCCGAGCGGGCCGGGCGTCCGTTGGGACGGCGGGATCGTGGTCGGCAGCGTGGTCGGACTCTCGTACGACCCGATGCTCGCGAAACTGATCGTATTCGCGCCGACGCGCGAGGCGGCGATCGCGCGCATGGAGAGAGCGCTGCGCGAGCTGGTGATCGACGGCGTGGAGACGTCACGCGAGTTCCACCTGCGCGTTCTCGCCGACGCCGAGTATCGACGCGGCGCGGTCGACATCCAGTGGCTCGAGAAGCGCCTCCCGACTTTGCTCGCGACCGCGCCACCCGCGGAGACCGTGCGCGCGGCGGCGATCGCGGCG
>JANOWT010000222.1:0-16480 GCA_031418115.1 Gemmatimonadota bacterium
CGGCGGCGTCGCCATCGGCAAGGCGAATCCGATCGAGGCGGAGAGGCCCACGAGCATCATGAGCATGAGCGGCGGCTGGTCGAGGGCCTGGGCGAGCGAGACGGCGATCGGCATACCCATGGATGCGGTCGCGGCATTCGACGCGAGCTCCGAGACGACGACCGTGGCCGCCGACACGCCGATGAGCACGACTGGCAGGGGCAGGCCCTGTAGCCCTCCCATCCAGACGCCGATCTGTGCTGCGAGTCCACTCGACTCCATAGCGGCGGCGAGCGAGAGCCCACCGCCGAACAGGAGCAGGACGTCCCATGGGATCTCGCGCGCCTCGCGCCAGGTGAGCAGTGGCCGAGCTCCACCGTCCCGCTGGCGGCCGGGCACGAGGAACAGCGCGATTCCCCCGATCACCGCGATGCCCGCGTCAGTCAGGCTCGTCATGACCGACGTGAGGCCCGGGATGTGCAGCGAACCGATCTCCTTGGGCTCGCGGAAGAACCAGGCGATCGCCATGCAAATGAACACGATCACCACGTTGCGCTCGCCCCCAGTGAGCTGACCGAGTGCAGCGCGCTTCGCCCGCAACACCTCGAGGCCATCCGCGCCCAGCTCGATCCGTTCGCGATGGAAGACGAAGACCAGAAGCACCCAGCAGACGGGCAGCAGGATCGCCGCAACCGGCAAGCCGAACTTGAGGAACATGAAGAAGTCGACGTTGACGCCGATCAACTCACGCGCCGCGCCGGCCATGATCAGGTTGGGCGGCGTGCCGAGGAGCGTAGCCATGCCGCCGATGCTCGCGGCGAAGGCGACGCCGAGCAGGAGTGCGACGCGTTGACTGCGCGCGGCTTCACCGGAGCCGAAGAGCGCGCCGATCGCCATCGCGATCGGGTACATCATGGCAGCGGTGGCGGTATTGGAGATCCACATGGAGACGAACGCGGTCGCGAGCATGACGCCCAGCACGAGCTGGCGTGAACTGGTCCCCACCGCGCCGATCACACCGAGGGCGATGCGGTGATGCGCGTGCCAGTGCTCGAGCGCGGCGGCGAGGAGGAATCCTCCCAGATACAGGAACACGACCTCGTTCGCGAAACTCGAGGCCGCCTCGCGCGTGGTCGCGACCCCCATGGGCGGGAAGAGCGCGATCGGTAAAAGAGCCGTGATCGCGAGGGGAACGCACTCCGTGATCCACCAGATCGCCATCCATGCCGCGACGCCGAGGACGGCCGCGGAGGCCCCACTCAGACCGCCGGGCTCCAGGGCCCACAGGGACAGACCGACCAATGGGCCAGCGACGATCGCGATCAGTCGGGCCCTGCCGAAGGCTTGGGGCGCGTCTGGATTGGTGACAGGCGTGGATTCCATCGCGGCAAGAATGCCCCGATGATGCCCGACGAGCAAGCGTGGGTGTAGAATCCGGCATCCGAACGCGACCGTCGAACGGCGTGCGCCCTCTCGTCATCGATCATTCCCGCCAGCCCAGTGCCTCTGCTCCCGATCCTGCTCCTCGCGTTCGCCCTCGGTGCCGACACGGTCACCCAACGCAGCGATTCATCGACCTACGCCACGCCGGCGTTGCGTGCGCTGATCGGCGAAGCTGCCGAGATCAATCGTCGCGTGCCGGCGGGCCTCGGCGGGTATCGTGCTCGGCTGGAAAGCGAGATCTCGATCGGGAACCGGCGCTCCGAGGGCATGGAGATGTCAGTCTCGCTCGAGCAGGTCGCGAGTACGCTGACCTGGGACCGGACCGGTGAGTACGAACAGATGGTGAACGGCTACCGCTCGCAGTCGATCGGCGCATCGTTCTCGAGTCTTGGGTTCTTCTCGAGCGGCTGGGCGATCCCGTCGCTGTACGGCAATCGCATCGCGCTCTTGTTCGGACGTGATACGACGGGGGCGGCGCGCCGTCGAAGTCGACGTCGCGCCTCAAGCCCGCTGTACGCCGTTCATCCGCTCGCCGCCGATCGCGAGCGCTTCTATCGCTTCGCCGGTGGCGACACGATCATCACGATGCGCGCGGGCGACCGTGAGATCCCGATCGTGCGCGTCCTCGTGAGCCTGCGCGACGATGTGCCCGCGAAGAGCGTCGTCTTCCTTGGCGAGATCGATCTCGACGCCACGCGGCGGCACATCGTCCGACTCCGAGGCTACTTCGCGGTGGTAGGCGGTCCGAAGCCCAAGTTCGACATCCTCAGAGAGGCGGGGCTGCAGGGCATCGCGTACGTGGAGGCGGTGAACGCCGAAGCCGAGGGGCAGTTCTGGCTTCCGGCGCACCAGCGATTCGAGGCACATGCGACATCGAATACGGTCGGTGACAGTCGTGCCGTCTTCCGCATCCTCACGCGTTTCGTGGACCGCGAGCTCCTTCCCGCGCCGCCCGAGGTCGAGGTGGGGTCGGAGGGAGACACGCTCACGATCCATCCGTTCCGCTTCGTCGTGGCGGCAGCGGACACACTGACCGCATTCACCGGCTGGACCCGTGAACTCGGGGCCATGACCGCTGAGGTGAGCGCCGAGGACTTCAACGATGTCGCGCCAGACCGTTGGAGCGTGGTCGGTCCGCCGCGATTCTCGGTCGAGACCGAACGGCTCGGTGACGTCTTTCGCATGGACCGTGTGCAGGGCGTATACACGGGGATCGGTGCGGTGCTGCGCTTCCGCGATGCCGCCCCAGGCCTCGCACTGCGCAGTGCCGCCGGATGGTCATGGTACGAGCGGACCGCCCGCGGCCGCGCGATCGTGGAGCACCGCCGGGACCGGAACCTCTTCGCCCTGCGCGCGCAACGTTCGCTCGACCTCACCAACGACTTCCGCAATCCTTATGACTCAGGCTCGACGCTCGGTGCGCTGCTGGGCCGCGACAACTACGACTACCTCGACCGGCGGAGCCTCACGGCACACTGGCTTCGCTTCCTCGGTCAGCGCCAACGAACACAGATGCGCGTGGAGCTAGGCTTCGCGGACGATCAGGATGTGCAGGTGAACATGCCGCGAAGCCCGCTGGGCCTTCGCGAGGAGTTCCGTCCCAATCGACCCGTGCGAGAAGGCAGATACGCGCGCAGTGCGCTGACGTTCGAGTACCGGCCGGACGTCTCGCTCGAGTTCCTGCGCTCTGGCCTCGGTGCGCATCTCCACTATGAACGCGCCGACGGCCGACTGGACTATCAGCGCGCCGAAGCCCGCCTGACGGTACGGACCAATCAGGGTCCGTTCTCGCTAGGCGCGCGCCTTGATCTGGGTCTGACCAGTCCCGATGCGCCACCCCAGCAACTCTTCGAGCTCGGGCAGAATCAGAACCTCCCGGGCTACGAGTACAAGGAGTTCGCTGGTGATCAGGCCGCCGTCTTCAGGGCCCTCGCGCTCTGGAGACTTCCGTACCTCGGGGCGCCGATCCGGCTGACCAACCGTTTCTGGCTACCGCCGGTGGCACCGGCGGTCGCGTTCAGCGTGCAGTCAGGATGGAGTCGCGCTTCGACGCCGGCCGCGCTGGCGACCGTCACCGCGCTCGGGTCGGTTCCCACCGGTCATGTGCGCACCACGGTCAGTCTGACGATGCGATTCATTGGCGGAGCGATCGGGGTGGGGATCGCCAAGCCGGTCGATAGCCCAGCGCCGGCGCGGTTCATCGTCGAGTTCGGCCAGCGGCCATGAGGCGACGCGAACGACTCGCGCTGGCCGCGCTCGTCTCGTTCATCATCGCGGCGCCGGTCGTGGCGGGTATCGCCGTGTATCGCGCCGTGCCAGAGGCAGAGGCGGCCGGCCTGCCGTGGCTCGCGCTCGCGGCCGACTCGTCGCACGGTGATTCGGCCGCCTTCGCGTCGCTGCCTGCCGGGCTCAGGGCGCTGCTCGATGTTCGCGACGCGATCGGGGGCGGGCTCGACTCGCTCCCATTGTACGAGTGCATCCAGATGAACGGCGACGATGTGCGTGACGTGCGACGTCGACTGCAGTTGCGCTTCGCGGATTCGTCGGTCGCGGTGCTCTTCGCGGTCGCCGATCGTCGCAGTGGGACGCTCGGGCGCGTCGAGTTCCTTCGTCGCACGGCCCTCGCCGGTCAACGCGGTTTCATCTGGGATCGTACGCGCGACCGTACGACGTCGGCCTGGTGGCTCGAGTCACGGCGCGGACTCGCGCGCCGTGATGAACGCGGCACCCTCCCGCGTGGCGGCCCGGTGCCACGCGCGATGCGCGCGCTCGGCCGTCAGTTGCTGACGGTGCGCTGCGCCGACTCCTCGGCGAACTCGCCGAACTCTCCGATGAACCCGATCTCCGGCTCAAGGAACTGATCGAAGCGCTGCGACACAGAGCGCTGTGCGAGACTGATCAGCGCGCGCACATCGGCCGCGGTCGCCCCACCCAGGTTCACCATGATATTGGCGTGGATGTGCGAGATCTGCGCCCCGCCGATCCGGTGTCCCTTGAGTCCGCACTGATCGACGAGCCGACCGGCACCGACTCCTTCGATCTTCTTGAACACCGATCCCGCGCTCGGATGGTACTCGAGCCACGGGTGTCGAGAGCCGCGCCAAGAGAGATTCTCCTGCATAGTGCGATGCATGGTCGCCGTGTCGCCCGCGGTCAGGGCGAAGGTCACGGCGAGCGCGACCTCGTGGCTCGTATGGAGTCGTGAGACGTCATACCCAAAGTGCATCTCGGCGCGCGATGCCGTGGTGCGCGACCCGTCGACACCGAGCAACTCGACCGACTCGACGACCTCCTCGATGAACATCGTCCTGGCGCGCTCGGGGGCGGGCGAGAGAAAGTGGAGATTCTGCCAGACCGCTCCGCCGACCGTACTCGGGATGCCCACGTAGTGTTCCAGTCCCGCCCACCCGTCAGCGACACAACGCTTGATCAGGTCGGCGACCACCATGCCGCTCTCCGCGCGCACGCGGCCACCGCCCAGATCGGCCGCGCCACGTGCGACATTGCGCACGACCAATCCGCGAAAGCCGAGGTCGCCGACCAGGATGTTGGCACCGAGCCCGAGGACGAAGAGCGGCACGCCCGCGCTCCGCGCGGCCGTGATGGCGCTGGCGAGTTCAGTGGCCGAGGTGGCATCGTACAGCACGTCCGCGGGACCGCCGATGCGGAACGTGGTGTACGGAGCGAGTGGTTCGCTCAGACGGAGCCGCGAAGCTCCCAACGCCGGTGCCAGGGCCGCAGCGATCTCCTGCGGGGACGGGTGCCGGTCACTCGAATGCGACGGATGCATAGGATGCGCGTAATCAACCCGCGGTGGCGCCTCGTCGCCAGCCGCACTCTCGTGGTCAGTACCCTGCTCGCGCTCGGTGCCTCGTTGACGCCGGCACCGCTGCAGGCGCAGCGCGCCGAGCTCGAGCGGACGATCCGCAAGCGCGTGCTCCCCAATGGACTCGAGGTCATCGTGGTCCCCGGCGGCGGCGTGCCGATCGCCACGGTGGAACTCGTGGTACGGAACGGCGCCTTCACGCAGTCGCCAGAGTACGCGGGGCTCGCGCATCTCTTCGAGCACATGTTCTTCAAGGCCAACGACCGCTACCCACGGCCCGACGAGTTCATGGACCGCGCGGCCTCGCTGGGCGCCGCCTTCAATGCCACGACCCGAGAGGAGCTGGTGAGCTACTACCTCACCGTGGTCGCCGATTCGGTCGAGGGTGGCATGCAGTTCCTCGATGCCGCGTTGCGAGGTGCTCAGTTCCGTGATGACGAACTGCGGCGCGAGAAGGTGGTGGTGCTGGGCGAGTACGACCGTGCGGAGTCGTCACCGTATTTCCGGCTCGATGAGCGGATCGGGCGCCAACTCTGGGGCTCGTTCTGGAGCCGTAAGAACACGATCGGCGATCGCGCGGTGATCACGAGCGTGACGCCGGAGCAGATGCGCACGATCCGCGATCTGTACTACGTCCCCAACAACTCGGCGCTCATCGTGGCTGGCGACGTCGATCCGGAACGGATCTTCGCGACCGCCGAGCGCACGTTCGGCGACTGGGCGCGCGGCGAGGACCCGTTCAAGCGCGCGCCCGTCCCGCCCGTCGAACCGCTGCGTGAGAGTCGAGGTGTGATCGTCGAGGAGGCCGTGAATGCGGTCACCGTGCAGATCCAGTGGCACGGCCCGGGCGCGAGTGCGGATCAGGCCGCGACGTTCGCGGCCGATGTCTATTCCGACGTGCTCAACCAACCGACGTCGCGCTTTCAACAGCGACTCGTGGAAACCGGACTCTGGCAGGGCGTCGGCGTCAACTATTACACGCTCAACAACGTCGGCCCCATCACCGTCTCGGGTCAGACCACGCCAGACAAGTTGCGTGAGGCGCTCAAAGCACTCGACGCTGAACTCTCGGCGACGCTCGATCCCGGTTACTTCACGGTCGAGGAACTCGCGTCGGTGAAGGCCAACCGCGCGGTGACCACCGCGTTCGGGCAGGAGCGCGCGTCCGAGAACGCGCACACGATCGGATTCTGGTGGAGTGTCATCGGGCTCGACTATCATCTCAGGTATATCGACGAAATGGCCAAGCAGACGCCGCGACAGCTGCAGGACTATGCGCGCCGCTACATCATCGGCAAGCCACGGATCACGGGCGTGATGCTGCCTGACGGAGAGAAGGCACGGCTCAAGCTCACCGAGCAGGAGCTCGCGGGTCTGGGGGTGACGCCATGATCGGGCGCACGAGCCACCGCGCAGTCCCGCGCAGGATCCGACGCAGGATCCGACGCATGATCCGAGGCATGACCGTGCTCGCTAGCTTCGCGCTCGTGTCCCCGACAGTCGCGCAGGGACAGGCCGCGTCGCAACCGCAGAAGACATCGCGACCGCAGGAGAAGGGTCCCAAGCAGCCGGCGGCCATCGTTCCTACGGTCGCCGCCGTCGCGCACGATTCCACCACGACGCGTTTCGTCGTTGACGGGATCACGGTGATCCACCGGCAGACGAATACGAACCTCTTCGTCGCGAACCTCTACCTGCTTGGTGGCGTGCAACTCGCCACGCCGCAGACGGCGGGGCTCGAGCCGATGCTGCTCGAGGTCACGGAACGCGGCACGAAGAAATATCCCGGCGAGGAGCTCCGGCGTGCGATGTCACGCACGGGAAGCGAGATCGGCGTGGCCGCCACCGACGACTACACCGTCTATGGTCTGCGCACCACGACAGACCGCATCGACTCCACTTGGAGCATCTACGCCGACCGGCTGCTGAACCCGACACTCGCGCCAGCGGACTTCGCATTCGTGCGCGACAACCGGGTGGCGGCGCTCCAGCAACGCGAGGATGACGCGGACGCGTTGCTCGAGTACCTCGCAGACAGCGTCGCGTTCGTCGGCTACCCATATGCGCTCTCCGCGGTCGGCACCGATCGTTCGCTCGCTGCGATCACGCTCGATCAGCTCAAGGAGTTCCATCGCACCCAGTTCGTGCGGTCGCGCCTGATGCTCGTGGTCGTTGGCAACATTCCCCGTGCGCGGTTGGAGCGACTCGTGCACGCCACGTTCGGCACGCTGCCGGCCGGCTCGTACGCCTGGAAGGTGCCTGAAGCGCTCGGACCGCGTGCCGGGTCGAACGTGCATGTGGTCTCGCGGCGACTGCCGACGAACTACATCCTCGGTTGGTGGAGCGGGCCGAGCGCCGGTGCCGCCGACGTGCCGGCGCTGCGGGTGGCGACGGCGATCCTGCAGGGGCGGCTCTTCGCCGAAGTGCGATCGCGTCGCAACCTCACCTACGCGGTCGAGGCGCGGTTCCGCGACCGCGCGGTCACCTCGGGCGGGCTCTACGTCACCACCACGCGCCCCGACGAGACGCTCCGCGTGATGCGGGAGCAGGTGCAGGGGCTGCAAGAGGAACTGATCCCGACAAAGGCGTTGGCGCCGCTCGTGCAGCAGTTCATCACCGAGTATTTCCTCGACAACGAGACCTCGGGCGCGCAGGCGGACTTCCTGGCGCGCGCCGAGTTGTATCGGGGTGACTACCGCGCCGGCGACCGGTTCGTGGCCGATCTGCGCGCGGTCACCGGCGAGGACGTACAACGCGTTGCGCGCGAGTGGATGCGGAACACGCGGTTCACGTACATCGGCAACCCCTCGCAACTGAACCGATTCACGCTGATGGCCTTCTAGTCCGACGAGTGTACGTCACGCGCTCGACGTGCGCGCGTGTCGAGTACGGTCCGCACGCCGTCGAGTGACCCGCCCACCGCGCGCAATGCGACGAGCGCGTGGTAGATGAGGTCCGCCGTCTCCTCGGTCGCTCGTGCAGCGTCGCCGTCGGCGCAAGCGGTGACGAGTTCGCTCGCCTCCTCACCGAGCTTCTTGAGTCGCAGGTTCCGGTCAGCGAGCAATCGGCGCGTGTAGCCGGTACCGGTGCCAGGCAGAGCATGCGCCCGTGCCGCGATCGTCGCGTCGAGTGTGCTGAGCGCGTCGCCCGCAGTGCCGCCAAAACAGGTCGTCGCACCGGTGTGGCACGCCGGGCCCGCCGGCTGTACTCGCGCGAGCACGGCATCGCGGTCGCAATCCACCGCGAGCTCGACCACGCGTTGCACGTTGCCGCTCGTGCCGCCCTTGTGCCAGAGCCCCCGCGTGCGCGAGCGGTAGTGCATCTCGCCCGTCGCAACCGTGCGCTCGAGCGCCTCGCGGTCGGCATGCGCGATCATGAGCACCGCGCCTGTGCGCACGTCCTGCGCGACCACGGTGACAAGACCGCCACCCTTGGCGAAGTCGAGCGCGTCCAGATCAAGCATGGAAGAACCCCCCGGCTGCTTCAGCGAGCACCCTGTTGGTCGCGATCGCGTGGCCGCCGAACGCGGTGCGTTCTCCGCTGAGCGAGGTGAACACGCCCCCCGCCTCTTCTATGATCGGGAGGAAACAGGCCGCGTCCCACGGATTGATGATCGGATCGACCATCACCTCGGCGCGACCGGTCGCGACCAGCAGGTAGCCGAAGCAATCGCCCCAACTGCGTGCGATACCAGTGGAATCGGCGAGCGCGGTCCACGCTTCGCGTTGCGCGACGGTCGCGAACGTGCGGTCGTCAGTGACGAGCGCGGTCGCGCTGGCGAGCGTGCTGACGGTACTCACGGACGCGCGGCGCCCGTTCCACCAGCAACCCTCACCGGGCGCGGCGGCGATGATCTCGTTCACCGCAGGGAAGTACGCCGCCCCCGCGAGCACCTGATCGCCCTCCGCGACCGCGATGAGTGTGCCCCAGAGCGGCACGCCGCGCACGAAACTCTTCGTGCCGTCGATCGGATCGAGCAACCAGCGCCGCCCACTCGTGCCATCGCGCGCGCCGAATTCCTCTCCGAGGATCGCGTCGGCGGGAAATCGCTGCGCGATCCAATCACGCGCGGCTTGCTCGGCCTCGCGATCGGCGATCGTCACCGGAGATCCGTCGCCCTTGGACTCCACCGCGATCGCGGTGCGGTAGTGCGCAAAGGCGACGTCTCCAGCGAGTCGCGCGACGACCTGTACCGCTTCGAGCAGAGCGTCGCTCATGTGGCCACCTCGCGAATCGGCAGGGCGGCGAGTCGCATCGCCGCTTTGAGCGCGCCCACTGTAGTGATCCCGTCGTGCAGGATACCGGCGACGAGCGCCGCGTCGGCGAACCCGTCGGTGATCGCCTCGCACACATGTGCAGCCGTCCCCGCCCCACCCGACGCGATCACCGGCACATCGACCGACTCCGCGACCGCGCGCGTGAGCGCGAGATCGTAGCCGCCACGACGCCCGTCGCGGTCGATGCTCGTGAGTAGGATCTCGCCAGCGCCGCGATCGACGCACTCTTGCGCCCATTCGATCGCGTCCAGCTCGGTCGGCACACGCCCCCCCGCTGTGTGGAGGCGGTAGCGTTGGCCGTCCCACTTGGCGTCGATGCTCGCTACCACGCACTGCGCACCGAACCGCTCGGCGCCGCGCGTGAGGATCTCCGGAGTGCGCACGGCCGCGGAGTTGACGCTCACCTTGTCGGCGCCGGCACGCAGCGCGGCGGCGATGTCGTCCGCTGTGCGGATGCCGCCGCCGATCGTGAGCGGGATGAACAACCGCTCTGCCGTACGCCGTGCGAGGTCGAGCAACGTGGCGCGCGCCTCATGTGTGGCCGAGATGTCGAGGAAAGCGATCTCGTCCGCGCCCTCGGCCTCGTATCGCTCGGCCAGCACGACCGGATCGCCCACGTCGCGCAGTCCGGCGAAGTTCACGCCCTTCACTACCCGTCCGTTCTGCACGTCCAGGCAGACGATGAGTCGTCGCGTGAGCGTCATTTGCCCTCCACGGCGACTGCACCCTTGGTGCTGAAGACCGCGCCAGAGTCGACGGCAGCCTGCCGCAGTGCGAAGCCCAGCGCCTTGAACGCGGCCTCGACGATGTGGTGACGGTCCTCGCCTCGCAGCACTCTCAGGTGCAGGGTGAACTTCGCCGAGTCGCAGAACGAGCGCATCCAGTGATCGTAGAGCGAGCTCGGGATCGGTCCCGCATAGAACGGACGCCCGCCGGCATCGAGCACGGCCTGCACGAGTGCCTCGTCCATCGGCACCGTGCGGTCGCCGTACCGCGCCGCCGTCGCCGGGATCACCTGCGCGATCGCGGCGCCCACTGTCAGTGCAACGTCCTCGATGACGTGATGGCGAAGGTCGCCCTCGGCGCGGATCATCAGGTCGATCCCCGAGTAGCGTGCGAGCACGGTCATCATGTGGTCGAAGAACGGCACCGTCGTCTGGACATCGGCGCGACCTGTGCCGAGCACCGCTTCCACCCGCACGACGGTCTCGGACGTGCGACGTTCACGCACCACGCGATCGGTGCCGCTCATGAGGCGAACTCCTCGGCGACCACGCGCGGGTCGATCGCGCCGGTGTAGAGCGACATGCCGAGGACCACTGCGGATACGCCGCGGTCCTCAAGGTTGCGGAGGTCCTGCAGCGATCCGACGCCGCCGGACGCGATCACCGGCCAGGCCGAGAGACGTACCGCCTCCTCGATCAACGGAAGGTCGGTCCCCTCCATCTTCCCCTCCTTATGGACGGCGGTGACGAGCAAGCCGGCCAGCGGGACGCCCTCGAGTTCCGCGAGAAGGTCGGCGAGGCGCAGCTTAGTGCGCTTGGACCAGCCCTTCGACACGATCTGTTTGTCACGCACGTCGGCGGCGAGGATGATCCGGCCCGGATAGAGCTCAGTCTGCTCCGCGAGCCAAGTCGGATCCTCGATGCCGCGCGTGCCGACGATCACCTGATCGGCACCGTCGTCGAACAGGGCGCTCAAAAGGTCGTCGTCGCGCACACCGCCGCCCACCTGCATAGGCAGCGAAACGTCGCGCAGCAGTTCACGCACGATTCCGTGGTTGTCGCCGCGGCCGGTCGCAGCGTCGAGATCCACGACGTGCAACCGCGAGAAGCCGGCGGCGGCCCAGCGACGCGCCACGGCAATGGGATCGTCGAGTCGCACCGACTCGGCGTTGTAGTCACCACCGACCAGCTGCACGCAGTGCCGGTCGCGGAGATCAATGGCGGGAATGGCGAGCATCAGCGGTCCGAGTGAGTCATGGTAGGTCGCGCCAGCGTCAACTCGACGCCGCGCAGGAAGTGATCGAGGAATCGCAGCCCCGGTCGGCTGCTCTTCTCAGGGTGGAACTGGACGCCCACGCATGAACCACGTCGCACCGCGGCCGCGAAACGGTCGCCGTCGTGTGTGGACCACGCCGACACCACCGAAGGGTCATCGGAACGGCAGACGTACCGATTGGCATAGTATGCGGTCACGAGGCCGCTCGCGGCGAATGCCGGGTCGGTCGCGTCGTCGAGTGTGTTCCAGCCGATCTGCGGCGTCCGCTTCGCCCGCAGCCGGTCCACACGTCCCGCGAAGACTCCGAGTCCTTCGCCCGCACCCTCCTCGCTGGCCTCGAACATCAACTGCATGCCGAGGCAGATGCCGATCGTCGGGAGGCCGGCGAGGATCGCGGCGCGCATCGCATCGCGCGCCGGAGCCAGGCGTTCGGCCGCCGCGCCGAACGCGCCCACACCGGGGAGCACGAGTACGTCGGTGTCGATCGACATGAGCGGGTCGGCTCGAATGAACACCTCGCGACCCTCGCCAGCGAGTGCCTTGGCGAGCGAGTGCAGGTTCCCCGCCCCGTAGTCGAACAGCGTGATGCGCGTCAGGGCCAGATCTCCGGCACGAGGTCCGCTACGCGCTGCAGAGAGGACCAGGGTGCCATGCCGATCCGCAAGGCTTCGCCAATGCCGGGCAACCTACTGAATGCGCGCACGCCGATCCCGCGCTCCGCGAATCGTGTGGCCACCGCCAGCGCGTCCTGTTCGATCTGCCAGAACACGAAGTTCCCCTCGGAGCTCCAGGGTCGCACTCCAGGTCGGCCACGCACAAGCGCGTCGAGTCGAGCGCGGTTCTCGCGTGCCTCAGTCACCGCTGCTCGCATCCAACCGTCGTCCTCTCGCATCGCCGTCACCGCCGCGAGCTCTCCCAGCGAGTTCACCTTGTACGGACCACGCGAGCGCACCACCGCGTCGACGAGTGCTCGCGACCCCACGCCGTAACCCACACGCAACCCGGCGAGTCCCCATGCCTTGGAGAAGGTGCGCAGCACCATCACGCGCTCCATGCCCGGCACCTCGGCGCGCCAATCCCGCACCGACGAATATTCCGCATACGCCTCATCGATGAAAACGATCCCGGGCGCATGGTCGATCAATCGTCGGATCTCCGACTCGGGCGTGATGGTGCCAGTCGGATTGTTCGGCGAGCAGAGATAGATGATCCGTGCGCCGGTCGCGAGCAGCCCGTCGACATCGGCGGAGCCATCGGCCAGCAACGGCACGCCGACCGGATCGAGTCCATTGAGACGCGCGAACCGCGGCACCATCGTGAAGGACGGTTCTGCATGCGCGACGCGCTCACCGGGCGACGCCACCGCACGGAAGCCGACATCGAGGAGGTCGTCGCTGCCGCACCCGGCGACGACTTCGTCGACGCGAACACCTAGCCGCTCGGCAAGCACCGCCGTCAGCGTGGCTGAACTCACGGCGGGATACGCGTTCAGCGACTCCGCCCCCGCATTGCGCAGCGCTCGCATCGCGTGCGGTGGCGCCCCCCAGAGGTTGACGTTGTCCCGGAGGTCGAGGTCGATCCCCGTGAGCGGCGTCGGCACGTACGCGGGGACGAGGTCGAGCCCTTCTCTCGCGATCCCGATCATGCGTTGATCCATTGCCGCGCCGCCGCGGCATGCGCGGGCAGGCCTTCGGCGTCGGCGAAGAGCCCCACATCCTCCGCGAGCGACCGTGCCGCAGCGAGGGGAATACGCTGGTAGGTCGTCCAACGCACGAAATCGAGCGTGGAAAGGCCGGAGTACGAGCGGGCGGCGCCCCCGGTCGGGAGCACATGATTGGCGCCGCTCATATAGTCGCCGTACGCCACACTCGCGCTCCCGCCGATGAATACCGTGCCGGCATTGCGCACGCGTTCGAGCGTCGCCGCTTCGTTCTCCGCGCGCAACATGAGCGAGAGATGCTCAGGTGCCCATGAGTTCGAGAACGCGATCGCCTCGTCGAGAGAGGCGGCAACGACGATCGCGCCGCGTGTTGCGAGCGCCGCCCGGATGATCTCCGCTCGCTCCGCCTCGTCGAGCAGCCAAGAGAGCTCCGTCTCGACCGCCCGAGCGAGGTCGACCGAGGTCGTGACGAGCACTACCGCCGCGAGCGGATCATGCTCCGCCTGTGCCAGCAACTCGCGCGCGATGACGAACGCATCGGCCGACTCGTCCGCCAGCACGAGCAGTTCGCTCGGTCCCGCCGGCGAATCGATCGCGACACGGCTCGACACCTGAACCTTCGCCTCCGCCACGTACGCATTCCCGGGACCGACGATCCGGTCCACCATCGGCACACTCTCCGTACCGTACGCCAACGCTGCAATCGCTCCAGCGCCGCCCAGCGAGAAGACGCGATCGACGCGAGCGAGCGACGCGGCCGCGAGTACGACTTCGCTCGGCCGCCCGTCCGGACCTGGCGGCGAGCAGAGGATCACCTCATGTACACCGGCCACGCGTGCCGGAACCGCCCCCATGAGCACCGAGCTCGGGTACGCAGCCCGCCCGCCGGGCGCGTACACCCCCACGCGCGCGAGCGGGTCGGGGCGACGACCGATCACGACGCCATCGACGGTCGTGATCTCCGTAGGGCTCGGCCTGAACGCCTCATGCACGGCCGCGATGTTCGCTGTCGCGCGTTCCATCGCGCGCCGGAGTGCAGGGTCGAGCGCCGAGAGCGCTGCGTCACAGGTGGCACGCGGGACTTCGAGCGCGTCGAGTCGCACGTGGTCGAGCCGCTCAGCAAGCGCGCGCAACGCACTGTCGCCGTGGCGGCGTACCTGCGTGATGATCTCCGTCGTGCGCGCGCGAATCGCGTCGTCGCTCGACGTCGCCCGGTCAAAGAGCACCTGACGATCATGCGCCGTGAGCGCGCCAACGGTACTGCGCACCGCGAGTAGGAGCGGACTCACGCGAGGATCCTCTCAATGCGGGTGACGAGGATCCCCTCGGCGCCGATCGCCTTG
This sequence comes from Gemmatimonadota bacterium, assembly GCA_031418115.1. GTDB lineage: Bacteria > Gemmatimonadota > Gemmatimonadetes > Gemmatimonadales > Gemmatimonadaceae > Pseudogemmatithrix. The sequence continues at coordinate 14,530 of JANOWT010000222.1, forward strand.
AGCGCGTTGAGTGTGCGGTAGATGCCGTTCGCCGGGCAGACGGCGTGCACAGCGACCTTGCTTCCTCCATTCATGACGTCGATCACCGTGGGGCCCGAGATCCCCGGTAGGATGCGGCGCACTTCGTCGAGCCGCTCGCGCGGGACGTTCGCCATCACGTAGCGTTGGCCGCGCGCCGCGAGGACTGACCGGAGTGCCGCGACCAACTCGTCAAGCGTGCGCCGTCGCTCGCCGGTGGGCGCGCGGCCGCTCCCCTCGCCCGCGACCACCAGATGCGCAGTGGACTCGAGTACCGTGACCACCTCGCGCAGACCATTCACTCTCAACGTCGAGCCAGTGGATGTTAGATCGAGGATCACGTCGGCAATGCCGAGGTGCGGTGCGATCTCGACGGCGCCGGATACCGGCACGAGCTGGACCCGCAGCCCGTGCGAGTGGAAGAATCGCTCGGTGATGCGCGGGAAGACCGTCGCTACCCTGGCCCCCAGAGCGATATCGGCGAGCGTGCGGATCGCGCTGTCGTCCTTGGTCGCCACAACCAGACGGCAGCGACCGAATCCCAGGTCGAGAAGTGACTCGAGCGGACGCGCAGACTCCTGCACGAGGTCCCACCCCGTGATCCCGGCGTCCGCCGCCCCGTCGGCCACGAACTCTGCGATGTCCTGGGCTCGGACGAAGATCGCCTCGAACTCCCCACCCAGGTTGGCGACCAAGGCACGCTCGGACGAGGCGCGGACTTCGAGGCCGGCATCGGCAAGGAGCGAACGGGTGTCTTCATTGAGACGGCCCTTGTTGGGTATGGCGAGTCGGAGCACTTGGGTGGCGGCGAGAGGAGAGCTTCCAGGAAGAGCAGCAGTCGAACGAGCGTGCGAAGGCACGCGAGGCCGACAGAGGGCAAAAAAAATCCCGTCCGCGGCAGCGGACGGGTCGAGGGCCTGCGAGCGTCGAAGTCGGGCGACTAGCCCAGATGCTCCGAATGCGCTGCGCACCCCCGACCCGTAGGGCCGTGGTGGTGGAGCGCGTGATGGTGCCGGAGCGAGGACATGTTGAGCAGAACCCTAACGGGGGTGACCGGAGCGGTCAACGTCGGCAGAGTTAGGACCGCTCGGCTCCGTGTGCGCGACCGACGAGAACTCCGTCCCCGGCATCACCCGATGGTAGCCCCTGGCGGCATCCGCGTCCGAGTGCCGGCGGGAACACAACGGGTCGCGGCGAGCGTTCGGAAGTTGCATTCCCACTCGTTTGTGAATATTTTCACAAACTGCGGGAAAACCCGTGGATCCTACTACCACAAACACTCTGTTCGGCCTGGAGGCTTCTAGCAATGCAGTTCAAGGATCTGGCGCTCGTCGCGAGCGCGTTCGTTTTCGCCGCCTGCGGCGGTGAGTCCAAGCCGGCCGCCGAGGCCACTCCGGCCCCCGCCGCCGAGATGGCTGCCCCGGCGCCCGCTGCTGGCGGCGCTGCGATGATGGCTCCGGCCACTGGAACCACGCACGAAGTCAAGATGATCGGTGACGACAAGGGCTTTCGTTTCGAGCCCGCCAATCTCACGATCAAGACCGGCGACGCGGTGAAGTACGTGTTCGTCTCAGGCGGACCGCACAACGTCGCGTTCGACGGCTCGGCCCTCGCGGCCAACGTGAAGGCGCAGCTCGATGTGAACTTCGGCACGCAGCGCATGGCCGAGCTCAGCTCGAACATGTACATGGCTGCCGGCGACAACATCACGATCTCGTTCGCGAACATCCCGGCTGGCTCGTATCCGTTCAACTGCACGCCGCACCTCGCAATGGGGATGAAGGGCGTGATCACCGTCCAGTAACCTCCCCGCGCGGGCGACCGCGCGCAGGCACTGACGATCGGGCGGGCGGCGGGGGGCAGTCCCGGCCCCCCGCCGGGCCATAGGGCCCCTGAGGGCGAGAAATACAGCCAATGGCGCCCCCCCCGAGCG
>JANOWT010000223.1:0-2513 GCA_031418115.1 Gemmatimonadota bacterium
GATCGGCATCGGCAGCAAGGGTCCCGTGTTCCTGCGCGACATCTGGCCGTCGTCGAAGGAAGTGGAGGACACTGTGCTCTCTTCGGTCAAGCGCGAACACTTCGAGAGCCGCTACGCCGACGTCTTCAGTGGCGACGCCGAATGGCGCGCGATCGCGGCGCCCGCGGGGAGCCGTTACGCGTGGGACGACAAATCCACGTACGTGAAGCACCCGCCCTACTTCGCCGGCATCACCATGACGCCGCCGGGTGTGAAGGCGATCGACGATGCACGCGTGCTCGGCATGTTCGGCGACTCGATCACCACCGACCATATCTCCCCGGCGGGGTCGATCGCCGAGAAGAGTCCGGCCGGTGTCTGGCTCAAATCGCTCGGCGTGCAGAAGAAGGACTTCAACTCGTACGGCGCGCGCCGCGGGAACCATGAGGTGATGATGCGCGGAACGTTCGCGAACATCCGCCTGAAGAACGACCTCACGCCGGGACTCGAAGGGTGGTGGACGCGAACGTCGCCGAACGCCGAGCCCACGTCGTTCTTCGAGGCGTCGGAGGGCTACGCGGCGTCAGGCACGCCGCTCGTGATCATCGCGGGCAAGGAGTACGGCACCGGCTCGTCGCGCGACTGGGCGGCGAAGGGCACCATGCTCCTCGGCGTGCGCGCGGTGATCGCCGAGAGCTTCGAGCGTATCCATCGGTCGAACCTCGTGGGGATGGGGCTGATCCCTCTCGAGTTCGTGAACGGTGAGACGCGACAGTCGCTCGGTCTGACCGGTTTCGAGGCGATCACGATCGAAGGGATGTCGGACACGATGGCACCGCGTGCCACGCTCACGGTGAAGGCGGGCGAGAAGCGGTTCCAGGTGCGCAGCCGGATCGATACGCCGGAGGAGATGAACTACTACCGGCATGGGGGGATCCTGCAGTACGTGTTGCGGCAGCTGGCCGGAGGACGCTCGTGAGGTGAGTTCAGACGCGAGCCGGGCGCGATTGCGTCAGGCTCGCGCAGTGTCCAGACTACAGTGATGCGAACCTCATTCCGTTTCCTGGCGGCTCTCGTCGCCCTCGCGCTGGCACAGCCCGCGATGGCGCAGACCCCCGCCCCAACCGGTGAGCTGAAGGTCGGCGATATGGCCCCCGACTTCACTCTACCGGCGTCCACGAAGGATGGCGTCAATCCTGCGCCGATCACCCTCAGCGGTCTGCGCGGGCAGACCGTCGTCCTCGCCTTCTTCCCGAAGGCGAGGACCGGTGGCTGAACGGCTCAAATGGAGGCGTACCGTGATCAGTACGCCACGATCTTCAATAACGGCAACGGCGTGAAGGTGCTGGCCATCAGCAGCGATGCCGTGGAAGTGCAGCAAACGTGGGCCGCGGAGAAGAACTTCCCCGTGACCTTCGTCAGCGACGCGGCCGCCGTCACCGGTGAGCTCTACAGTGTGAAGTACCCCGCCGTGAATGTGCTCAGACGCGTGGTCTTCGTGATCGGTCCGGATGGTCGGATCGCACACATCATGCGGCCGTTCCGCGAACTCTCGGCGGACGCCTACACCGAGCTCGGTGCAGCGGTGAAGAAGGCGAGCGGCGGAGGTTGATGGACGGCCGGGACGTCGCGGCGACACTGCGGGGGTTCTACGAGGCGGCGCTGGCCGCCGCCGATCCCGCCCGTGTGGTCCGCGACGGCCTGCGCTCCCATGAGGTGACGCTCGAGGTCGGGCGCGACCGACCGCATTGGATCATCGCACTCGGCAAGGCCGCTCCCGCCATGGCGGGGGCGGCCGTTGTGCATTGTGAAGCGGCGGGACTGCAGATCGCGGGTGGGTTGGTGGTCGGCGTGGCCGAGAGTTCGCCGCCACACCCGCTCGTCGAGTCGTTCGTTGGCGACCACCCTGTGCCAGGAGCGCGATCGGCGCGAGCCGCCGATCGACTTGGCGCGCTCACTGACCGCATCGGCAGGGACGATGTGGTGCTCGTGCTCATCTCCGGCGGTACGTCGAGCCTGGGGGGAGCGCCGATCGACGGCGTGCGTGCTGGCGACCTCGCCGCGCTCGGCGCGCTACTGCTTTGTGTCGGTGTGCCCATCACGCGGATCAACGCCGTGCGCAAACGCTTCTCCCGCTGGGGAGCGGGCCGGCTCGCTGAAGCACTGCACGGCGCGCGCGTGGTCCCGATCCTCCTCGCGGACGTGCCCAACGAGGATCCGGCGATGATAGGATCCGGCCCGGTCGCGCCCGATCCACTCGAGGCGCGTCATGTGGAGCGGCTTCTGCGCGAAGCCGGCGTCGCGGTTCGCGTCCCGCTCTCTGTCGCGTCAGCGCTCGGGGCCATGCGCGCCGGTCTCATTCCTGAGACGCCCAAGCCCGGACATGCGGCCTTCGCGAATGTCGCAGAGCCATTCGTCGTCGGGAACTCGGCGGCGCTCGACGCCGTGGCTGCGGCGGCGACCGAGGCAGGATTCGCGCCGGTGCTTCTCTCGCTCACTCCGCTGCAGGGCGACGCGACCGGTGCCGGACGCGT
>JANOWT010000224.1:0-3198 GCA_031418115.1 Gemmatimonadota bacterium
ACGCTCATCCAGACCGGGAAGATCTCACAGTTTCCCGTCGTGCTCTTCGGCACGCACTACTGGGCGGGGCTCGTGCGCTGGCTCAACAGCAAGGTGCTCGCCGAGCGAAAGATCTCGCCCGGGGACATGGACCTGATGGTCGTGACCGACGATCCCGCCGAGGCGGCACGAGTGGTGGCGGACGCGTACGAGCTGCAGCTCAGGACGGCCCGAGCGCGGGCGGACGTCGGTGGCGTGTCGCCTGCTCGAAGCCATAAGTGAGCGTGATCAACTTCCCTTCGCTCCACGCGCGACCGTAGAACGTGATCCCCGCCGGCAGTGTGTTGCTGCGGGTGTAGCCCATCGGTACGCTGATGGCAGGAAACCCGGTGAGCGGCGAGAAGAGCTGGCTGTTGTCCCCGTGCGGCGTGTTGAGGTCGCCGATCAGGCGCGGGACATTGCTCCATGTGGGATACACGAGCGCGTCGAGCTGCAGTGAATCCATGAGTGCCGTCACCGCCGCCGCGAGACGGTCGCGCATCGCCGCGCGCACTCGGCAGCCGGGGATCGAATCGGGCGGAAGCACTACCGCCTGCGCCGCCTGAAGCCGCACCTGCGCCAGCGCGTGATACGCGCCGCTCCGGAGGATCGCCTCGACCGTGCGCACCGGAGCGCCCTCGCCGCGCGCAGCGAAGTAGCCCTCGAGGTCTGCGCGGAACCGATTGCAGCCGCCGCGGCCGAGCGCCATGATCGAGTCGAGGTCGGCGACGCGCGCCGAGTCGATGATCGTCGCACCAGCCGCGCGCATGGCATCGAGCGCCGTCCCGAATACGGCAACAACTTCGGGGTCGATCGTCGGTCGGTCGTACGCCTGCCGCAACACGCCGATCCGCGCGCCGCGCAGACCACCCGGCACGACGAAGCGCCGATAGTCCACTTCACGGCGCGCGCGGCTCGCCGCCGTCACCACATCGTCGACGTCCTCGCCTGCCACGACCTGGAACACCTCCACCGCGTCGGTGACGGTGCGCGCCATTGGCCCCGCTATGTCGGCCTCGTTGTTGAGCGGTACCACGCCCGCGCGCGACGTGAGCCCCATGGTCGAGCGGATCCCCACGAGCGCGTTATGCGCCGAGGGCCCGCGGATCGAGTTGCCGGTGTCGGTGCCGAGTCCCACGGCGCCCTGGTTCGATGCGACCGCCGCCGCGGTACCGCCGCTCGAGCCCGCGGTCACGCGCGCGCGGTCATACGGATTGCGCGTATAGCCCGGCAGGATCGAGCTCACCGTCTCATAGGGAGAGAAGGCCCATTCAGCGAGGTTCGACTTGGCGAGCACGATCGCGCCTGCGGCACGAATACGCGCCACCATCGTCGCGTCGCGCTGCGGGAGCCAACCCTTGAGCGCGAGGGAGCCAGCGGTCGTCTGCAGGTCGTGCGTCTCGAAGTTGTCCTTCACGATCATCGGCACGCAGTGCAGCGCGCCGAGTGCACCGCCGCGCGCCTGCACGGCATCGAGCGAGTCGGCGGTAGCGAGGGCTGCCGTGTTGATCGTGATCAGCGCGTTGATCGCCGGACCGCGTTTGTCTGTCGCGTCGATCCGGTCGAGATACCGCTGCACGAGCGCGCGGCAGGTGATGGTCCGCGCGCGCAGCGCGGCGTGGATCGCGGCGATGGTCGTCTCGTCGGTCCTGAAGCCGGCCTGCGTGCGCTGCGCTGCGCGCGGTGGCTGGACCGTCCGGGTCGCCTGAGCCCTCGGCAGGCCTTGCGCGAGCAAGGGGTGGCTCGCGGTGGCGACGAGAGCGGAGGTCGCCATGAGCATGGCGAGCGCAGCGATGGATCGACGACTGAGATTCGGCATGAGGGAATCGTAGCGCTATCTTTCCCCGAGCACGACCCACCAAGTGGCCCGTGATCGGGCGGAGAGCGACGAGATGGCGGCGAAGAAGGAACCAGCACGCACGCGTGGCGGCTTCAAGGCCTCACGGCACGGCGACGCGAAAGTAGCGACCACCCGCGCGAGCGCCTCGGGCAACAAGGCCGAGCAAAAGCGGGCCGCCGAACAGCGCGAGTCCAAGAGTCACAAGGTCGGCACCAAGGCCGCGAGCAGCTTCCTGCGCGGCAAGAAGATCGACCCGCGCAAGATCGACGGCACCGAGACCGTGGTGCAGCTCGTCGACGGCGCCTTCCAGAGCTACAACTCCGGCCGCCTGCGCGAAGGGTGCCAGCTCTTCACCGAGCTCATGCTCGGCAAGAATGTGACCGTCGGCATGACGCTCACCGGCGCGCTCACACCGGCCGGGCTCGGGATGAGCACGATCATCCCACTCATGGAAGCGGGCTTCGTCGACTGGATCATCTCGACCGGCGCGAATCTCTATCACGACACGCATTTCGGACTCGGCCTCTCCATGCACCGCGGCAACCCCAACGCGAGCGACACCGTGCTGCGCGAGGAGGGAGTGGTCCGCATCTATGATGTGTTCTTCGACTACGACGTGCTGCTCAGCACGGACGCGTTCTTCCGGAAGATCATCCGCGCGCCAGAGTTCCAGCGCACCATGTCGAGTGCCGAGTTCCATAATCTCTGCGGCAAGTACCTGGTGGAACGCGAGAAGGCGCTGGGTATTCCCCAGAAGTCGCTGCTCGCGGCCGCCTACCGCTGCGGCGTTCCCATCTACACGAGCTCGCCGGGCGACTCGAGCATCGGCATGAACGTCGCCGCGCTCGCGCTCGAGGGCGGCACCTGCCTGATCGATCCGAATCAGGATGTGAACGAAACCGCGAGCATCGTGTTGCATGCCAAGCGGAACGGTGGCGAGAGTGCGATCCTCATCGCCGGCGGCGGATCACCGAAGAACTTCGCGCTGCAGACCGAGCCGCAGATTCAGGAAGTGCTCGGCATCGACGAGAAGGGGCACGACTACTTCCTGCAGATCACCGATGCGCGGCCGGACACGGGCGGGCTGAGTGGGGCGACGCCGGCCGAGGCGGTGAGCTGGGGGAAGATCGATCCGGACAAGCTTCCGGATGCGGTGGTGTGCTATCTCGACAGCACGATCGCGTTGCCGATCCTCACGTCGTATGCCTTGGCCAAGCGGAAGCCGCGGAAGCTCAAGCGGTTGTATGCGAAGCGTGGGGCGATGATGAAGACGTTGCGGGATGAGTTCGCGAAGGCCAACGGCTGAACTGCAGATGTGAGAGGGGAGATGTGAGAGGGGA
>JANOWT010000225.1:0-26896 GCA_031418115.1 Gemmatimonadota bacterium
CGGATCGGCGCCGCATGCGGGAGTATTCGACGCATTGCGTGCGGCCTATGAGACCGACGCGACCGTCGGATCGGCATACGTGAAGTTCATGCGCAGCATCCTCGAGCCGCACGGCATCGCGGTACTTGATTCGTGGCATCCGTCGACGCGCGCAGCGGCGCGGCCGACGCTCGTGCAGGCGCTCAGGCGTTCGGCCGCGGTCGACGAGGCACTCGGCCTCCGCGTGGTGGCGATCGAGCGCGCGGGCTTTCGCGCGCAGGTCGCGCGCGTGCCCAAGCTCTCGCTCGTGTTCCGCGGGCTCGCTGGCGTGAAAGAACGTATCCCGATCTCGCAGGCCCTCGACGTCGCCGACCGCGCCGACATGGTGCTGTCGGCCAACGTGCTACTGCGGCCGATCGTCGAACGCCGCATCCTGCCGACGGTCGCGTACGTGGCAGGACCGGGGGAGATCGCGTACTTCGCGCAGGTCGGAGCGGTCGCGGAAGCGTTGGGTATCCCGGCGCCGCTGGCGGTGCCGCGCTGGGGAGCAACGATCGTGGAACCGAACATCGATCGTCGGCTGGGCCGTCTTGGCATGGTGATCGAGGACATTCGCGCACCACATGACGCCGAACGTCGTCTGGGTGATCGCGCAGTGCCGGCCGATGTGCGCGTCGGACTCGAAGGACTCCGCGAGGATCTCGCTCGCCGGCTGGGCGCATTGCGCGACGTCTCCGCGGGGCTCGATCACCTGGTGCCGGAACGCGTGATCGAAGGCGCGCGCCATCAGATGTTGCATCGCGTGGACCGGTTGGAGCGCCGGTTGCGGGCGGCGGCACGTGCGCGGCAGACGGAGGCGGTGCAGGATCTCGCCGCCGTGCGCGCCGCCCTCATGCCCGAGGGACAGCGTCAGGAACGCCGGTTGAATGCGGTCCCGATGCTCGCGCGTCATGGTGACCTGCTGCTCGCGCAGTTGAAGGCGGGGGCCGCGATGCACGCGGGGACGCTGGTCGGCGCGTGAGCACCTGGGGCGGGGCCCGCCTGATCGCTGCGGGGATCCTGCTCAGCCGGATCTCGGGACTCGTTCGGCAGAAGGTCATCGCCTGGTTCCTGGGTGACAGCGATGCCGCGGACGCGCTCGCGTCGGCATTCCGCATCCCGAACTTCCTGCAGAACCTGTTCGGCGAGGGCGTGCTCTCGGCGTCGTTCATCCCCGCCTACTCCAAGTTGATCGCCGAGGGGAAGCGCGAGGAGGCGGGGCGAGTCGCCGGGGCCGTGTTCTCGCTGCTCGCGCTGACGACATCGGTGCTGGTGCTGCTCGGCATGCTCGGCTCGCCGCTGTTGGTGGACCTCATCGCGCCCGGATTCGAGGGAGCGAAGCGCGATCTCACCGTGCGACTCGTTCGGCTGATCTTCCCCGGGGTGGGCCTGCTCGTGCTGAGCGCATGGTGCCTCGGTGTGTTGAACTCGCACCGGCGGTTCTTCCTCTCGTACGTCTCGCCGGTACTCTTCAACGCGACGATGATCGTCGCGTTGCTCGTCGCCGGCCCGGGGAGCGCACCCGAGCAGATCGTGCTCATCGCGGCATGGGGAAGCGTGGCGGGGAGTCTGGCGCAGTTCCTCGTGCAGTTGCCCGCGGTGCGGCGTCTCGACAGAACTCTCGTGTTCCGACCGCAGGCCTCTCCTATCGTGCGCGGCGTTGCCACGCGGTTCGGTACGGTGGTGGTCGGGCGCGGCGTACTGCAGATCAGCGGCTTCGTCGACACCGCGATCGCCTCGTTGGTGGGCGCCGGTTCCGTTGCGACGCTTGGCTACGCACAGGCACTCTCGATGTTGCCTGTCTCGCTCTTCGGCATGTCGATCTCAGCGGCCGAGTTGCCTGCCATGGCCGGTGAGACGGGAAGCCCGGATGAAGTGGCGCTCGCATTGCGCACGCGACTCGATCGCGGGCTCGGTCGGATCGCGTACTTCGTGATTCCGTCGGCGATCGCGTTCCTCATGCTCGGCGGCGTGATCGCCGCTGGGCTGTATGAGGGCGGCAAGTTCTCGGCGGAGAGTGCGCGCTGGGTGTGGGCCGCGCTCGCGGGATCAGCGGTCGGGTTGCTCGCCGGAACGATGGGGCGACTCTACTCCTCGACCAGCTACGCACTCGGTGACGCCAACACGCCGCTCAAGTTCGCGATCGTCCGTGTCGCACTCGGCGCCGCCCTCGGGTGGTCGCTCTCGCTCTCGCTGCCGGGCCTACTCGGGATCGACGCGCGGTGGGGCATCGCCGCGCTCACGGGCGCTTCGGGCTTCGCCGCTTGGGTGGAGTTCCAACTGCTGCGTTGGGCGATCTCACGACGGATCGGTGCCACCGGCGTGCCGCTCGGCCGACTCGTGCGCCTCTGGGGATGCGCGATCCTCGCGGGACTCGCGAGCGTCGGCGCCGCGCGTGCGATGCAGGGGCAGCCAGCGATCGTCGTCGCGGCGGTCGCGGTCCCGGTGTTCGGTGCGATCTATCTCGGCTTCACGCGACTCCTCGGTGTGGACGATGCGCGACGCGCCTGAGGTCGTCGCTCAGAAGCTCGCACACTTGCCCGACACGCCCGGCGTGTACCTCTGGAAGGACGCCGAGGGCCTGATCCTCTACGTGGGAAAGGCGAAGCGTCTCAGGCCGCGCGTACGCAGCTACTTCGGGTCGGACCACCACGACAATCCCAAGACGCAACGGCTCGTCGAGCGGATCGCCGACGTCGAGACGATCGTGGTGCCCGACGAAACGAGTGCGCTGATCCTCGAGCAGAACCTGATCAAGGAGCATCGTCCCAAGTACAACGTGATGCTGCGGGACGACAAGACGTATCCGTACATCAAGGTGACGGTGCAGGAGCCGTTCCCGCGCGTCTTCGTCACGCGCCGACTGCAGAGCGACGGCGGGCGCTACTTCGGTCCCTACACCGATGTCACGGCCATGCGTCGCGCGCTCGACGTCATGAAGCGGATCTTCACGGTGCGTTCGTGCAAGTACGACATGCCGCGTGAGATGCCGGAGCGGGCCTGCCTGGACTATCATATCGGCCGCTGCAAGGCGCCCTGCGTCCTGCTGCAGTCGCAGGCGGACTACCGCGCGATGATCGACGAGGTGGTGGCGTTCCTTGACGGCCGGACGGACGATGTCGTGCGGCAGGTGCGGGAGCGTATGGAGCAGGCGTCCGCGGCGCTCGACTTCGAGCGCGCGGCCGAGTTGCGCGACGCCGTGGTGCGCTTGCAACGGCTCGAGGAGCCGACGGTCGTCATGGAGGTGGAGGGAGGCGACCGCGACGTGGTCGGCTACGCGCGCGACGGGGACGACGCAGCGGCAACGCTCCTACGCATCCGCAACGGCAAGTTGGTCGCGCGCGAGCATCGCTTCCTCGAAGGCGTCGAGGGCGAACCCGATGGCAACGTCCTCTCCGTGTACCTCGTGGGCGGTTACCTCAAGGCACCGGCCCGGGCCCGTGAACTGCTCATCCCGTTCGACTTCGAGGACCGCGAGCTGTTCGAGCAGGCGCTCGCGGGCGAGGCAAAGGTCCTGTACCCGCAGCGCGGCCCCAAACGCGATCTGCTCGACCTCGCGGAGCAGAATGCGCGGCATTTGCTCGAGGAGTTCAAACTCGCTGAGCAGGAGACCGACGAACGCGCGGCCGATCCTGTGTACGAGCTCGGGCAACAGCTCGGGCTCGAGAAGCTGCCGCGCTCGTTGGTGTGCTTCGACAACTCGACCGCGCAGGGGAAGGACTCGGTGGGGAGTGTCGTCTGGTTCGAGAACGGCCGACCGCGTCGTGCGGAGTACCGGACGATGAAGGTGAAGTCGGTGGACGAGGCCTCAGGACCGGACGACTTCCAGTCGATGCGCGAAGTCGTGGGCCGCTACTTCCGCCGGCGCCTCGAGGAGAAGAAGTCATTGCCTGATCTCGTGGTCGTGGACGGCGGCAAGGGTCAGCTCAGCGCCGCCGACGAAGCGCTACAGGAACTCGGCCTCGGCGCGCTCCCGCTCGTGAGCCTGGCGAAACGCGAAGAGGAGATCTTCGTGCGCGGCCGCTCGGAGCCGCTACGACTCCCGAGGAGGTCGCCGGCGCTACGCCTGATGCAACAGGCGCGCGACGAGGCGCACCGCACGGCCGTCGGATACAACCGCAAACGGCGCAGCATGCGCACGATCACGAGCGAGCTGCTGCGCATCCCCGGTGTGGGGCCGAAGAAGCGCACCTTGCTCCTTGCGAACTTCGGATCGCTCCAGGGTGTGCGCGAGGCGACGGTCGAGCAGATCGCCGGGCTCGACGGATTCAGCGAAACGAGTGCGAGAGCGGTATTGCAGGCGTTGGGTGTCTTGCCGGTGGAAGTGAGATCCGGGTCTGAATCCGCGCACGAACTCGTGTCCGAATCGGGTTCCGAGTCGTGACGCTTCATCCTTCAGCATGCCTGTCATCATGAACTGGTCGCTCCATTGCTCCGTCTGCACCTACTCCCAGCGCGACGGCTCCAAGCTCGCGTCTCTCTGCCCGGACTGTGGCCAACCGCTGATGGTCCGCTACTCCGCTGCCGTTCCGCGCAGCGCCATCACGGGTGAGGCGAGCCTCTGGCGGTACGGCGCCGCGCTCCCGCTGGCCGCCGGCGAGACCGCGGTCACGCTTGGCGAAGGCATGACACCGATGCTCGAGCTCCCGCACCTCGCCCGCGAAGTGGGCGTGCGACGCTTGTGGGTCAAGGACGAGGGCATCAACCCCACGGCGAGCTTCAAGGCGCGTGGACTCATGATGGCGGTCACGCGCGCCAAGGCGCTCGGGCTTCCTGGCGTCTGTGTGCCCACGGCGGGAAACGCGGGGATCGCACTCGCCGCGTACGCAGCGGCCGCGCAGATGCCGTGCCGGATCTTCGCGCCGGAGACCACGCCGCCGCCGATCCTCGGATCGATCCGCGCGTTCGGTGCGCAGCTGGAACTGGTGCAGGGCCATATCGGCGACGCCGGCAAGGCGACGATGGCGTTCGCGAAGGAGAGCGGCTTCTTCAACGTGGCGACCGTGCGCGAGCCCTACCGCGTGGAAGGGATGAAGACGATGGGCTACGAGGTCGCGGAGCAGCTGGGCTGGCGCCTGCCCGATGCGATCGTGTATCCCACGGGAGGTGGCGAGGGCACGATCGGCATCTGGAAGGCGATGGCAGAGATGCTCGAGTGGGGCTGGATCGAGCCAGGCACGAAGAAGCCGCGCATGATCATCGCTCAGGCCGACGGCTGCGCACCGCTCGTGCGCGCCTTCCGCGAGGGCGCGGAGAAGGCGACCGCGTGGGAGAATCCGACCACGCATGCGAGTGGATTGCGCGTGCCCGGTCCGCTGGGCGACCGACTCACCTTGCGCACGTTGCGGGAGAGCGTTGGCGACGCCGAGGCGGTGAGCGAGGAGCGGATCCGTTCGGGCACCTTCCTGCTCGCGTCCAAGAGCGGGATCGATGCGGCGCCGGAGGGCGGCGCGGCGCTCGAGGCCACGCGTCAGCTGGTGGCATCTGGCCGCCTAGACGCGAACTCAGAAGTCGTGGTGTTCAACACCGGGTCCGGCGCGTCGTACCGCTGGTAGGCGGTGCTACCTTTGTCCCATGCGCATCGCGATCCTCGATCCGTTCTCCGGTATCTCCGGCGACATGTTCCTTGGCGCCCTGCTCGACGCGGGGCTCGAGGAGTCGTTCATCACGACGCTGCCGGCGGTGCTCGGGCTCGAGGGTGTCACCGCGCAGGTGACCAAGGTGTCGCGCGGACAGATCGCCTGCCATAAGGTCGACTTCACGATCCCGCCTCAGCCGCACGGGCGTCACCTCAAGCACATCAGGGCGATCGTCGACGCGACTCCCGCTCCCGACTCGGTCAAAGCGAAGGCGATGCAGGCCTTCACGCTGATCACCGAGTGCGAAGCGGCGATCCACGGCACCACGGTCGAGCGCGTTCATCTGCACGAGGTCGGCAGCGTGGACGCGATCCTCGATATCGTCGGAAGCGTCTGGGGCCTTGAGAAGCTGGGTGTGCACGAGGTGTTCTGCGGGACGCTCTCGGTCGGCGACGGCTTTGTGGATACGCAGCACGGCCGCATGGCGGTGCCCACGGCGGCGACACTCCGGCTACTGGAAGGCCTGCCGATCCGCCCGGGTCCGGAGGGCGCCGGTGAACTCGTGACGCCGACAGGGGCCGCGTTGGTTCGGGTGTTGAGCCTAGGCGCTCCACCGGCGGAGTACACGCCGCGCGGAAGCGGCTTCGGGGCCGGGACAAAGGACTTCAAGGACAGGGCGAATGCACTGCGCATCGTGCTCGCGGACGCGCCTGATGCCGCGGTGGAGACTGCGAGGGTCGCCGGCGCGGCTCACGCGACGGGGACGGACGCGGACAGTGTTGCGATCGGATCAGTCCAATCGCTCGTGATGCTGGCCGCCGACATCGACGACGCGACGGGCGAACAGATCGCGGCGTTCGCCGATACGATCCGCCTCTCCGGTGCACTCGACGTCACGCTGCTCTCGACTGTGATGAAGAAAGGTCGCCCCGGGACTCGGCTCGAAGTCCTCTGCGCCCCGACCGAGGCCGACCGCCTGGAGCGACTGCTGCTGATCGAGAGCACCACGATCGGCGTGCGTCGGCATGCGGTCAGCCGTCGGTCACTCGCACGCGAGCTGCGTGAGGTCCGCGTTTCGGGTGATGTGGTTCGGCTGAAGGTCGTGACTCTTCCCGACGGGAAGCGGCGCGCCAAGCCAGAGTTCGACGATGTTCGGCGCGTGGCGGAACAACAGGGTCGTTCGCTGGCCGACGTCGCCGCAGATGCCCTTTCCGCACTCGGGCCGCTCTAGCGGAAGTCACTGTGATTCATTGACTTCGAGTCGTTCGCTTGATACATTGAGTGAGCCGCGGCCCGCGGCTTTTTTTGCCTCCGTCGTTCAGCCCGCCGCCGTATGATCCGCGTTCTCCGCGTTCAACCTGAGAGCATCGCCGCCGAACTCGGGATCGTTCCGGGTACGGAACTGATCTCGGTGGACGGTCGAGAGCTGGAGGACTTCCTCGACTGGGAGTTCCTCACGGCGGACGACGCGTTCGAGCTCGAGGCCAAGCTCCCCGATGGTGAGCATCTCGTCTTCGAGATCGAGCGCGAGGGCGGCGACCCGATGGGCATCGAGCTCGAGCCGCCCAACATCCGGCGCTGCGCGAACCGCTGCGAGTTCTGCTTCATCGAGGGACTTCCCAAGGGTCTCCGGAAGAACCTCTACGTGCGTGATGACGACTACAGGCTCTCGTTCGCGTACGGGAACTTCGCGACCCTCTCCAACCTCAAGGAGAAGGATTTCGCGCGGATCCTCGAGTACCGACTCTCGCCGCTCTACGTCTCGGTGCATGCCACGCCCTGGGAAGCGCGCAAGAAGCTGCTCAACAACCCGCGCGTCCCGAACATCAAGGCGCAACTCACGCGACTCACCGAGGGCGGGATCCAGTTCCACGGCCAGATGGTGGTCGTGCCGGGACTGAACGACGCCGAGGTACTGGAAGAGTCGCTGTCGGACCTCTACGACTTCGGCGAGGGATGCCTCTCGGTCGCGCTTGTGCCGGTGGGTCTCACGCAGTTCTCGCACATCTACACCGGCGAGTCGATGGACGTCGCCAACGCGACGCGCATCCTCGACGCCGTGGATCGTTGGGCCGCTCGCGCCGAACGCGAGCGCGGAGAGCCCTGGGTGTACGGATCGGATGAGCTCTATCTCCTCGCAGGACGGCCGCTCCCCAAGGCCGCGCATTATCGTGATTTCGCGCAGATCGAGAACGGCGTGGGTGCCGTGACCTCGCTGCGTGACCGCGTGCGCGACGGCGTCTCGCGACTCCCGCGCCTCGACGGCAAGCGGATCGGCGTCGTGACCGGTTCGGCGATGGCTTCCCTGATGCCCGAGCTGCTCGACCAGCTCACCGCCGCGACCGGCGCGTTCTTCGACCTGATCCCCACTGTGAACTCCATGTTCGGCCCGACCGTCACCACGGCGGGCCTCCTCGTTGGCGCCGATATCTCACGCGCCCTCGCCGACCGCACCGACCTCGACCTCGCGCTGATCCCGGCTGAGACGATCAACGACGGCGGTCTCTTCCTCGACGACCAGTCGTTCGTCTCCGTCCGCGAGTCGCTGCCGATGCCCGTCTACCCCTCGTACGACTTCATCGACGTGCTCGAGCACGAGGGGCAGCCGTCCCGCGCGCTCGAAGGGAGCGTGGCCAATGGCTGACGTCCCAGTGGTCGCCATCGTCGGCCGCCCGAACGTGGGCAAGTCGGCACTGTTCAACCGTATCATCGGTGATGACAACGCGATCGTGAGCGACGAGCCCGGCACCACGCGGGATCGTCACTTCGCGCTCGCCCAGTGGCAGGGCCGCGACTTCTGGCTCGTCGACACCGGCGGCATCATCGAGGACTCCAACCTGCCGATGGACGTCGCGATCAAGCGTCAGGTGAAGCAGGCGATCGCCGAAGCCGACTTGATGCTGCTCACCGTCGACGCCAAGGCGGGGCTGCATCCGAGCGATGCGCGCCTGGTGGACCTCCTGCGCAACTCGAAGAAGCCCTGGTTGCTCGTGGCCAACAAGGTCGACGATCCCAAGAGCTCCGACTACTTCGAGTTCTTCAACTTGGGTGCCGGCGACGTGATCCCCGTGTCGGCCGCCAACGGCAAGAACTCAGGTGACCTGCTCGACTTGGTGGTCACGAAGCTCCCGCCGACGGACGGAGAGGCGCTCACCGAGGCGCTCCGCATCGCCGTCGTCGGTCGCCCGAACGTCGGGAAGTCGTCGTTCATCAATCGCCTGTTGGGCGAGGACCGACTCGTGGTCTCCGAGATCTCGGGCACCACGCGGGACTCGATCGACACGCCGTACACGTTCCACGGGCGCGAGTTCATCTTCATCGACACCGCCGGTCTGCGACGGCAGTCCAAGATCGACGACGGCATCGAGTTCTACTCGTCGCTGCGCACACGCCGCGCGATCGACCGCTCCGACATCTGCATCCTGATGATCGACGCGACCGAGGGGCTGCAGAACCAGGACCTCAAGATCGCGACGCTGGCGTGGGAGAGCGGGCATGGACTCATCATGGTCGTCAACAAGTGGGACCTGAAGGAGAAGGACGACAAGACGGCGCAGAAGTTCGAGAAGGAGTGCGAGGAAAAGGCCCCCTACTTCAAGTGGGTGCCGTTCCTCTTCACGTCGGCGATCAGCGGGCAGCGCGTGAACAAGATCCTCGAGGTGATCCTCGAGGTCGAGGCCGAGCGCGCCAAGCGCATCACCACCTCCGAGGTGAACGAAGCGCTGCAGGAACTGCTGCAACGTCGTCAGCCGCCACAGGCGGCGGGCCACGAGATCAAGCTCAACTTCGCGACTCAGGTGGAGACGGCACCGCCGGCGATCGTGGTCTTCGGCAACAATCCCGAGTTGCTGCAGGAGCACTATGTGCGCTACCTGCACAATGGGTTCCGTGAGAAGTGGGGCTTCATGGGCAACCCACTCAAGATCATCCTCCGCAAGAAGGGGAAGAAGGAAGAATGAACCCGGCGCTCGCCAGCTGATCGCGTACGTCGCGGGGTCGTTCCCGTCGGCCTACCTGGCCGGACGGGCGCTGAAAGGCATCGATCTGCGCACGGTGGGTTCTGGCAACCTCGGCGCAACGAACGTCTACCGCACGCTGGGTGCGGGCGCCGCATCGGTGGTGCTATTGATCGACGCGCTCAAGGGGGCACTGCCGGCGGTGCTCCTGCCGGCGGCGATCGACCCCGCATATGTGGGCGGCGCGAACGCGACACTCTGGTGGGGGCTCGCCTGCGGCGTTGCGGCGATCGCAGGGCACGCGAAGCCGATCTTCCTCTTGGGCAAGG
This sequence comes from Gemmatimonadota bacterium, assembly GCA_031418115.1. Taxonomy (GTDB): domain Bacteria; phylum Gemmatimonadota; class Gemmatimonadetes; order Gemmatimonadales; family Gemmatimonadaceae; genus Pseudogemmatithrix. The sequence goes on from JANOWT010000225.1 coordinate 9,883, forward strand.
GAGGAGGGAAGGGTGTCGCCACGGGATCGGGCGTGTTCGCCGCGCTCGCACCAGCGGCCCTCGGTCTCGCCGTCATCGTGTTCGCCGCGATCGTCTACCGGTCGCGGCTCGTCTCACTTGCGTCGATCGGTGGGTCGCTCTCGCTGCCGATCGCCGTCGCCGTCACGCTCGGAGCGGACTCACCCGTGTTCGCTGCGTCGTGCCTCATCGCGCTCTTCGTCGTGTGGACGCACCGCGCGAACATCCAGCGGATCCGGGCCGGCACTGAGCCGCGGCTCACCAGTCCCAAGGCGGGGGGAGCGCGATGAAGTGCACCGTGATGGGCGCCGGCGCGTGGGGCACGGCGCTCGCGAGCCTGCTCTCGGAGAATGGCCATCAGGTCATGCTCTGGGCGCACGAACCTGACGTTGCGGAATCGGTGAATGCGGCGCACGAGAACCGTCGCTTCCTGGCGGGCGTGCCGTTGCATCAGCAGTTGCAGGCGACGTCCAACGTCGAGCAGGCGTGTACCGGCGCGGAGTTCGTCCTCTTCGCGCCGCCGTCGCATGTGCTGCGCAACGTCGCAGCGCAGTCGGCGCGTTGGGTGCCGCAGTCGGCGACCATCGCCGTCGCGACCAAGGGCATCGACCGCGAACGCCTGGCGCTCATGACGGACGTGGTGGAGCACGAGATCCCTGGGCGCGCTATCGTCGCGCTCTCAGGTCCCAGCTTCGCGCTCGAAGTCGCGCATCATCTGCCCACTGCGGTCGTCGCCGCGTCGACCGACGCGGCGGCCGCGCTGCTCACGCAGCAGGCACTCAGTACTTCCGCGTTCCGCGTCTACACGCAGCGCGACGTCATCGGCGTTGAACTGGGCGGCGCGCTCAAGAATGTCATGGCGGTCGCGACCGGGATCGCCGACGGGCTCCAGCTGGGATTCAATGCCCGCGCGGCGCTGATCACGCGTGGGCTCGCCGAGATGACGCGGCTGGGCGTGAAGATCGGCGCCGATCCCGCGACCTTCGCCGGGCTCGCCGGCGTGGGCGATCTCGTACTAACCTGCACCGGCTCGCTCTCGCGCAACCGTTCGGTGGGACTCGAGATCGGCCGCGGCGCGACGTTGCAGGAGGTGTTGCAGGGCCGTGAGACCGTCGCTGAGGGCGTGGTGACGACCGAGAGTGCGAAGGCCCTCGCCGAGCGCGAAGGGGTCGAGATGCCGATCGTGAACGCCGTGCATCGGGTGCTGTTCGAGAAGCAGCCGGCGCGCTGGGCACTGGTCGAGCTCATGACGCGCGATCTCAAGGGCGAGCACGAATGAGCGCGCCCAAAGGCGAGCCGGTCCGGGAGTTCTTCTCGATCGGAGACGTCTGCGATCTCACCGAGCTCAAGCCGCACGTGTTGCGGTATTGGGAGAGCCAGTTCCGCGTGCTGAGTCCGGCCAAGAACCGGTCGGGCAATCGCGTCTACACGCGGCGTGAGGTGGAGTTCGTGCTCCTCGTGAAGCAGCTGCTCTACACCGAGAAGTACACGATCGAAGGTGCCAAGCAGAAGCTCGACGAGCACCGCAAGAGCGGCGGGGTGCGGCCGGCGGCGCGCCTGGGCCTCGACACCGAGACCGTGCAACTCCTCGAGCAGGACCTCAAGGGGATCCTTGAGATCCTCGAATCCAACAACTGACCCACTCCCCCCGATGCGGCTCCTGATCAGCAATGACGATGGCATACTCGCGCGCGGTCTCGAATGCCTTGAGCGCGCGGCACGCCCGCTCGGTGACGTGTGGGTCGTCGCACCGGACCGCGAACAGAGCGCGACGAGCCACTCGCTCACGCTGCATCACCCCCTGCGGCCGGTGCAGCTCGGGGACCAGCGCTGGCAGGTCGACGGTACGCCGACCGACTGCGTGATGGTCGCGATCTCGGCGTTGTTGCCCGACCGCCCGGACTTCGTGCTCAGTGGGATCAACCATGGTCCCAACATGGGTGAGGATGTGCTCTACTCGGGCACGGTCGCCGCAGCGATGGAGGGACTCGCGCTCGGGGTGCCGAGCATCGCGGTGTCGTTCGCCGGACGCGTGCTCCGGTCGGACGATAGTCTGCTCGAGGATCACGTCAGCACGCTCACGAAGCTCCTCGATCACCTCACGAAGCTTCCGGACTTCCCGGCTGACACGCTGTTCAATGTGAACATCCCCGCAGTACCAGCGGCCGAGGTGAAAGGTGTGAAGCTCACGCGACTCGGGCGTCGCGTCTTCTCCGATTCGTTGACCAAGATGAAGGACCCGTGGGGACGCGAGATCCTCTGGATCGGTGGCGGATCGGTGGCATGGAGCGGCACCGAGGATTCCGACTTCCGTGCGGTCAAGGACGGCTACGTCTCGGTGACGCCGCTACACCTCGATCTCACCGCACGCGACCGCCTAGACGACTCGGCGCGCTGGTGGCTGCCCCTGTGATCCGGCAGTTCGGTGGGGCGCGTCGCCGCCTCATCGAAGAACTCGCGGAGAAGGGGATCGACGACGTCAGCGTGCTGAAGGCGTTCGACGACGTGCCGCGGCATCTCTTCGTCCCGTCGGGACTTCATCATCGGGCCTATGAGGATTCGCCGCTGCCGATCGGTCACGGGCAGACCATCAGCCAGCCCTGGGTGCACGCGAAGTACCTGCAGTTGCTCGCGCTCACTGGGCGCGAACGGGTGCTGGAGATCGGCACGGGATCTGGCTTTCAAACGGCATTGCTCACGCGGCTGGCGGGGACTGTGTTCACGATCGAACGCATTCCCGAACTCGCCGAGGAGGCCAAGCGGTCGCTCGCCGCGTGCGGGATCGAACAGGTCATTCGGCGGGTCGCTGACGGCACACTCGGCTGGCCCGAACATGGCCCTTACGACGCGATCCTCGTGGGCGCCGCGTCTCCTGACGTGCCCGCTCCGCTACTCGAGCAGCTCGCGGTGGGCGGACAGTTGCTCGTGCCGGTGGGCGGCCGTGACGAACAGGTGCTCATGCGGATTCGCCGAACGGAGACCGGATTCGAGCGCTCCACGCTCGACGCCATGCGCTTCGTACCGCTGATCGGAACCCACGGCTTCGAGGCCTGAACATGCGAATGTCACCATTAGACCACACGCTCGCCGCCGACCTGGCGCGTACGATCCGAGAGGTGCCTGACTTCCCGAAACCGGGGATCGCATTCAAGGACATCACGCCGATTCTACTCGACGCGGCACTCTTTCGTCGCACCACGGACGCGCTGGCGGCAGGTTTTCGGGACGCCGGAGTCACGCATGTGCTCGGGATCGAGAGCCGAGGATTCATCTTCGGGGCACCTGTGGCGCAGGCACTGAGCGTCGGCTTCGTACCGCTCAGGAAGCCGGGGAAGCTCCCCCACACACGCGTGTCAGAACGATACGACCTCGAGTACGGTTCGGACGCGCTCGAGGTGCACCAGGATGCGCTTGGGGCAGGGGACCGCGCCCTGATAATCGACGACCTGCTCGCCACTGGTGGGACGGCCGCTGCCGCTCTCAGACTCGTCGCCCGTTGCGGAGCGGACATCGCCGGGGTGGGGGTGGTGATCGACCTCAGTTTCCTTCCATGGCGCGAACGGCTCAAAGGTTGTACCGTGCAGACATTGGTGAGTTTCTGATCCAGGGTCTCCGACCGGAACCTCCGGTGGGAACCGCAAGTAGCAGTGGGTATCCCCCACGGAGGTGCGGTCGTGATGACAGGTAGTTCGTTGCGATGGAAATGTCGGGCCGCAGCGACGGCACTCGGGTTCCTGGCGTTCGCCTTCATGGCGGGACCGGTAGGGGCACAGGCGGGGTCCGGTGACGGCTTCCTGTTCAAAGCACCGGCCGCGACGCTCACTGTGCACGGAGGCTTCGCGCAGCCGTTGGCCAGTGGTGGGGTGTTCTCACTCGCCCGGCGAGAGCTCACGTTGGGCCGCTCCGACTTTGCGTCGGGCAACTTCGGATTCGACCTCACCATCGCCGTCGCACCCCGCTACGAGGTCGTACTCGGTGTCGATCGCTCGGGAAGCAGGACGCGGTCCGAGTACCGAGAGTGGCTCGACAACAACGACCTGCCGATCGAGCAGACGACGCAGCTCGCACGCGTTCCCATCACCGCGAGCGTACGCTACTTTCTCGCGGACCGCGGCCGGAAGGTCGGCTCGGTCGCGTGGATCCCTGCGCGCTTCGTGCCATTCGTCTCGTTGGGTGGCGGCGTGATGAAGTACAAGTTCCAACAGGTCGGTGACTTCGTGGACCTGCAGACGCTCAACGTCTTCGGTGAGAATCTCAGCACGACCGGCTGGGCTGGCGTAGTCCAGGCGGGCGCGGGTGCGCAGTGGAGTCTCAATCAGCGTGTGAACCTGACGGGCGAGCTGCGCTACAATCACGCGAACGGCGACGGCGACAAACCGAACGGCGACTTCTCCGGTTACAAGGTGAACCTCTCGGGGGTCAGCACCTTGATCGGCCTCACACTTCGTCTCTGACGGGGACCGTACAATGCGCACTCTTCTGATCGCAGCAGTGGCACTTGGCGGGTCGGCGTTCCTCTCGCCGGTCCTCGCGCAGAACGCACCGGCATCGACCGCTAGAGGTCTCGCTTGGGTGGGCTGCTGGGAAGCGGCTGACGGCATTCAGTCGCAGGGCCGCGTCTGCGTGATCCCGGAGGGAGCTCGGGACCTGCGCATCGTGAGCTTCGACAGGCAGGACAAGGCGACCGAGTCCACGTTGCGACTCACCGGCGAGCGCACTCCCGTTTCGGCAGAGGGTTGCACCGGATGGGAGCAGGCCCGCCTGAGTGCCGACGGTGAGCGGATCCTCGTCGACGCGCAGTTGCAGTGCGGGGACTCACCGCAGCAGACGATCGCCGAGGCGTTCGTGATCACTCCCACGGGATTCTGGCTGCAGGTGAGAGGCACGGGCATCGCGATGGTCGCGAACGCGCGGGTCCGACTCTATCGCGCGGTGGACTCGTATGCGTCGTTCCCGGCGGACATCCGCGCAGCGCTGGCCCCGCAGGTGCAAGAAGCGGAGTACGCGCGCAACGCGATCTCCCGCGTCTCCGCACGCGACCTCGCGGAGCTTGAGTCGATGGGCGTCGCCACACCGGTGATCGACCTCGTGGTCGCTGCGTCGTACCCGAGCAGCTTCGTCATCGACGCTGAAGGGGCGGCGGCTGCGACGCGCTCGACTGGCGAGGCGATGAATACGTCGTCGTTGAACTCGAATCCGTTCTACTGGTCGAATGGATTCCCGATGCTCAGCTACTACGATCTCGCGATGCTGGAGAACTGCATGCGCCTGCAGATGTTCTCGTGCGGCATGGGTAATGGCCGGTACGGTTATAGCGTCTTCGGGGCCGGGGGCTACCGCGACCCTTTCTTCGGTGGATACTACGGCGGTTACAACGGCGGCTACGGGCAGGGACAGGGAATCCCGGTGGTCGTGCGGCCGGCCGCTCCTCCATCCGATTATCCCGGAAATCGAGGGGGCGGAAGGGCGGTGAGTGGCTCCGGCTATTCGTCCGGCAGCAGCGGAAGTTCCGGTGGTGGCACGCGCAGCGCGTCGCCGCGCTCGGGCAACACGGGCACCTCGCAGAACTCTGGTTCGGCAGGCGCATCGTCTAGCTCCGGGTCGGGCGGGTCCGGCGGTTCTGCCAGCGCCGGCAGCTCCGGTGGTTCGAGCACCAGGACCGCGAAGCCGCGCACTCCCTGACCCTTCGTGGGGCAGGGCGACGCGGGGGCTCACTCTTCGGGGGTGGGCCCCCGTCGTCTTCCTGTTAGTTTGATGCGTCCCGGTCTCGGCCGTGTACGAACGCCCCCGTAGCTCAGGTGGATAGAGCGACGGTTTCCTAAACCGCAGGTCGGCAGTTCGAGTCTGCCCGGGGGCATGGCGCGCCTTCTTATGTAGAAGGCGCGCGACTAGCTTTCCGCACTCGCGAGCCGTGCAAGCCGCCGGCGCGAGTCAGTCCCTATACCCGAAACGCACGCATGACCAAGACCGGAGAAGCCGCACGTCCGATGCCGACGATCGAACCCGAGACACTCGGCGAGACGTGGTTGCTCTACCAGAAGCAGATCATCACCGGCGCGATCGTAGTCGCCATGGGCGCGGGCGGATTCTGGCTCTGGAGTCGCTCCGGGCAGATCAAGGAAGAGAAGGCGGCTGCCGCCTTCATCCCGGCCGAAGCCACTTTCCTCTCGGGCAACAAGTTCCTCGCGCAGGCCGAGCTGGAGAAGATCACCGCTCGGTACAAGGGTACGACGGCCGGCACGCAGGCCGCCATGTTGAACGCGCAGGTCCTATTCGAGCAGGGCAAGAACGCTGAGGGGATCGCGCAGCTCGAAGCAGTGGCTGGCAGCGCCCCCAAGGCACTTCGCGCCGGGATCCAGGGGCTGATCGGGTCTGGGCTCGAGAACTCGGGCAAGCCGGCCGAGGCGGCGGCTGCGTTCGCCAAGGCTGCTGCGGCGTCTGCGTTCGCGGTCGACGCCGACATGTACCGGATGGAACAGGCGCGGAACCTCATGGCCGCGAATGACGCCGCCGGCGCCTCCAAGCTCTACAAGGAGATCTCGGCCCGCGAAGACTCGCCGTTCGCCGGTGAAGCAAAGGTTCGTCTTGGCGAGGCGAACGCGAAGCCGTAGTCGCCCGCAGGGACGGACCTCAAGTAACACTTTACATGAAGGGCCTGGCTGATATTGCCAGGCCTTTCGCGTATGGGGGAGCCTGGTGCCGCGATACTGGCGCACGAACCGAACAGCTCCGAGGTCTCGTCTGTCCGTCCGTACATTACGTATAATATGTATTATGTAAACTACATCTCAAGAAGCGCTGTGGAAATCGCCGCATTCGGTCACCTTTCCACCTTCGTCAGCCATTTCCCCGCCGTTTACTGCTCCGGATCAGACTTCGCGGAGTGATCCGTCGAATACTATCCGGGCATCTCCAGCGAGCGACGGTCGAACTCCCTCAGGTGACTCGCGCAGAGTCACCGTGAGGACCTGTCCCGATCGTGTCGCGAGCCGAGTGACCGAGCCGGCCTCGCCCCAGGCGCTCAGCATGACCGCGCACGCCACCGCCCCGGTCCCGCAAGCCAGGGTCTCGGCCTCCACGCCACGCTCGTAAGTCCGCATGCGCCAAGCGCCGTCGGGGGTTGGGGAGATCCAGTTCACGTTGGCGCCCGCCTCAAGGCTTTCGTGGTAGCGGAGCTCCGGCCCGCGGCTGCTGATCTCAATGAGGTTGGCATCGTCGGCTCGCACGACGAGGTGCGGAACCCCCGTGTTCACAAAGCCCAAGTTGTGCTCTCCGAACAACTTGGAGATCCCGGCGTCAGGTCTGAGGCCGGTGGGCGGCTGCAGGTCCACCTCGGGCTGCCCGTCGCGCATCCGCCCTCGCATCGTGCCGGCGTCGGTCGCGAACGTCAGACCGGATGCGCTGGCGATGTCCAGTTCGACTGCGAGACGTGTCGCGCAGAGTGAGGCGTTGCCACAGAGCTCACCTACGCTGCCATCACGGTTGAGGTAGGTGAGCTTAAAGTCTTGCTCGGCAGCTGTTTGGATGATCGCGACCCCATCAGCTCCGACGCCCGTGTGCGGTGTGCAAACGCGCCTCACGAACTCGGCGTCGGAGGTCCGCTTGGCCAGGAGATCGTCACCGCGGGCGTCCACGAAGACGAAATCATTGCCCGACCCAGACATCTTCCAGAATCTCATACGCGGCCGGTCATCGCCCACCAGCGGAGCCGCCAGACCATGAAGACCGCCTCTCGGACGATGTGGCCGCTCATCTTGCTCTCGCCCTCGGTGCGGTCGGCGAAGACGATCGGGATCTCGACCGGCTTGAATCCCTTCCGCATTGCACGGTATGACATCTCGATCTGGAAGGCGTACCCATTGGACCGCACGTCGTCGAGGTCGATGGCCGCCAGCACGCGCCGGTGAAAGCACTTGAAGCCGCCGGTGGCGTCCCAGAGCTGCATGCCTGTGACCCAGCGAGCGTAGATGTTCGCCCCGTAGCTCAGGATGAGGCGGGTGATGGGCCAGTTCATCACGGTCACCTTCCCGTCCAGGTACCGGGAGCCCAGCACGAAATCGGCGCCGGCCGCCGCCTTGATGAACTCCGGCAGGTGCGACGGATCATGACTGAAGTCGGCGTCCATCTCGAAGATCAACTCGTAGTCCCGCTGGAGCGCCCAGTGGAATCCGTCGCGGTAGGCGGTGCCGAGTCCGAGCTTGCCGGGACGCCGCATCAGGTGGACGCGCGAGTTGGTCGCGGCGATTTCTGCGATCAGGTCACCCGTGCCGTCGGGTGAGTTGTCGTCCACGAAGAGGATCTCGATCTGCGGATCCTGCGCGAGGACGCGTTCGATGAGCGTGGCGACGTTGGCCCGCTCGTTGTACGTCGGGGTGATGACGAGGGCCCGCTCAGGCATGCTGACGCCTTTGGACGAGCACCCCTGCCCCGATCGCGAGCAGGGACAACCCGATCGCGGCGAGTGTGATCAGTTTGCCGCGCTCGAAGCTCGCGCTCGTGAAGGTCAGTTCGATCTTGCGTGCGCCTGCAGGGAGCGGGACGCCCATGAGGGAGAGGTCGGCGCGATGGACTGCTGCCGGCTTGCCGTCGATCGTTGCGCTCCAGCCGGGATAGTAGTTCTCGGAGACCATGAGGGCTGAGCCTGCGGGCGCGGCTTCGCTGAGCTCCACGACGATATGTCCGGGGTCGTACGTCGGGAGCGTGGCGCGGATCGCGAGTGGGTCGGGCGCTTTGGTGAGCGTCAGTCCCTCGACCGGTGCTTCGGGCGAAAAGAGCGCGATGCTCGCCGCCGGGAATCGCTGGTCGCTCAGGGCCGACTCCACGACATCGTCCGGCTGCTTCATGATCGCCGGTGTGACCCAGGCGGCGGAGTTGTCGCCAGGCACCCTGAAGAGCCAGACGGGCGTGCCGGCGGCATTCATGACCGGCCCCATGACGCGCTCGAGTCCGGGGATGATCGGCATCGAGTCGTTGTAGATCATCCACTTCACGTTCGCGACCTTCCAGAACACCGGGTTGGCGAGGTTCGCCATGCCACGGTCGGCGCCATAGAGCTTGTCGTAGCGCCCGATCTGGTTGCCGTGGTAGCCCGTGACCAGACGGATGCCGTGCACCATGTACGCGTCGCCGGCGAGGAACGGGTCTCGGCCAGCTGGAGGCGCCGCCACCAGCGTGGCGAAGGTGCGTCCGGGCTCAGGCTGCGCGTTGATATAGTCGATGATCGCGTCCGAGGCGTACAACTCTGATGCGGGTGCCGAGAAGGTCCAGTAGTGGCGCTCGACGCTCCAGAAGTCGACCACCATCAGCGCGGTGAGCGCTGCAGCAGCCATCGCTGTCGTGACGCGCTTGCGTTCCAACAGTACGGCCAACCCGACCAGCGCGAGCACGAAGAAGAGCGAACGCACCGCACCCAGGCTCATCGCGCCGCGTGCGGTCGCGTCGCTGAACTCCTGCATGCGCCCTTCGGGCACGACTCCCAGGAATACCGCGCGCAGTCCGCCGGTGACGGCCAGGAGCAACATCACCGTGCCGAAGCCGATCCAAGTGTAGAGATAGCGTCGCGAAAAACCCTTTGACAGCAACCGCTCAGTACCCCGCGCCGCGAACACCGAGATCGCGAACATCGCGAGATAGAAGAACGTGCTCGGCGCGCGGAAGAACTTGGCCCCCGGCACGATCGCGAACACGAGCTCATAGAACGGCGTGAATCCACCGAGCGACCAGAGCACCGCCACGATCAAGAACCCGAGCCAGAATCGCGACTCGGCGCGACGTCCCCAGAAGTAGCCGGCGACCGCGAGGAAGAGGACCGCGACGCCGATGTAGTCGGAATGGAAATGGATCCCGTTCCGACCCCAGTAGTCGTTGAGGATCCCCGAGAACTGCGGCAGATAGCCGTTGATGAGTTCTTCGGGCGGCATCGAATAGCTGACCGCGTGATCCCAACCCTTGCCGCCCGCGCGCGGTGACCACGGGATGTACTCGAACACCGGTAGGTACTGGATCGCGCCGATCAGCCATCCGAACAGGATGCCGCCGAGCGAGAGCCCGAGACGCGCGACGGCCGTCGGAGTAGGGAGCTTGGTCTCGCCGCCGAACGCGAGCATCAGGCCGTAGGCACCGGCGCCCAAGAGCATGTACTGATAGAGCTGCGGATGCGGCGTGAGAACGCCCAATCCCGAGACGAGCGCGAGCACACCCCAGGCCCACTGCTTGCCGTCGCGCACTCCCCAGTTGAGTGTGAGCAGCATGAGCGGGAAGAGCGCCGAGATGAAGAGCTTGCCGTCGTGTCCGGGCGAGACGAGCCCTGCGATCGGGCCGCTCATCATGAACGCGAGCCCTCCGACGAGCGACGCCCAGAACGACATGCGGTTCGACCGCAGGAACGCGAACGTCAGGATGCCGCAGAGGAACAGGTGGAGGATCATCCCCCACGTCATGCCGACGTCCACCGGCAGGACCAATCGGAGCAGGAAGGTCGGGTAGAAGATGTCGCCGTGCATCGCGGCGACGTACGGCATGCCACCGAACAGATACGGATTCCAGAGTGCGAAGCCGCCCGTGTCGTTCATCACCTGCGCGGCGAAGCTGCGCACCGGGAACCCGCCGATGTACTGATCACTGATCGGGCTCACCAAGAAGCGGCCGAGCAGTGCGGGCCAGGCGAGGGTCAGCGCGGCGACCGCGTACACCAGTGTGGCCCAGAGTCCGGCGCGCTTTGGCGCCGGGCTAGAAAGATCGTCGGAATGCATCCTTGAAAAATGCCCCGGATGAGCGCCCCGGGGAATGGGAGCGCGGGACTGATTCTGCTCGCCGCGCCGGCCTCCGACTGACTATGCGTCGGCGGCGCGGCGGTAGAGCTCGGCATAGGTGCTGGCGACGGCACCCGCGCTGAAGCGCCCGAGGGCGAAGCGGCGCCCCGCCCCACCCATGCGCGCGGCCTCCGATGCGTCGATGACCAGTCGGTCGATCGCCAGGGCGAGGCGGTCGGTGTCGCGAGCCGGAACGAGGATCCCGGTCTCGCCGTCCACGACGGCGTCCACCACACCACCGGAGGCGAACGCGATCACCGGCGTTCCGGAGAGCGCGGCCTCGACGGCGGTGAGTCCGAGTCCCTCCTCGATCGCCGGAATGACGAGCGCGCGCGCTTCGCGATACCGCTTCGCGAGCTCGGTTTGCGGGAGGAGGGGCGTCCACGTGATGCGGTCGGCGATGCCGAGCGATTCGGCCTGCGCTCGCAGTGCGCGGTCGTCCACGCGGCCGGCGCCGACCACCTCGAGCGTCGCGCGGGTGCGGCACCGGGCGAGCGCGTCGAGCAGGAAGTGCAGTCCCTTCTGCTCCGTGAGCTTGCCGACGAACAGTAGTTTGGGCTCGCGCGCGGCTGGCCCTGCGGGAAAGTCCTCGGCACGCACCGGCATCGGCGCGACGGTGACTGGTTTCTCTCCCGCTCTGGTCGCGCGCGCTGCGAGCCAGGTGGAGACGGCAGTGAGCGCATGCGAGCGCGCCGCGACCAGTGAGTAGAGCCGCCGTCCGAGCCCTGAGTCGAGCATCCGCACATCGGTGCCGTGCATGGTCGTGATGAGCGGCCGTCGCGTGATGGCGTTCACCGCTGCGCCGATCACACCGCCGGGCACCCACCAGTGCGCATGCAGCAGGTCCGCCCCGATCTCGTCGCTGATCCTGAGCGCATGACGCACGCCGTTGCCGATGAGCCCCGCGAAGGCGAGGCGCGCCGACCAGCTCGCCCGCACCTGATCACCCATGGTCCCGGTGTACGCGAGCGTCTCGTGCGCGCGCGACGCGTAGCGGTAGCGTCGCACGTCGATCCCGTGCACGGTGTCGCGCGCGGAGAGACCAAGGGCGCTCGGTGCGAGAACGGTCGTGTCGATCCCCTCGTCGCGAAGAGCGACGGCGAGTTGGGCGACGAAGAGACCGACCGGGTCGTCCGCGGTACGCGGGAAGGCGTGCGCGAGTGCGAGGACGCGCAGGCGCCGGCTCACGCGGGCGTGACCGTGGCGTAGCCGTGCACTGCGTCGGGCACGCCGTGCACGGTCGGCGTGCCGTCCGCGCGCACCGCGGTGGCGCGCAGCGAGCGGCGCGCCACACGCCACCGCACCACAGCGTCGAGCGGCGCGAGCCACGCGCCGCGCGAGGCGAGCGCTTGCACGAGCCGCGCGTACGCGGCCGGCGCTCCGGGGAACCCGAGTTCCGGCGTGAGATTCGGATGCCAGATCCCGCACCAGAGCCCCTGCACCGCCTCGCAGCGCGCGGCGAGTTCGAGCGCGTCGTCGACCCAACGGTCCGGCTCCTCGACGCCCTGATACTTGCTCTGCGCACGATCCATCCAGCAGAACGGAGCCTGTTCCAGTGCGAGCGCACTGCCGGACGCCTCGTCCCACACCGGTGTGACGTCGGCGAGTCCAGAGCGGAAGCCGTTGCGGTCGGCGAAGCCAGCGGTGGAATCGTAGGTGAAGCCGGCGTCGCTCATGGCGCGCTCGGTCGTTCCAACGACTCGGCGAAGGAAGTGCTGGCGCACTCCGCTGAGGCGTGTCGACGTGATCGACTCGAGTCGGGACCGCTGCTGCGCGAACGTCGATCCATCGAGCACGGTCTCAAGACTGCCGTGCAGACCGACCTCGTGCCCCGCAGCGAGGATCCGCGCCACGATGCCGCGCACCCGCTTCGACTCCGGCAGGTAGGTGACATCTCCCTTTCGGAACGATGCGAGCGTCGGCGTGCCGCAGATGATGAACCAGGTCGATCGCGCGTGCACCGTCGCTTCAGCATCGAGCACGGCATCGACGCCGGCGCGTACCGGATCCGAGAGGAGTCGCGCGGTCGCCGCGCCGAGCACCTGCAGCACTCGAGCGAAGTCCCCTTTGCCCACGAGCTCGGCGACGCGGAGACCGGTGAATGCCGGCCAAAGACTCGCGACGTCGAGGTCGTGCGAGAGCGCTGCGGCCCAGCGCTTTCCCTCTGGCCATGGATCGACGGTGAAACAGGGTCGCTCCCCCGCCGCAGCGATCGTCGCGTTGCGCAGGGATTGTGCCATCAGCGACACCACGGGCCACCGCTCGACTCCAGCGCTCACGAGACGGTTGGAGGCGCTCGTCGGGCGGTCATGCTTGTCACGAGGTGCCGAGGCGCCGTCGCTGCGCATGGTGAGCACGTCGCTTGCCAACGCGAGCCACTCGCGTGGGAGATCGACCTCGCCGTCGCGGTGCGGAATCACGACCGGCGCCTGGGCTCGAAGGACGGCGTCGGGATCGGCGGCGGGATCGGCGGCGGCGGATCCGAGCGGCGTCACTCGCAGTCGTACGGCCTGCGCACGCGCTTCACCCTCGGCGATCAGCAGCCCCGACGCGTCCACGAGGTACGCGAGCGTATGGCGTTCGCGCGGATCGAGTGTCGTCGGATCAGGTAGCGCGATCATCGGAGGGGAGAGAGTGAGGTCAATCTACCGGAAGGGTTGCGGGGTGCGCCACAGGCGGCGCATCCTTCGACGTCCTCACTGGGAGCCCTACCTGACGTCGCTCGTCCCGCGCGCTCGACTGCCGATCGCGCACCTCTTGCTCTTCGGCTGGATGCCCAGCCCGCTGCGGGGCTTCGCCTACCGGACCTTTCTCGGGTACCGGATCGGTGCGCGCGTCAAGTTCGGCATGGGGAGCGCGGTGGTCGGGCGCGACGTGCAGATCGATGACGACGTGGAGATCGGTCTGCTCGCGGTCGTGCAGGGGCGCCATGTGCGCATCGGCCGGCACTCGAGCGTGGGCACCATGAGCTACCTGAGCTGCGAGCGGATCGAGATCGGTGAGGATGCTCGCATCCGCGAGCAGGTCTTCGTCGGTGGACCCGCACTGCCGGAATCGCTCTTCAAGCTCGGCGACCGCACGATCATCCTGCAGAACACCAATATCAATCCGACGAAGCCCGTGGTCATCGGCGACGACTCCGGCATCGGCGGGCACTGTCTGATCTTCTCGCACGGCGCCTGGCTCAATCAGATGGATGGCTACCCGGTCACGTATGAGCCGGTCACGATCGGCAAGAGCGTCTGGCTGCCGTGGCGCGTCTTCGTGATGCCGGGCTCGACGATCGGCGACGGCTCGGTGATCGGTGCGAACTCGCTCGTCGCCGGTGATATCCCGCCCTATTCGCTCGCGGTCGGCACGCCGGCCAAGGTGATCCGCTCGGCGCCGCAGTTCCCCAAGCTGCCCGATGCCGCGGCGCGGGCGGCAATGGTCGCGACGATGCTCTCGGAGTTCGAGCGGTACCTCGCGTACGAGGAGGTGCGCGTCACGGCCGGCGAGCTGCGCGAGTACCGCGCCGCCGGAAAGAGCTATCGGCTCCTGCATCTCAAGGCCGACGGAGGCGCTCTCCCGGCGAGTCTGCGTGGCGGGGACACCGTGCTCAGCGAACGCGTTCTCGATGCGAACGAGTTGGTGAAGCTGCGTGCGTCGGGAGTGTTCTGGCTCGACGTCGCGGGACGGACACGCAGTCGCCGCGGATCGCCTCTCACCGAAGAGCTGGTGCTGTTCCTCGGGCGCTACGGGATCCGGCTGCCGCGCGACCGCTGAAGCGCCAGGTACACGAGCCCCGGTGTGATCTCGAGCGCCGTGCGCCAGAGGCGTGTGAGAGCAGAGATGACCACCGCTTCTCCCGGCGTGGCGATCCCGCCGGCGGTCAGCAGCCAAACGAGAGCGCCGTCGGCGACACCGATGCCCGCTGGTGGACCGAGCGAGAGAAAACCGGCGAGGTATGATCCCGCATAGATCGCGACAGCCGCCGCGACGGACAGCTCCACGCCCGGCATGATCCCAGCGACGAAGAGATTGAAGGCGACGCCGTACGCGAGCCACGAGACCACCGATCCGCCGATCGCCGCGAGGAACATGCGATTGCTGAGCGCAGGCAACTGCAGTTCCCTTCCCGTTCGCTGCGCGAGCCACCGCACGATGTGCGGCGCGACCCAACGCAGTGCAGCCAGTCCGGCGACCGCCGCGAGCACGGGGAGCCAGGGCGTGACGGGGGCGGCGGCAAGGCTGTTCCCAAGCGTCAGCACCACCGCGAGTCCGCAGAGCGTGTTCACCACCGTGAGCACGAGAGCTGCACTCGTCGCGGCGGACACCGACGCGCCCTGCTGTTTCGCGAGCAGGGCGAGCGCGCCCATCTGCCAGAGCGCACCAGGGATGTACCGCGCGAGATTGGAGACGAACCAGATCCTCGCGCTCTCGCCCAACGGGAGCGGGGCGCCAGCGTCGGCGACGCACTCACGCCAGGTGACGATCAGAATGAAGTACGCGCCGAGCACGATCGCGCTCGACGCGAATACGGTGCCCCACGCGATGCTGAGCGTACTCGCGACCTCGGCCGCCGTACGCCACTGCCCGCGAAGCGTCCAGAGCGCCGCCGCGATGACCAGGGTGCCAGCGAGCCACGCGATCCATCGCCCCGCTCCTCGCGTGGCACCTGACACGGCGCCGCTCTCAGAGGCGCCCTCGGCGTCGCGAGCGGTGACGCGTTGGCTCACGGCGTCCGTTGACGCGCGACGAACTCGTCGAGTCGCCGACGCAGCTCGGCCTGCTCAGCGCGCGTCACCGCGACCTGCTCACCTAGGAGCCCGGTCGCGAAGAAGATCGAACCGAGCAGCAGGCAGGTCTGGATGAGCGTCCACACCCACCGCAGCCCGATGCCGGCCGTGAGCAGCATCACGAGCGCGGCGATGCCCGAGAGCACGCCGAGCGCGAAGAGGCCGGCGCCGAGCATGCCGAACGCCAGCAGCGGCTTCTGACCGAACCGGAGTTCGAACCAGACGGCGAGCAGATCGAGCACTCCCACCGGAATGCGTGAGAGGCCGAACTTCGACTTCCCCGCATGGCGCGGATACACAGGGACCGGCACCTCGGTGACCGTGTATCCCTTGGCGTGCGCGAGCACGATCATGAACCGGTGCCAGTCGGGGCGCACCGGCTGTTCGTCCATTATCACGCGACGGTAGGCCTTCACGTTGTTGAGGTCACGCACCGGCACGTCGAACAGCGAGCGCGAGAGCCGGTTGTAGATCCCCGAGACGAAGGCCTTGTCATAGTGGCCCTGCTTGTAGCCGGTGACCATGTCGGACTCATCGGCGAGAATGGGGCCCACGAGTCGCGGGATGTCCTCCGGCTTGAACTGCAGGTCCGCCGGATAGAAGACGAGGATCTCGCCGCGCGCTTCGAGGTAGCCGCTTCGCAGCGCATCGGCGATACCGCGCTGCGCGCGATGCCGCACGGTGCGCAGGAAGGCGTATTTGCGCGTGAGCGCCTCGAGCACGGCAGGCGAGTCGTCCTTGGACCCATCGTCGACGACGACGACCTCGTACGGCACCTGCTGCTGCGCGATCATCTCGGCGCAGAGTTCCAGGAAGAGCGGCAGGTTCTCGGCCTCGTCCTTCGCGGGAACGAGGATCGAGACGCGCGGCACGACGGTCACGTTGGTCAGAGCGGTCGGCACTTGTGAGGTGAGTGCGGTCATGTGGTCAGAGCCGTTTGCGCATCCGCGCCGGGAGCACCTTGAGCTGGTCGCGATACTTGGCGACGGTGCGCCGTGCGATCTGTACGCCGTCGCGTTCGAGCAACTCGACCAGCGCCTGGTCGGTGAGCGGATTCTTGGGGTCTTCCTCGGCGACGAGCTTCTCGATCGTCGCGCGGATCGCGCGTGCCGAGACGTCCTCGCCGTCGGAGCTCTTGAGCGCGCTCGAGAAGAAGTACTTGAGCGGGAGCACGCCGCGCGGCGTCTGTGCGAACTTCTCGTTGGTCACGCGCGAGACGGTCGACTCGTGCATGCCGATCGCCTCGGCGACCTCGCGCAGCGTGAGCGGCCGCAGTGACTGCTCACCCTTCTCGAAGAACTCGCGCTGCCGGTCGACGATGAAGTGCATCACCTTGAGCATCGTCTGGCGGCGCTGCTCGATCGCCTGGATCAGCCACTGGGCCGCGCTCAAGCGGCTCGTGATGAA